>NZ_JBHYKZ010000001.1:159583-317588 GCF_042741995.1 Aerococcus sp. NPDC058936 | reverse complement strand
GGTTAACTTTATGATAATGGAGATTCCTCTTTTTTTGTAAAAAAATATAGAACCAATGACTTTTTCAAGTCATCAGTCCTATATATTGTAGAGCCAATATATATATGCGTATTAATCTTAGCTGTTTGTTGTTACTGAACCTACTTCTGCACTATGTTTAACTTGACCAGATGCAGTTAATTGTAAGCTAGAAAAGTCTTCTAAATTCGTGAATACGACAACGATTGATTTTCCTTTACCTGCAGATGTTAATTGGTCTAAATCTACTGTAGCAATTTGGGTACCTGCACTAACTTGGTCTCCCTCAGCTACCGTGACATTGAATGGTGCACCATCTAATTCAACAGTATCAATACCCATATGCACTAAAACTTCTACATCATCATCTGTTTTGATATAGATAGCATGTTTAGTTGGAAAGATACTCATTACAGTACCTGCAACTGGTGCATAAACGTCACCTGCTTCAGGTTCTACGGCATAACCGTCACCCATCATTTTTTGTGAAAATACAGGATCATCTACTTGATCGATAGAGCTAAATTCGCCCGTTGCAGGAGCAAATAAAGTTTCCGCTACTTTAGAACTACTCGGTTGTTTTGTAGTATCCTTCTTCTTATTTTTTTTAAAAAAATCAAACATATCGCTCGCTCCTTAAGTATTCATTTAATTCACTACTTTAATCATATCATATTCGTAAAAATAATGACAATATATCCCTGAAGCGATTTCACCGATTTCAAACATAAAGACTTTTTAAAGTTTTGATGATTTTTTGTTTTCTTTCTTGTTTTCATTTATACTGAAATGAGAAATTATTTTATTTTGAATGAAGGGAAATTGATAAATGTTAGATACATTAAAGGTCATTTTACTGGGTATTGTTGAGGGGATTACCGAATGGTTACCGATCTCATCAACTGGACACATGATTCTTCTTGAAGAATTTATTACATTAAATGTACGTCGAGAATTTTGGGATATCTTCTTGGTTGTCATCCAACTAGGCGCAATTTTAGCCGTAGTATGGATTAACTTTAACCAATTAAATCCATTCGCACCAAACAAATCCAAAACAGAAAAAGAGGAAACTTGGACGACTTGGTTTAAAGTAGCCGTTGGGTGTCTTCCAGCTGCTATAGCCGGTCTACTATTAGACTCTTGGATGGAAGCAAACTTAATGAATTGGTTTGTTGTTGCTGTTACGTTAATTGTTTATGGTATTTGGTTTATCTGGATTGAAAACCGCAACAAAAACAGACAAGCAAAAATCAATTCTATGGCAGAAATGACATATAGTAACGCCTTCAAGATTGGTTTGTTCCAAGTATTGTCACTAGTTCCTGGTACATCTCGTTCAGGTTCAACCATCTTGGGAGCAACAATCGTTGGTACGTCTAGACCATTAGCAGCCAACTTTTCGTTCTTTATGAGTATTCCAATTATGTTCGGTGCTTCAGCGCTAAAATTAGTCAAAGCTTTCTTAAACGGTTTCGTATTCACCGGTACTGAAATCTGGCTATTAATAGTTGGTATGGTTGTAGCATTTGTCATTTCAATCCTAACTATTAAACTATTCTTGAAATACATTAAAACTAATGACTTCAAGGTATTCGGTTGGTACCGTATTGTCCTTGGTATTGTGGTTATCTTGTACTTCTTACTATTTAATTCGTAATATTCGGATTTTTATCCAAATGAAAAGGAGTGGCCTCGCCACTCCTTTTTCGTATGTATTGAATTTTAGTTGAAAAATTCATTGTAGATGGCGCAAACAGCATCATCTTCTCTTTCTTCAATAATGCCAAACATAATAGAAATCTCAGATGAACCTTGGTTGATCATTTCCAAGTTGATCCCGGCTTCTGACAAGGCCTTTGTTGCACGGGCAGTATTCCCGATATTTTCAATCATACCTTCCCCTACTAACATAACCAAGCTTAGGTTGTCGCGTTTTTCAATAGAATCCGCTGCGGTTTCAGCTTTGATTTCAGCAACCATTTCTTCGAATTCTTTTTTCGATAAGGCATCTTCTTTAAAAATAACATCGATATCGTCGATACCAGATACGATATGTTCGAACGAAACGTCATATTTTTCAAGGACAGATAAGACGCGACGAACGAAACCAACCTCTCTATTCATCATATATTTTTTAATATAAACAGAGGCAAATCCGCTTGTTGATGCAATACCAGAAATCGCTAGGTTATTTTTTGGACGTGTTCTCGTAATCAAAGTACCCGGTGCCTGTGGTTCATTCGTATTTTTTACCGCTACAGGAATATCAGCGATGAATGCTGGTTGCAGAGCTTCATCGTGGAAAACGGAGAAACCAGCGTAAGATAATTCACGCATTTCTGAATACGTCAGTCGCTCAATCGCGACAGGATTATGAACTACTCCAGGATTTGCAGCATAAATAGACGAAACATCAGTAAAGTTTTCATACATTGACGCTTTGACACCGTTTGCGACAATCGCACCGGTAATATCAGAACCCCCACGAGAAAATGTCACTAATTTCCCATCTTTTGTGTAACCAAAGAAACCAGGGATGACAATGATACCATCTCGTTCCCGTAATTTGTATAAGTTTTGGTAAGATTCTGGTAGGACCCGCGCTTGACCAGGATTATCTGATAAGAACAAGCCAGCATCTTGAGGATTTAAGTAAGAGGCCCCATAACCTAATCCAGAGAAATACGCGGCAATTAATTGCGCATTCGCATCTTCACCAAAGGCTTTAATCGCATCCACAAAATAAGCTGGTTGGTCTGTGATATCCGAACTAATTAATTCATTTAACTGGTTGGAAATATCATCCACAATGGCTAGATCCATTTCTAACCCTTCAGCTGTATCTCTAAAGCGGTCTACGATTTTATTAAAAGTAGCTGGTGCATTTTCACTATCGTGTAAAATTTCAGCAGCCAAGTCGATTAACAAATCGGTCACCTTGATATCTTCCTTATCCCGTTTACCAGGCGCGGAAACAATCACCACTTTACGATCAGCGTCACCAATTACAATATCTTTCACTTTCATCAGTTGTTCTGCTGATGCAACTGATGAACCTCCAAATTTTACTACTTTCATCTTTTCATTTCATTCCAATCCAATTTTAATGTATTATGAGCTATCTTATCATAAAAATGAGGCCCTATACAATAGGAAAAGAGGTTGAAGCCTATGTGCCTCAACCTCAGTCACCATCCTATGTAATGAAGGAATTCAATTTAGCAAACTAATTGGTTAGCAAGCTTAAAGCATTTCCCTAAATTATAGCAAGTCTTCATATAAACGGATATACTCCTTAGCCGGCTCAGTCCATCTAAAGTCTGTCGCCATGGCTTGGTGTATCAATTGGAACCATACATCCGGTTGGTTTTCGTAAATATCCAAGGCATTCTGGATAACATGAGCGAAAACATCCCCAGTAAAGATGTTAAATGAGAAGCCGTTACCTTCACCAGTATATTGGTTGTATGGTTGAACGGTATCTGATAAGCCACCTGTTTCATGGACAATTGGTAAAGTACCGTAACGCATAGCAATCATTTGTGATAAGCCACACGGTTCAAATGCACTAGGCATCAAGAACATATCAGAACCGGCATAAATTTGTTGGGCTAATTCGACATCAAAATCGATATACGCACAAAATTCTCCAGGATACTTCCATTCAAAATAACGGAATGAGTGCTCAAACGCTTCATCACCGGTACCCAACACAACAATTTGAATATTGAAATTTGTGAGCAGATATTCAGCTTTTTCTTGTAGCAACTGCATACCCTTTTGATCAGTCAATCTGGTAACTACCCCAAGTAAAGCAACATCCGGGTCTAAACTTAGGCCAACTCGTTCCTGTAAGGCACGTTTATTGGCTGCTTTACCCGTTTGAACTGTTGATGCATCATAATTTTCAACTAAATTAGGATCCGTTTCGGGATTGTTTTGTTCATAATCTATCCCATTAATAATACCTGATAACTTCCAAGCATTATAGCGTAATTCACCGTCTAGTTTTTCACCAAACTCAGGTGTTTGAATTTCACGGGCGTAATTCGGACTAACTGTTGTTACCTTGTCAGAGAAATTAATACCGCCCTTAAGATAGTTCACTTGACCTTCCTTTTTAACCCCGTTTTCATGAAATAAAGCATAGGTAGTGTTAAAAATTTCTTTTAAGACAGATTCATTTTGCCAACCTTGGAAACGAATGTTATGGATAGTTAGTACCTTGCGGATATTTCGGTAGCTATCTACCCAATGGTACCGATCCACTAATAAGGCAGGAATCATGGCTGTTTGCCAGTCATTTACATGAATGATATCTGGTATAAAGTCCACTTTTTCCATCATTTCAATCACTGCGATGTCAAAAAAGCCAAACCGTTCACCATCGTCATTTTGTCCGTACAATTGGTCTCGATCAAAATACGCTAAATTATCAATGAAGTAATACTGCACGCCATCAAGTGTTAGCGTCTTTACCCCAACATAGGCTGATTTATAACCTAATTCAACTCTAAATTGGGTGATTTCAGTCAGTTCCTCCTTGAATCTTTCAGGCATTTGCGTATAATACGGCAATACTACTCTGATATCAACACCTTGTTTGCGCAATTCTTTTGGCAATGCATAGGCAACATCTCCAAGTCCACCCGTTTTGAAGAATGGCGCACCCTCAGCGGCGACAAATAAAACTTTCATATGATTACCCTTCTCTCATCTCTTAATCTACTACTTAATATCCTTTGGCTTTTTTAAACTTATAAGCTGGGTGTTGGAATGACTCGTCTGATGCAGCGACATAGGTCCCTTTTGGAATCACAATAGGTTCTTCAGGTGTGCCAATGATGACTGCGCCTGGCGCTACCTCAACTTTTTTGTCTAAAATAGCATATTTTACGCTTGCACCCTTACCAACTTTCGCACTTTGGAAAATGATAGAATCTTCTACCTTAGCATTTGGTGCCACTTTAACGTTACGGAAGATGTGAGAATGTTCCACTTCACCATAAATTTGACAACCTGTACCAATTTGTGCATTAATGACATCTGCATGGCTACCATAATAAGTTGGCGAACCATTATGTGCTTTTGTAATGATAGGTTGATCACCTTGGAATAATTGGGTAAAGTATTCACCGTTTAGCATATGCATGCTGACATCATAGTAAGATTTTATAGAATCTACGTTACCGACGTATCCTTCATAAAGATAACCAACTGTTTTATAGTCATCCATATATTCAATGATGACGTCATCTAACTCTTTGTAGTAGTTATTTTCTTCAGCGCGGTTAATCATTTCAAGCAATTTGTCTGTTCGAACCAGTGCCATGTTCATATCATAATTAATAGTTGCTTGAGAAATTGGTGTAATCCCTTCTTTAGAAAGGCACTCGACATTTTGGTCGTCATCTAAATGAATAATGTATTCGTTTGGATGGTATTCAATCAATTCACGCGGTACTTCAGCGTAAACACGAACGATATCAGCATCGCAACCATCAAATTTTTCAATGACTTCATCTAGATGGACATTGGCTACTATTTTGGCACCTGAAACAAATACATACTCTGCATTTGAACTTTCAATAAATAAGTGATGGTCATCATAGAATGGACCTTTGCGACTCGCCGCTTCATATAAAGCGCGTTTATGGTTCATTTGTGAGAAGGTGAAAACCCCTCCTGTGTAATTATCAAAGTTCCAGGTTTTACCTGAACGGATATGGTCGTATACAGAACGACCAGTTTCAGCCATAAATAAAGCGACAGAACGCACACCAGCGTGCGATAAACTTGATAAATAGAAGTCTAAGATACGGTAACGACAAGCGAATGGTAGGTTGGCAATTGGTCTGTTGTCTGTTAAAGGCATTAAATCAGTTGTCGATTCATTCAAATTTAAGATAGCTGTAACTCTATTTTTAACCATATTAATTACCTCCAACTACTTCTTCATATCCAATAACGGCTATATTATCAGGGGTTCCGATGACTTCTGACCCATCAGAAACAACGGCTTCCTCACCTAAAATCGCGTATTCAATTTTGACATTTTCACCAATACTTGATCCCTTCATAATGATTGAGTTGGCAATTGTCGAATCTTTCCCAACTAATACATTTGGAGAAAGGATTGAGTCTTTAATACTGCCTCGAATAATACAACCATCACAAATCATGGCATTTTCAACTACAGATTCTGTCGATAAGAATTGTGGTGTAGTCATGGTATTTCTTGAGAAAATAGGCCAACCCTTGTCGCGGATTTGTAATGGATGTTCTTGATCAAGTACTTCCATATTTGCTTCCCACAATGAGTCGATTGTACCTACGTCTTTCCAGTAACCATCAAATGAATAAGCATACAATTTTTCATCATTGTTTAAATAAGCAGGAATTACATTCTGACCAAAGTCTTCCATGCCTTCGGGGTCTTGCGTTAAGTATTCACGTAATTTGTCCCATGTAAAAATGTAAATCCCCATTGAAGCTAAATTACTCTTTGGATTTTCTGGTTTTTCTTCAAACTCAACGATTTCTCCTTCGCTATTGGTATTCATGATACCAAAGCGAGAAGCCTCATTCATGGGTACTGGTTTAACGGCAACAGTACAATCGGCGCCATTTGCCTTATGCGCTGCTAACATCGGTGCATAGTCCATTTTATAAATATGGTCTCCTGAAAGGATTAATACATATTCAGGATTTTTACTATCAATAAAAGATACATTTTGATAAATGGCATTCGCAGTACCATTAAACCATTTTTCTCCATCATTAGAAGAATAAGGTTGTAATACGAAGGCACCACCGTCGCGAGTATCTAAATCCCAAGAATCACCATTCCCAATATGGTCATTCAAAATCATCGGTTCATATTGTGTCATGACACCAACAGTTGTAATTCCTGAATTCATACAATTACTCAAGGTAAAATCAATAATTCGATATTTACCACCAAAAGGAACAGCTGGCTTAGCAATACTTTTTGTTAATTTTCCTAAACGAGTACCTTTACCACCAGCAAGAATCATAGCAATCATTTCATTATTTAACATAGTAGCGGAGTTAAACTCCTTTCCCCCTTTTTACATAAGGCACCCACCCAAATATGATGGGATTACGACATGTCGACGAAAAATGTAGTAACAGATTAACCTCTTTAATGGTTTTTCTTATTTGTTATTTCAGGCGTTAGTTTGATATTTACTGGTTCGAAGCATATTGCTGCTAGAGATGGTAAGTGGATTTCTAGTGAATAAGGTTGCCCTTTATGTGGTACCGTCACTGTTTCAAAGCTTGTGGTTTGACTCACCCAGTTACCACCAAACACCTTCATCTCGCTATTTAAGACCACTTGATAAGTGCCCGCATACGGGACACCAATTCGATAGTGACTACGTTCAACGGGTGTAAAATTAAAGGCACATACTAAAAAGGCATCAGCTGATTTACCATGACGGATAAATGATAAGGTGGTTTCTTTATCATCATCTGCTTCGATAATTGTAATACCAGCTTTTTGGTTATCTTGCTCGTGAAGTGCAGGCGTCTCTTTATACAGCTTGTTCAATTCTGCAACGTAAGATTGGAATTCAGTATTATACTCTCGATCTAGAGATGACCATTCCAACCCTTCATAGAAACGCCATTCTAAGAATTGACCAATTTCATTACCCATGAAGGATAATTTTTTGCCGGGATATAATAGTCGGTATCCTTCGAGGACACGCAAGTTCGCAAACATCTCATAGCGGTTATGATTCGGCATCTTGCCTAGTAATGAGTGCTTACCGTGTACAACTTCATCGTGTGAGAAGGGTAGAACAAAATTCTCATCATGCATGTACATGAAAGTGAAATTGATTAACTTGTAGTTATAACTTCTAGCTAAGGCATCAATCCCGAAGAATTTCAAGGTGTCATTCATCCAACCCATATTCCATTTAAAGTTAAATCCTAGACCACCTAGGCTCGTCGGTTTCGTTACCCCACTCCAAGCGGTAGATTCTTCAGCAATCATTAAGTAAGATGGGTCTCTGAGAAGAATTTCTGTATTGAGTTTTCGTAAAAATTCAAGCCCTTCCAGATTAACGTTATGCCCGTATTTATTCGGCATCCAAGGGCCAATGTCATAATCCAAATACAACATATTTGAAACTGCATCAACTCGGATACCATCAAAATGGAAAGTTTCGAGCCAAAATACAGCACTGGAAATCAAGAATGACTGGACTTGATTACGCCCCAAATCGAAGTTTTTAGTCCCCCATCTGACATTTTCAGCACGATTAGGATCTTGGTATTCAAAAGTTGCTGTCCCATCATAATTAGCCAAGGCATCATCGTTCACCACAAAGTGACCTGGTACCCAGTCAACGATGACCCCGATACCTGCCTGGTGACAGGCATCTACGAAGGACATTAACGGACCAAAATCATGACCAAAACGACCAGCAATAGAGAAATAACCTGAAATTTGATAACCCCATGAGGCTTCTAATGGGTGTTCCATTAAAGGCATAAATTCAATATGGGTATAGCCCATTTTTTTAACGTAAGGAATCAATTCTGCTTCTAGGTCAGCAAAAGTATAGGCCGAACCATCCTCTTGTCTATTCCAAGATGACATATGTACTTCATAAATGTTTATTGGGCTCGCAAACATATTTGATTGCTGTCTTTGTTTGATCCATTCCTGATCGTGCCACTCGTAAGTTGGGATATCTTGTATCACAGAGGCGTTCTTTGGTGGCACTTCCCCAGCAAAGGCAAAGGGATCTTGCTTTTCTCTTTTAACGCCATCTTGATCTTCAATGACAAATTTATAAAGGTCCCATTCTTTTGCATCTTGCATAAAAATAGTCCATGCACCAGTATCCGCAACCTTCTCCATTTGTATTTCTGCCCAATCGGAAAAATCACCTTCCAAGTAAACCCACTTGGCATTCGGTGCCCATACAGTAAACTGGTAGCCTTCTTGGTCATTATTAACTTGTTTCTTAGCTCCTAGGAATTTGTAAGCTTCATAATGATTACCAATATTAAAATAATACATTTCATCGACCAAGCTTCTACCTTGGATTGATGGGATTGCTTCTTTTCCTTTAGACAAAATGATTTCCTCCCTACTTTTAAGCAAATAATATTATTTGCTATTTAAAAATTTCCCCTAAAACTTTTCCTTCCACTGGCGTTTTAAATGCTAAATCTAACATTGCTAGCATTGTTGGGCCTTCATCTACCAATCGGCCACTGGCTAAAGTTTCACCAGCTTTAATCTTAGGTCCTTTAGCCATAAACATTGTCGTATAATTTTCTTTTTTGGGACTATAGCCGTGACTCGCTTTTAATAGCTTTACGCCTGGAATATGTTTATTGGTATCTTCCATGATTGGTCTTTCAATGTCACTTTCAAAGTAATAACCTTCGTTTGCTTCGATTAAGGCAAAACATTCAGGGTCTGCACCTAAAGTGACCGCCTCATCCTGATTATAAATGGTTTCGATGTATGGTTTTAAAGGTGCTAGAATTTCTTTAAGTTGTGCCATTGTAAAAGCAGTATGATCTTTCACATAGATATAGCAAGAGCCGTCCGCCCCTTTTGCGTAAACTTTATAATCTTGGATTTCATTTTGTGCCTTCGTTTCTATTAATCCAGCTTCTTTAAATAGATGATTCGGTCGAATAACAATTTGGGTATCAATTTGATAGTGATCACCCAATAAGACAATATGGGCTTCTTTATAGGCTGGCGTTGTTTCAATCGCTTGGAACAATTGGCCTAGATGTACGTCCATTCGCTCAATGGCCGCTTTAGCTTCAGGTGATTTCACGCCGAAACCATGTCGAGTAGAATCAAGGTCAACAAGGTGGATTGCCATCACATCTGGTTGTTCATTTTCAATAGTATATGCTGCTACTGCCGTTACAAAGTCGTCTAATTCTGGTTGTCTAATCCCTGACCGTAAATGACCAAATTTATGATTCTTTTCAATGAGGTATTTAGGTGATGACGCTAATAGGGATACCGCAACCTGAGAGTGCCATTTTCGGTTTGCGAAAATTTCTGCAATATTATAATCGATGGATCTACTTTTACCGGTAACAGGCCAAAGGATTGTTGAAACACTCAACCCATTTTCACTCGCGATATCGAATAAGGTTGGTGTTTTAATATATTTAGTATACCAGTACCAATCAGGAGAAATTCGGTTGGGTTGTAAGAGTGTGTTGTTTATAATGCCGTGATCTTTGGGGTATTGACCAGTCATAATTGAAGTATGACATATATAGGTTAGTGATGGGTAAACAGATTCAACTGCCTCCACTAAAGCTGCTTCTTGACGAAATTTCTTAAAGTTTGGCAACGTCAAGGCATATGCTAAATCCTCCGTTCCAAAAGCATCTAAACTGACTATGACTAACTTCTCACTAGGCATTAATTAACCCCCCCGGTATTGTTACTATGTTCTTTATTATAACTAAAAAAATAATTTTAGCATTATGAAAAAGCTTTCATTTTTAGGTAAATAAAAAAGCGAGGACAAAAATATCCTCGCTTTCCAAGACTAGGGTCTAAGCCGTTCACATCAGCTTTTGACCAAGTACCCACTTCCCGTGGTGATTTTCATCGTGTACTTTCTTTAACTACATGCACAGTCTTACAATATGCTGTGCGTGTCGCCTCATCGCATATTGATATTCTAACACGAAATCACTTAGAAAACAATCCTATTTTGTCGGATAAAGCTTTAATCGTTAAAGATCTTGAATTTATTTATTATAACCGAATTACTTCAATTTTGTAGCCATCTGGATCAGTCACAAAGAAGTATCTTGGTTTGGTATCCCCTGGTAATTGTTTAAGTTCAGTAACATCCAAACCTTTTTCGCTTTGCGCTGCATGAAGCGCTTCTAGATCTTCTACAGCAATCGCAATGTGACCATAGCCATTTCCTAAATCATAAGCCTCTGAACCGTAGTTATAAGTTAACTCTAATTCATAATCATCACCTGGTAATGATAAATAAGTCAATGTAAATTCGTGTTCTGGAAAATCTTTTTCCTCTGCAATTTCAAAACCAAATGCTTCTTTATAGAATGCTTTTGAAGCTGCTAAATCTTTCACACGATAACAAGTATGCGCCATTTTCATTGGTAACATGTCCATTTCAATTATTTCAGGTATAGTTATATTTTATCAAAGATAGTTTAAAAGGTTAAACGAAATCTCTTATTTAAGATAAAAAAACGCAAATACTTTTATAATCTACCGATTGTATTGAAGTGACTTTGCATATATTGATATCCTTCGCCAATAAATTCACTCAGCACACCCTTATCAACATCCGCTAATTTATTCACGTAAACATAAGAAATACCATAGCCTATGATCGATGGCCCCCACATAATCGGTTCTACCCCTGTTTCTGCAGTGAAAATCTTCAATAGCTTTAACCCATCTTCTGCTTTTGTTTTCGACACATCTAATGCTGCTATATGTTCTTTGGGATCAACTTTTGTTGGTAAAGTCTTTTGTTGATAGGTCATATTTTTACTCCTTAAAAAAAACACTAAAATTCTTGTTAATTGTACTGTCCTCTATAAAACTATGCTATCATGGATTGAAGTAAATCACACTTTCTTTTAAACTCATACGTATTGAAAAGGAATTGTGATGAAAAGATGAGGAGCAATGATAACTATGATATGTCCAAACTGTCAGTCGACTATTCCAGTAGGTACAAAAATTTGTCCAAACTGTGACTATATTTTTACCCATCGTGACTCGGATGACAACTTACATGATACGATTGAAATTCCCGCAGCTTCATTTGCGGATACAACATATGATGAAGACGACCACTTTGTGGCTTATGAAGATGACCAAACCTCTCCAATTCAAAATGCAACTTATGCGGGTGGTAATACCGATTCTTCTGATAGCAATGATGACAATAAAGGCGAGAAGAAAGCTAAGCAATCCTTATTTTCTTTCGGCAAAAACAATAAAAAAACAAAATCTGCCGATAATGATGGCCCTAGTCGCCGTGAAAACAAACAAGATGGTAACCGTCTCACTTCTTATATAGCTTATCTCTTGTCCTACATCAAAAAACCAATACAATCACCAACTACTAACGAATTAAATAAGAATCCAAACCATGGTATTACAAGCTTATTGCTACTTGCAGTTTTAAATACTGTATCTATTACCTCCCTTGCAAATTACCTCGTTTCTCATTATGAATGGTTTGCTGATTTATCTATCTTACCAAACTTGAATTTTGAATTTGTTCCTTGGCGCTTTGGTTTGAAAACATTCGTCTTTCTCATTATTAGCCTGTGGTTGTTACCAGCAATTATTCACCTATTCAATCGAAATAATGAATCCGAAAAAATGAGTAATAATGTATGGCTGACTCATTTCTTCGGTATGAATAGTATCTCAGTAATTGTCGCTATCGTTTGTTTTTTAAGCTCATTACTAGCACCATTGATTTTTATGATTATTGTGCTATTATTGACTTTAATGCAAATTGCCATACTGATCATTACCATGACGATACATTTCTTGCAATCAGGTAATATCAATAAATCAAAAGCCTTCTATAGTATTTTGGGTGTTTTATTACTATTCTTCTTTGCAGTCATTTTCTTAGTTGGTTTAATCTATTAATTTTCACTAGGCTTCATTAGAAGTCTAGATTCGCGGCTATGGCGGAACGGCAGACGCGCTGCCTTGAGGGGGCAGTGAGAGTATTCTCGTGCAAGTTCAAATCTTGTTAGCCGCATAAGTACTTTTAACACATTTAAAACCAGTCAAAACTACTATTTCATAAGGGTTTGACTGGTTTTTTGATATAAAAAAATCTACTAAATAACAGAAATTTTGTCGTAAATACTGACTTAAGCAATACAAAAAGCGGTCCAGATTTTGGAATCTGAACCACTTTTCTGCTATATAATATTATAGTGTGACAACTTCATAACCAGCAGTTTCAATAGCTGCTTTAGCATTGTCACCTTGACCAGCATGAACTTGGATTGTAATTTCAATATCATCTTCATCATTCACAAAGATATGCGATACACTTACACTCGCATCAGCAAGAACTTTCGTAATTTCTGAAAGGACCCCAACTCTATCTTCGACAACTTTTACGACGATTCGGCTACCTTCATCTCCTGGTGTATAACCAGATAAATCTATTAAGGCTTTGAATATATCTTTATACGTGACAATCCCTTGTACTGCTTTATTTTCATCAACAATTGGTAATACGCGAAGGTTATTCGCACGCATATATTCCGCTGCCTCTTCTACCATCCACTCAGTAGTGGCAGTAGCTGCTTTCTTGTCCATGAATTTTTCAACATCTGCTTGAGAAAGAATATAGTTTAATTCGTATATACTTAGACTTGTCGCATCTGAAGCAGATTTTGCATCAATAATGTCTTGTGTAATTAACCCAACAAATTGACCATTCTTAGTAACCGGCAGATTATGTATCTGGTGACTTTCCATTTTAGCCACAGCTTCTGTTACAGAAGTCTCCGGTGAAACAGTGACAACATCTTTACTCATATATTGTTTAATTTTCATGAAGAACCCTCCCTATTTATCAATAGTTTTTAAGTGTTTACATACATTTTATCATTTACTTGAGTAAAGTACAGATTTTTCAACTTAATCTGGTTGAATTACTGTAACATTTTCGGTTGGTTCGCCGTTAACTACTTCTTGAATATAAGCCGGAGCAGATACGTTATGTTCTTCATCGAAAGTAATATCATAAGCGATACCTTCAAATCCTTCCGTTGCGCCAATAGCGTCTTTGATGGCTGTTGGATCTGTAGAATCGGCTGCATCAATCGCGTCCATTACCATATTTGCTGCGTCATATGCTACTGCAGAGAACATATCTGGTTCAGTACCAAATTTTTCAACATAAGCGTTATAGAAGTCTTGTACATCCTGGTCAGCATCTTCTGTATATACGAAATGGGCTACGTAATAGACATTGGTCATATTTTCAGCACCTGCTAGTTCGACAATATTTTGGTTACCCAAACCATTAGGACCAACAATCGCAATATCGATACCCATTTCTCTGGCTTGTTTAATGATTGGACCTGCTTCTTGGTAGTAACCTGCAATAAAGATTACATCAGGACTTTGAGATTTAACATTTGTTAGGACTGAGCTGAAGTCTGTATCACCAGAAATATATGATTCATCAATGATCACGTCTCCGTCAAAGTTTTCAACAAAGATATCTGTTAAGTTTTGGCCATAATCAGTCGAGTTGTCTTTCAATACAGCGGCAGTTTCATAGCCATTTTGGTTGGCAAACTCAGCGATAGCAGCACCTTGGAAAGAAATTTCAAAACTTGTCCGGTAGAAGTATTCCCATACTTCACCCGTTTCAGAGTTAATGGTTGCATTATCTACTGTAGTCGTTGCGGATACAAATGGCACTTGCGCATTTTCAGCAACTGGTTGCGTAGCAAAAGTTAAGGCCGCTGTAGCGGGTCCAAGGACGACTGAATTTCCTTGCTCAATTAAATAAGTCATACCTGTAGCGGCTTCTTCTGGTGTACCTTGATTGTCATATGATTGATAACTCACTTCTTTTCCGTCAATACCGCCCTCTTCATTCCGTTGTTCAACCGCCAATTGGACAGCATTATCTTGGACCACACCATATGCCGCAGTAGCACCAGTCAGTTCCCAAAGTCCACCAATATTTACCGTATCTGAATTGCTAGTTGACACCTCTGAAGAGGATGACGAATTTGAATGATTAGAAGTGGCAATAGTTGCTTGCGAGCAACCTGCTACTATAATAGAAGTCGCAAAGATAGTCGTTAGCATTTTAGTAAATTTCATATTTTTCATAAAAGATTTCTCCCATCTATTTGTAAATATTGTCTCCAACCCAAGCCTAACCTGAAAGCCACATCCAACAACACAGCCAAATAAAAAACGCCGACCCGTTCAAACGGGCCGGCGTTTTAGCTAAGAGCCCGTATTTCACGAGAAATAGGACTCTACAATATCTGGTAGAATCCTCAGTTAGCTAATGATAATAATAAATTTTGATGTGGAAAAGCAGAAACAAATTCCGCTTGCGTATTTGAATGTACAGTCATCATCGTTTCTACCTTCCTCTCTTTAGGTTAATTTAAATATAACAAATAAAATAGAATAATCAAGTGTTTTTTAATTATATTTTAATAATATGGAAAATTATTTAATTTCAAGCATGCTTAAGCCGATTCGGCCTTTTTTCTCGTCTACTTCTGAAACCCAGACTTCTACAATATCACCTACAGAAACAATATCACTTGGATTACTAACGAATTTTGTAGACATTCTCGAAATATGGACTAAACCATCTTGTTTGACACCAACATCGACAAAGGCACCAAAATCAACAACATTACGCACTGTACCTTGTAATTTCATCCCTATTTTCAAGTCTTTCAATGAAAGAACATCAGATCTTAAAATTGGCGCAGCAACGTCTTCACGTGGGTCACGCCCTGGTGTCAGTAGTGATTTCTGAATATCTACTAAGGTCTCTTTACCAATACCGTATGTTTCAGATAAGACATTTAGATCGAAATTGGCAATTGTTTTTCTGGCTTCTTCACTTTGAAGTTCTTCTAAAGAAATACCTAATTCTTTCAGAATTGCCTTAACTTCCTTGTAATTTTCAGGATGAATACCTGTATTATCTAAAATGTTGTCTCCCCCTGTTATACGGATGAAACCAACCGCTTGTTCATAGGTTTTAGGTCCTAAACGCTTTACCTTACCTAATTGCTTGCGGTCTGTAAAAACACCATTTTCGTTTCGGTACGCAACAACATTTTTAGCAACTGCCATCGATAAGCCGGCAACATGACTCAATAATGAAGCAGAAGCTGTGTTTAAGTTGACGCCAACCCGGTTAACTACAGTTTCAACAGTGAAGTCTAAACTTTCAGCAAGTTCTTTTTGAGACACATCATGTTGGTATTGACCTACTCCGATGGCTTTAGGTTCAATTTTTACTAATTCAGCTAATGGGTCTTGTAAGCGACGCGCGATAGAAACGGCTGAACGTTCTTCAACATTATACTCAGGGAATTCTTCGCGGGCAATTTCACTAGCTGAATAAACTGAAGCACCTGCTTCATTGACAATGCTATAAACCAAGTCTAAGTCATTATCTTGAATTTGTTCAGCAACGAATTGTTCAGACTCTCGACTTGCTGTTCCGTTACCAATCGCAACCATTTCCACCTGGTAAGTTTTGACTAATTCATTGAATTTTTTGCTCGCTTCAGTTTTTTTATTGACTGGTGCATGCGGATATATGACATCTTTAGCCAAAACTTTACCTGTGGCATCAACTACAGCTAACTTACAACCTGTTCTAAAGGCTGGGTCTAAACCTAAAACAACCCGTCCCTTCAATGGCGGTTGCATTAACAAGTTACCCAAGTTCGTTGAAAAAGTAGCAATAGCGTGTTGCTCAGCTGTTTCGGTTAATTTAGAACGCAATTCTCTTTCAATAGAAGGTTTTAAGAAACGATCTAATGAATCTTGTATAGCCGCTTGGATTTCGCGAGTTGACACTGGGTGACCTTTAATGAAGCGATGAACTAGATGTTCAATAATTGGAAACTCGTCTGCTTCAATAGAAACATTTAGAATTTTCAACTTTTCAGCCCGGTTAATCGCTAATACCTGATAAGGCTTCACGTTTTGGATATTTTGGCTAAAATCATAATATATTTCGAAGATAGCTTTTTCATCTTCCGCATTTTTACGTTTTAGACTGGTTAATTTTCCTTCTTTTAATGTATATTTACGTAACCATAGACGAATATCTGCATCTTCTGCAATCCATTCAGCCATTATTTCGTGTGCCCCATCCAAGGCCATTTTAGTGTTTTGAATTTCGTCATTTAAGAATTTTTTAGCTTCCGCTTGAACATTACCTGTGGCCGGTGATGAAAATAACCATTTGGCAAGATCTTCTAAACCATTCTCTTTGGCAACAGTTGCCTTTGTTCGCCGTTTTTGTTTATAAGGCGCATAAAGGTCTTCAACCGTTTGCAAAACCGTCGCTTGTTTAATTTTTTTAGCTAGATCATCTGTTAATTTTCCTTGTTCTTCAATATTTGCAAGAACTGACGACTTTCTTTCCTCTAATTGTTTCGTATATTGGTAAGCATGTTCAATTTCTCTAATTTGGACCTCGTCTAATGACTGCGTGACTTCCTTACGATAACGAGCGATAAAAGGTACGGTATTGCCCTCTTCTAGCAATCCCAATACATTTTCAATTTGTTTTTTATTAAATGGTAAGCTTTGATTAATAATTTGAATGTAAGATGACTCCATATTCAACACCTTTCTTTTTTTCACGAAAAATCATTATACCCCAAAAATGGTACTTTTGCCATTCAACAAATTTAGACATTTTTTGCTCATTTTAATTTCAGTTAATTATTGCAATTCTATCTTAAATAAAATATAATTATCTTAACTTAAACAGTTCCATGAGGGAGTAATCACCGATTATTGTATCGTGGCGGTGCCGACATATACGGCAGATATCTGCTGGTGCCGTCTTAAAAGATGAGACTTATGGCTACTTCTCTATTTGGAGGGGTAGTCATAAGTCTTTTTTTGAAAGACAACCTCAGGATCTTGCTTTAGGGATAATAATTTAAAGGATGGAGAGATGATAAATGTCAGAAGAAAAGAACAATCAGTCTTTCTTCACTCAAGATGCTGATCAAGTCTTCACATCATTAAATTCTTCTACTGAAGGTTTATCTGATGCTGAAGCAGCCAGTCGCTTAGAGAAGAACGGACCGAACGAAATTAAAGAAGGTGAACGCAAGTCAACCTTACAAAAGTTCTTGGATCAATTTAAAGATTTAATGATTATTATCTTATTAATCGCTGCAGCACTTTCATTAGTTTTAGAAGGTTCTCACGGTTTAGTAGATGCGATTATTATTCTCGCGGTTGTATTAATTAATGCAATCATGGGTGTTGTTCAAGAAAATAAAGCTGAGGATGCTATTGACTCTCTTAGAAAAATGTCTTCACCTAAAGCAAACGTTCGTCGTGATGGCGAAGTTAAAGCAATCGATTCTAAAGATATCGTTGTTGGTGATATTGTAATTCTTGAAGCTGGTGACGTTGTTCCTGCCGACTTACGTCTATTCAAAGCCAGTTCATTACAAATTGAAGAAGCTGCTTTAACTGGTGAATCTGTGCCCGTTACTAAAGATACTGCAATTGTTGAAAGCGACGCTGGTATCGGTGATCGTTTAAACATGGGGTTCTCTTCTACTAACGTAACTTACGGACGTGGTGAAGGTGTTGTAACAGCAACAGCTATGGATACTGAAGTTGGTAACATCGCTGAGATGTTAGAAAACGCTGAAGGTAAAACAACACCATTACAAGAAAACATGAACGGTTTAACTCGTTTCCTAACTTACGCAATTGTTATTATTGCCGTTGTTATTTTCTTCCTAGGTTTATTACGTGGATTTGACTGGATCACAATGCTATTAACAGCAATCTCAATTGCCGTTGCCGCCCTTCCAGAAGGTCTACCTGCTATCTCAACTATTATCCTTGCATTAGGTACTCAAAAAATGGCTGACCGTCGTGCCTTGGTACGTAAGTTGCCAGCCGTTGAGACACTTGGTGGTACTGAAGTTATCTGTTCAGATAAAACTGGTACCCTAACTCAAAACAAGATGACTATCGAAAAAGTTTACTACAATGGTGAATTACACGATGCATCTGAAGACATTGACCATAATGAACCTGTTTTCCGAGTTATGAATATGGCCAATGACTCTACAATCGCTAAAGATGGTTCATTAGCTGGTGACCCTACTGAAACTGCAATGATTCAATTCGGTTTCGACAAAGGCTACGATGTTCGTGAAACAATCAAAGTTCAACCTCGTGTTGGTGAAGTACCATTCGATTCAGATCGTAAAATGTCTACTACCGTTCACGAAACTTTAGGCGAAGAGCAGTCACATGGTAAATACGTTTCAATGACTAAAGGTGCGCCTGACGTTATTATTGAAAAATCTACACACTACGTTAACAACGGCGAAATCTTACCATTAGATGAAGCTGCTCGTAAGGAATTGTTAGATGCTAACCACGGTATGGCAATCCAAGCATTACGGGTATTAGGTATGTCTTACCGTTACATTGATGAATTACCTAGTGAATTCAACACAGAAACTTTAGAGCATGATTTAATCTTCGCTGGTATGGTTGGGGAAATTGACCCTGAGCGTCCAGAAGCAAAAGACTCTATCGCTACTGCAAAACAAGCGGGTATCCGTACTGTTATGATTACTGGTGACCACAAAGATACTGCCGCAGCGATCGCAGCTCGTTTAGGTATTATTGAGGAAGGTCAAGAGGAAGCAGTTACAACTGGTGCACACTTAAACGAAATGACTGATGAAGAATTAGCTGCAAATGTTGAACAATACTCAGTTTACGCTCGTGTATCTCCAGAACATAAAGTTCGTATCGTATCTGCATGGCAATCACACGATAAAGTTGTTGCAATGACTGGTGACGGTGTTAATGACGCACCTTCATTGAAACAAGCTGATATCGGTATTGGTATGGGTATCACTGGTACGGAAGTTTCTAAAGGTGCTTCTGACATGGTGCTTGCTGATGACAACTTTGCGACAATCATCACTGCAATCGAAGAAGGACGTAAAGTATTCTCAAATATCCAAAAAGCAGTTCAATTCTTACTATCTGCTAACTTGGGTGAGGTGATGACTTTATTTGTTGCAACAATGCTTGGTTGGACAATCTTAGAACCTATCCATATCTTATGGATCAACTTAGTAACTGATACATTCCCTGCAATTGCTTTAGGTCTTGAAGCAGCGGAATCTGATGTAATGGAACATAAACCTCGTGGACGTTCTGGTAACTTATTATCAAATGGTGTATTACCATCAATTATTTACCAAGGTATCTATGAAGGTGCTATAACATTATTTGTATTCTGGTATGGTCGTTACCAAATGGGTGTGCCTTTGGAAGATGCAGAAGCTATGGCTTTCTTAACATTAGCATTTATCCAATTGTTCCACGCTTACAACTCTAAGTCAGTATTCAAGTCACTATTCGCCTCAAATCCATTCGACAACAAGTGGTTAAACATCGCAGTATTAGCTTCAACAGTGTTGATGTTAATTACAGTATTCGTACCAGGTCTTAACGACGCCTTCGGTACTGTTCACTTGTTAGGTGACCCTATGGCCATGGAAATGTGGACTGTAGTTCTATTAGGCGCTGCTTCTGTAGTGCTTTACGTAGAAATCGGTAAATTCATCATCCGTGCTACTGGTTGGGACGAAAAATTTGATGCTGGTCTGAATTAAACAAATAGTTAATTATAGCCAGATATTACAACTAGTGTTAAATACAAAAGAGCTGTGAACCTTCTTCACAGCTCTTTTTTTATACCTAGATGTTTTTATTAGGTTTTCCTCTCCTTGCATTTTTTGCTTGTCACCCCCACTACTTCTTGCTACTATTAAAATACAGATAAATCTTTTCTATTCTATAAATTGAGGCGGTTTTTAATGGGTATAATAATTAATAGACAAGTACATCGTTTTTTAGAGCTATTCTTCGGGAAAACAGAGATCAAACCTTTGTTTTTCTATACAGTTGCCACAGTGTTTATCCTTTTTGGGCTAAGTGTTCAAGCCCCAAATTCCCTGATTAAGGGCTATTGGACCATCCTTCTGTCGCCAAGTAATCTTATTACAGACTACTTTGAAGTCGGCGGTATTGGCGCAACTTTTGTTAATGTAGGGACCTTAACTTTGGCCAATACTTTTTTTATTCACCGGACTGCGCCTAAAATTACTGGGCCAATCTTAGCAGCGGTATTAACGGTTATGGGTTTTTCATTTTTCGGGAAGAACCTCTACAATTCAATTCCCTTCCTAATCGGTACCTACTTTTACAGTAAATTTTCAGACACACCGATTGCCAACTTAATTTTGGGTGCCCTTTTTTCATCTGCCTTAAGCCCAGTGGTTTCATTAATCACTTTCGGTCAAGACTTGCCTATTTATATGGGAATGCCGATTGGGATCTTAGCTGGAGTGGCGATTGGATTTGTCATCCATCCTGTTTCAGCATCTTTCTTACGGTTCCACCAAGGGTTCAACTTGTACAATACCGGCTTTACCGCCGGGGTTATCGGACTGGTTATTACGTCCATCATGCGGGTGTTTGAGCTACCTGTAACTTATGATATCCAACCCAAACAACTTTCCAGTCCAATTGTTACATGGTTCTTCATCATTTTCTCACTGGCCCTTTTTTTAGCGGGATTCATTCTGAATGATTATTCATTTAAAGGATTTACGAAAATAAGACAGTCTTCTGGGCAATTAATTTCGGATTTTGTAATTGAATTTGGTACCCCGCTTACCCTGATGAATATGGGGATTCTTGGCGGGATTGCCATTGCTTATGTCTATGTTGTTGGTGGTCAGTTGGAAGGTGCTGTTGTTGGTGGCGTGTTGACTGTTGCGGGCTTTGCGGCCTTTGGTAAACACCCTTTCAATGTAATACCGATTATGACGGGGGTTTACCTGATGCAGATTGCTATGCATATCGACAATCCGAATTCTACGAGCGCATTACTTGCAGCTCTATTCGGTACTACCCTAGCACCAATTGCTGGGCATTATGGATGGAAGGCAGGTATTATTGCCGGCGCTATGCATGCAGCAGTTGTGCATAACACTGGCACTGCCCATGCCGGATTGAACCTATACAATAATGGCTTTTCTGGCGGTTTTGTCGCTGCATTTATAGTCCCTATTCTAGATGTCATTAAGGAGAGAATTGAAGAACATGAGAGAATACGCAAAAGTTAACCGGATAGTGTCAGAATTCATGAACCTATTCGAGGAATATAAAATTAACGAATACCAGATGGATCTATGTATCGCGACAGATAAACAATCCACTTCAGTGATTAAGTTCGACGGCAAAAAGGCCGACCTACCCCAATCTTTCATTGACCAACTTGATGATTTGAATGCTAGAAGACAGCCTGAAATTGAATATTATTACGAAGACTTGCTAGGTATTCGAAGCGATACCTTTAACACAGAAATCTTGGCGGCAGCCATTGACCATGTTACCTTTGATGTAACTGAGACCGGCTTCCAAATCTATATAGAGCGCGTTTATCACTAAAATTTAAATAAAAGAAAATGAATACAATTGCTTTTATGCAAAAAAGCGCCCATTAGGTTTTAAAACTCCAATGGACGCTTTTTTTCTATTAACTCTAGCGCATTGTTACGAATTCTTCTGCGCCTGTAGGATGGATGGCAATTGTTTGGTCGAATTGTTTCTTGGTTAATCCTAAACGAACACCAACCGCAAAACCTTGCATCATTTCTTCTACAGCATAGCCAATCCCATGAACACCAACAACCACTTCATCGTCGCCTTGGGTAATCAATTTAAACCGCGCTGGTTGACGATTTTCTGAAACAGCTGAATACATTGGGGTAAAGTTTGAATTATACACTTTTACCTTGTCCGCGCCAAATTTTTCTTTAGCTGCCTCTTCTGAATAGCCAATCGCCCCGATTGCTGGGTGGGTAAAGATGACAGTTGGTACTGTGTCATAGTCTAATAAGTACGGGTCAGCACCATTAAAAATTGTATCTGACAAGGTTCTACCAGCCATAATGGCTACTGGTGTTAATTCAACTTTACCAATGACGTCACCAAAGGCATATAAACCTTCTACATTCGTGTTATGGTAGTCATCCACTTTGATGTGGCCAGATTTTGTTAGTTCAACATCGGTATTTTCTAAACCGATATTATGGGTATTTGGTGTACGACCGATAGCATAAATTACTTTTTCAGCGTCAGCATGTTGGCCATTTTTAAAGTTTACGCGAAGTGAACCATCAGTTAATTTTTCAATGGATTCTGGGTCGCTTTCTGTGAGCAATTCAATGCCTGTTTTCTTCATTTCATCAACTAAGACTTCGATAATTGCTTGGTCGTATCCTCTTAAAGGACGATCATGTCGAACAGCTTGAGTTGTTTTGACACCAAGGCCATTTAGAACACCCGCAAATTCGGTAGCCACATAACCTGCACCAATGATTAAAACGCTCTCAGGTAATGTTTCCCATTCAAAGAAGTCATCAGAAGTGTCCACCAAATCGATTCCTGGTAGGTCGATTAAACGCGGACGACCACCTGGCACAATAGCGATATGTGGTGCTGTGTATTGGACCCCGTCAACTTCTACAGTATGGTTGTCGATGAATTTGGCTTCACCCGCCAAATAATGAGTGCCACGAGATTTAAAACCTGAGGCATAGCCACCATGGACACGGTCAATATAGGCGTCTCTATTGGCTTTTAAAGTTGCATAGTCAACCGGTCCTTCTTCAGTGAAGTTTAGCCCGTAAGCAGTCCCATATTCGTTGATTTGGTCTCTCAGCATAGTCCCATGCCAAGAAATTTTCTTGGGTACACAACCTCTATTTACGCAAGTACCCCCAACGTCTCTTTTCTCAATAATTAAAGCTTTAGCGCCATATTCAGCGGCACGGTTTGCTGATGCGATACCGGCACTCCCGCCACCGATACTTATATAATCATATCTTTCCATTCATTCCACTCTTTTCCAAAAATTTGTTTTTTCTTACGTTCTTCAGCTTCTTTAGCTTGTCGTTGCAAAAATATATTTCTTGCTTGATTAGTTTCAATCTCAATATCTAGCGTAAAATCGTCCACTTCGTTTGTTGTTTCCTCAGTAGATGGCTCTCTTGTTGCTACTTGGATTGGCTCTAAATATACATAGGCATTCGTTTGTTTAGCTGGAATGACCGCATTGTATTTGCCGTGATTGTCATAAGCTTTAAAATATAAATCATTTTGCTCATCATATGCGTAAGCATAGACTAGAAGCCAATGGTTTTTGTAGGCGGAACCTAAATACTTTAGGGTTCCTACAATGACTGGTGCTTGGTATTGATCAATTAACTTAGGCACTTCAATATCTGGTAGCAATCCTGATTTCGCACGGTAATTTTCAAAATTAAAGACCGAATTTAAGCCTGTTGCAACATTCCAATAAAAAGTCCCACTATGTATGTGGTAGTCGTCGACAACCTTTTTAAAGGCATCAATCAAGTCCTGCTTAGCCATCCGGTGGTTGGTGTCCCGAAGCACAATAAAATGGGTTAATACCGCCGCACAATAGGTTCCACAGATACCTGGAAGACCTTTGTTGATCCAAGACTTATAAGGTCTAAAGGTCTTTTCATCAAGTCCCGTCCAAATGAGTTTTTCCATATCCGTCCCTCCAATCAATATACCTCATTATATCATTATTCCACCTATCTTTTAATTATCGTGCTTATAGAGTAGGGATTCACTCTTTGCCCACATCACAAATTAAAGGTTTTAAAAATCTAATAATATTGCACCCTGTCCGTGTTTTTTTCGTGAATTGTTGCTATAATAATAATTATGATTACATTAGGGAGGTGCACTTTTGGTGAGTAAACCAGAAGCTCAACTAACCTGGCCAGTTCAATCATTACTGATCTCTATATTATTTATCAGTAACCTATTTCCATTTTATATGACCTTAGTCACTTTTGCTGTCATATTCATATTCTTATTTATGTTAGGCCTACTTGGTCCGCGCTACATTAAGCGAGAAGTTCCTACCTCAATATGGATATTTATTGCATATTCAGCCGTGATTTCATTTATTTTTCAAAACTGGGCAGGATTAGGGATTTCGATTGCCTTTATACCAATCGCCATCTATTTCAACTATTACCAGCAAGTCATTCGACCCTATTACGTTGAAGAATTGTTGAACATTGCCTTAATAGGCTCATTTATCATCTTTATATTCGCAACCTTTGAATATTTAAATTGGGTACCAGAATGGGATTACAGTTTTATATCCCCAGAAATTAACCGTATCCATAACGGTCGGGCGGAAGCAACATTTGCCAACCCCAACTACTATGCCATGATGTTAGAATTCTTCTTCTTTATTGGACTCTACAAAATGATGCGGACGACAAAATACCGGAAGAAATGCGTTTTTCTATTTATATCCTTATGCAACCTATTCGCCATCACCTATACTGGAACCCGTACCTCACTACTCGTGGTGATTGGGACACTCTTCATATTCTATTTCGTATTGGGTTATAAAAAAATAGCAGTCGGGACATTTATAACTGCTACGATTGGGACACTGATTGCCATCAAATTAGGATTCCTTCCGAGATTTGAGGACTTAGGGTTTGCTTTTGAAGACCGGTTTGTCATCTGGGAAATCGGCTTGAAAGGCTTAAGAGATAACTTCTGGTTTGGACAAGGTCCTTTGACTTATCTCAATGTCTGGCATGACTATGGGGACAAATACACCCAACATGCGCATAATATTGTCTTAGACACGCTTCTTTCTTATGGTGCCATTGGGACAGGTATATTGCTACCTTCACTGATTTCATTAGGTAAGAAAATTCATCAAATGCGGCAATATCCGATTTTACGACGTCGCTTAGCCTTGATTTGTAGTTTTTGCAGTATCGTTATCCTGCACGGCATGTTTGACCTTACTATATTCTGGTTACAAACAGCCTTCCTATTCTTGTTCGTTGTACTGTCTATCCATAACATGTATCACGAAGTTGATACCAACCCAGAATTACAAGGCGAAGATAAAGACTATTCCAGAGACTAATTAACACATTTGAAAAACAATAAACGCTAAAACGGCGGTTGAGATAGCTTAGTCTCAACCGCCGTTTTGCTAACAATTTTTATTTAATTATTTAACATCTCTATCGGCTTGGAAAGTCACCTCTGTAGGTAAGATTAAGTTTAATATAATACCAACGATGGCTGATAAGGAAGTTCCTGAGAAGGTTAAGTAACCAAGGTCTAAGACCGCGCCACCTAATCCAATAACCAACATTGCTGACGCAATAATTAAGTTGCGTACTTGGTTGAAGTCGATTTGCTCTTCAATCATGACTTTCAAACCGTTACTTGCGATAATCCCGTAAAGTAAGATAGACATCCCACCGATTACAGCGTTTGGAATTGTTGAAATCAAGGCAGTAAATTTACCAAGGAAGGCTAATATAATGGCGATAATAGCGGCGTTTCGGATAACCGATACTGAAGCCACACGTGTTAAACCAATCACCCCAGTGTTTTCACCATATGTTGTATTCGCTGGTCCACCGATGAAGGCTGACACTGCAGTGGCTACCCCGTCACCAATTAAGGTTCTGTTTAGACCTGGATCTTTTAAGAAGTTTCGGCCAACAACTTTACCTAATACTGTATGGTCACCAATATGTTCTGAAATAGTTACCAAGACAATAGGTACAATCGCCCATGTTTCAGGACCAAAGTATAAATTATATGATTCAAACACAGATGTCTCAAATGGTAGGTATAAAGCAGGTAACTCAAACCATTGCGCTTCTATAACTGGTGTAAAATCTACAATCCCCAATAGGACCGCTACAATATAACCACCGACAATCCCTACTAAGAACGGAATAATTTTGAAAAAGCCTTTTGCTCTAGTTTGAACTAGGGCTGTGATCAAGAAGGTAGCAACGGCTACAACAATGTTACGTACATCCCCCTCTGCTACAAAACCTGCATTGGCTACCGCACTTGATGATAAACCTAAACCAATTACCACGATCATAGGTCCAATAACGATTGGCGGTAATAATTTATCAATCCAGTTAGTACCTGCGAAACGAATCGCAATCGCTACAAGAACGTAGACTATACCAGAAATGAGGACACCAGTTTGCGCCGCTGAAACATCTCCGCCCATTTGTTGAATTGCAATTTGCATCGCTGTAATATAAGCAAAAGATGACCCTAAGTATACGGGGACCTTCGCTTTAGTTGCAACTTGATAAATTAAGGTCCCAATCCCACTCGCAAAAAGAGCAACAGATACAGGCATCCCTAAAAGAATAGGCACCAATACTGTTGCTCCAAACATTGCAAATACATGTTGAAAACTCAATAATAAACCTTTCGCGAACGACGGTTTTTCCTCTACATCTAATAAAAGTGGTTTCGCTTTAATTGCCATAACTCACATCTCCCTCAAATTTGTTTTACCTTATTTTTCTTCAAAAAAATAAGGTCATTCGCAAATTGACCTAAGAACACAATTGACATTATGTGGTCACACCTCGGGTTCCGCCCTCAATGCTTCACAGGATTTTATGCTTTCATTATTATAAGGGTTTGACATTTAAAGTCAAGACACTTGTAAAGATTTTTTAAAGATGGATGAGCATTTTAAGGAAAATATGCATTAAAAATCGATGAAAAAGGAGAAAGGCAGTGACTACCTTTCTCCTTTGAAAACATATTTTGTTTTAAATCGGTTTTAACAACCTGTCGCCCAAAAAAAATTACATTTGGCTTGGTGCTTGTACGCCAAGGATAGCTAAACCAGATTCTAACACTTGTGTTAAGGCATAAACTAATGCTAAACGTGATTGTAATTGATCATCTTCAGTTAGGATACGTGTATGTGCATAGTATTTGTTGAATTGTTGAGATAAGGCTAATAAGTATTTAGCCACAACAGATGGTTCGTATTTTTCATACGCACTAGCGACGATATCTGGGTAACGATTCAATTCTTTCAATACTTGGAAAGCTTCATCGCTATCTAGGTTGAAGTTTGTCATTTCGCTAATTTTAGCTGGGTCAAAGTTTCCTTTGCGCAAGATTGAGTGGGCACGCGCATTGGCATATTGAACATATGGGCCAGTCTCCCCTTCAAATTGCACAACTTCTTCTAAGTTGAAATCGAAGCTATTTAAGCGGTCATTTTTCAAGTCATGGAAAATAACAGCACCAACACCAACTTGGTGGGCAACTTCTTCTTTATTTTCTAAGTCAGGGTTTTTCTCGTTAATTTGTTTGAAAGCCAAGTCAATGGCATCGTTTAATACGTCTTCTAATAATACAACATTCCCTTTACGAGTAGATAATTTCTTCCCGTCTTGGGTAATTAAACCAAATGGAATGTGGTTAATGTCTGCAGCCCAGTCATAACCCATTAACTCTAATACAGCTTTTAATTGCTTGAAGTGGTTACTTTGTTCGTTACCTACCACATAAAGTGATTGGTCGAAGTTATAAGTATTTTTACGGTATATAGCTGTTGCTAAATCACGTGTGATATATAAGGTCGCCCCGTCAGATTTTTTAATTAAAGCTGGATTTAAATTATAAGCCTCTAAATCAACGATTGTTGCACCGCGGTCCACTTTTAATAAGCCTTTGTCTTCTAATTCATCAATAACAGCTGGCATTTTGTCTGAGTAGAATGCTTCCCCGTTATAAGAATCAAATTCGACGCCAAGGATATCATAAATGCGTTGGAATTCTTTTAATGATTCGTCTTTAAACCATTTCCATAATTCATAAGCTTCTGGATCACCATCTTCTAGTTTCTTAAACCATAGACGTCCTTCAACTTCAAGACTTTCATCATCTTCTGCTTCTTCATGGAATTGTACGTAGTATTTCAACAATTCTTGAATTGGGTTTTCACGAACAGCTTCTTCAGATCCCCATTTTTTGTAACCAACAATCAACTTTCCAAATTGCGTTCCCCAGTCACCCAAATGGTTGATACGTACTGGATTGAACCCAACTTTTGTTGTGATGTTAGCAATGGCATTCCCGATAACAGTTGAACGTAAGTGTCCCATTGACATTGGTTTCGCGATGTTTGGACTAGACATATCGATGGTGATATTTTCACCATGTCCAATGGCTAATTCACCAAAGCGGTTACCTGCTTCATAAATCTCAGTTAGGATCGCTTGTGTCACCAATGTTTGATTTAAGAAGAAGTTGATGTACGGGCCAACTGCTTCCACACGGTCTACAATTTCACCCTCAATTTGTGGTGCGATTTCCTGTGCAATGGCTTGAGGCGCTTTACGCAATTCCTTAGCAAAAATAAAACATGGGAAGGCGATATCCCCGTGTCCCTCATGTTTTGGTACTTCTAATAGATTTTGAATTTGTTCCAAAGTCAATTCAGTTTCAATGCTCGATTTAATGACCTGGGCAACTTGATTTTTTAAGTCCATTAAGTGTTCTCCTCTCGAAAAATAAGACAAAGCATCAACTTAGTCAGATGCCAACTTGCCTCTTATTTTGATTTGTATATGGAAGGCCGATTCATGAATTTATACGTCCCTTGCTAGTTTACTTGGTTAATCTAAACCACCAATCAAACACATTAAATTCCTACTAGTAAGAACCGGACACTTTGTAAAAAAACTGTTTTACAATTAGTCAATTATATCACTTTTCCCCCAAATATAAAAGACTCTACACGCATAAAGCTTCTTCGTCGCTATCATTCTATCATGTTTAATGGACCCACAGCAAAAGTTATTTTGGTAGCCTTCCCCGACTGAAAAAATCCCCAAAAAAAGGACTGCAGCATTTCGCCACAGCCCGCACGCGATGATATAAACGATGATGGATCAAATTATTGGTTTAATTTTTCAACTTCTTGAATAGCATCTTCAACCATTTGACGGTTAATTTCAAATGGTGATGTTTGAATATGATCTAAGGTAAAGGCCTTATCTAATACCGTTTTCAAATCTTCGTCACTTTCAATTTCTAAGGCTTTTAATGACGTTGGTAATCCCACTGAAATCATGAAGTCACGAATTTCTTTTAATTCGTCATATTTTTTAGCCAATTGTAGGACAATTAATACCCCGTAAGATACGATTTCACCGTGCAAGTGTCTTTCCCCTTGAGGTAAGACAGTTACGCCGTAGTAGAATGAGTGGGCAAAGTGACCGTTATAGTCGTGGTCTACTAATACTGACGTATAAGAAGTTGTCCCAAGAATCTCAAATAAAATATTGTCGATAGCAGGTGATTCCTGGTGGGCTTTGGCAGCTTCAAGTGCCGCTAAGCCATTTTTTAAGACACGTTGGTTAGCACCCTGGACAATATGGACACCAATGGTATTATTGTAGGCTAATTCTCGTCCTTCAGCTGAAAAAGATACTTCCACTTCTTTAGAAATTGCGTCACCTATTCCGGCCCAAATGTATTGCTCCGGTGCTTCAGCAATAATAGTTGAGTCGGCAAATGAGTGGACGGCTGGTGCATGTAACCGGTATGAACCCGCTGATTCATGGTCGTCATTATATAAGACGCAAACGGCTGAAGTTGGCGCACAATTTGAGGCAATTGTTGGGAAAGTGAAAATTGGCTTTTCAAGTTTAGCAGAAACTGTTTTACCAGTATCAATGGCACGTCCGCCACCGACCGCAAAAATCATATCTGCTGCTTGAACCTGGTCTAAAGCGACAAGGCGGTCAATGTTTGAATAAGAAGCTTCGCCCCCATACCATTCGATAGTGGTAATGGTTAATCCGGCTGCTTCAATCGCTGGTTTCAATCTTGGTAAAGCCTTCTCCAAAGCAGTTTCTCCACCTATGATGGCTACTTTCTCTCCTGCAAAACCTGCGTATTTTTTAATATCGTCATAGGCATCCGGCCCGATTGTAAAACTTGGTAAATTTACCGATATACTCATCTTCATTTCCTTCTTCCTTAAATTCATTGCAATTAATATACCATTCAATCCTGCAAAATCCGAAGGATCAAGCTCCTTTTTCAGGTATCGATTAGCTATCAATTGTTATCCTTATTTGCTATCAGCTTAAAAAAAGTAGTCTAAGTTGACCCCACCCCAGTGTTTGTTGGTATAATGGATAGGAAATCAAAGTTTGGAGTGACAGTATGAATAATGAAGTATCCACATATAAACAGGTCATCGGTGTTACCGGAAACCATAACGCACTAGATCATGACTGGGATGAATTTATGCGTGATTATAGTCCCCATGGTTATAGCAACTCTTTAACCAAAGCCGGACATATTCCGATTATTATCCCTTTACAAGAAGACTTAGCCTTGGCAGAGCAGTATGTTGCCAAATTGGACGGGATTGTATTTACTGGTGGCCAAGACGTTTCACCACTACTTTACGGCCGTGAGCCTTCGCCTAAATTACAAAGTGTCTATCCCCCACGCGATCGTTGGGAGCGGGCTTTATTTGAAGCTGCCACCAAGAAGAATATTCCGATATTAGGTATCTGTCGCGGTTTCCAACTGATTAATATCCTACTCAATGGGACAGTTTATCAAGATTTAAGCGAATACCCAATCGGTCAGGCCAATGCCGTTCAACACATTCAGAATTGGAGTCGCATGCACTTCCCGCACCACTCAATCCAATTGGAAAAAGGGTCTATCATAAGCAATCTGTTTGATAATCCAAAAACACTGCTAATCAATACCTACCACCACCAAGTGATTGAAGACTTATCACCTCTACTTAAGGCAACAGCCTGGGCCAATGATGGTGTCATAGAATCTTATGAAGTGGACAAGTCCAAATCAACCTATAATATTTTAGGGGTACAGTGGCATCCTGAAATGATGACAAATAACCTTGAGGACAATATGCTACCAATATTTGAGTGGTTCCACAATTTCTAATAAAATTAAACGCTTTCTTTTTCTAGTAAGTTGGTTTGAATGTAATAGCTTTATGTTCAAACTATAACAGAAATTAGAAGGCGTTTTTTCTTGATGAAGTTTAGAAAACTATTGTGGTTGTTTATCCTACCTTTCCTTGTAGATTGTGGGTTAACAGGTGACCCTTGAGATGCCTTTATGACCGTAGAGGACGCCATCATTTAAGAAGATTTGGAACAAATACCCCCGGAATACTTCCTATCAATTGCCGTGAGAACATATGAGTTAGATGATCCGAACATACAGACTGTTGTGGACGCTTATATGACGCCAGAAACCGATGAATACAAGGTTTCTATTAACCCAATCTACACCCCAGTTGGCAACAAGGTGTCGACGCTAATCAAGTCTACTTAGACTACGCGGCTGAACAAGAAAATCAATAAATTTGCTTTCAGAAAAATTTAGGACGATAACAATATAAGTTAACCAAAAAAAGGACTGCAGACAAACCCAAATTTAGGGCAAGTCTGCAGGACTTTTCTATATTGTGATAACAACTTAGCGTGTCGAATTCTTTGTCCGGATATATTTATCTAATTCTGTCACCAATAAGACAATGATTCCTGCACCTATGGCAATCAACCATCCGACCATAGAAATGTTTTCAGTCGAGAAGGCACCTTGCATGAATGGCACATAGGTCAGTAATAATTGTAGAATGATCATCACACCGATAATCAAGAAGGCCATAGGATTGGTAAATGACGCCTTAGAGAAAGCTGACTCGCTAGTACGGATGTTAAAGAGATAAAATATTTTACTCATGACAACCGTATTCACTATAACGGTAGAGGCAACAGCTTCACTAACCCCTTGAGCTAGTAACCAGTCATGGGCAATCAAAGAAATCACAGCCATTAGGACGGATACATAAGCCATCTGCCAAACGTCATGTCGACTCATCAATTTGTTGCCGGTTTTACGCGGTTTCCGGTTCATGATACCAGGTTCAGCTGGTTCGAAAATAAAGGCAAATTGGATGGTTATGGCAGATACCATGTTAATCCATAGTAATTGGGTCGCTTGTAGCGGTAATTCCTTTTGCATCATGATTGTAAAGGCAATAATTAACCCTTCAGCAAATGATGTTGGTAATAGGAAAAGGATACTCTTCTTGATGTTATCGTAGATCCGGCGGCCTTCGCGTATTGCTTGAGACATGGTACCAAAATTGTCATCGGTTAAAACCATATCCGCTGAATCCTTGGCCACATCCGTACCAGAAACACCCATTGCTACACCGATATCCGCGCGTTTGAGGGCAGGCGCATCATTGACCCCGTCCCCTATCATAGCTGTAACCTTGCCTTTGGCTTGCAGCGCTTTGATAATATCTAGCTTGTTTTGTGGTGTGGTTCGGGCAAAAATTTGATTGTCTAAGACAGCTTCCTGGAAGCTAGCTGTATCCATTTGATCCAGTTCAGCACCTGTTACAGCATTAATTTCCTCAGCTAAGCCCAGCTTCGCCCCAATCGCTTTGGCTGTTAGGGGGTGGTCACCGGTAATCATTTTGACATGGACACCTGCTTGATTCATTTCTTTAAGAGAAGCAATCACTTCTTCTCTTGGTGGGTCAATAATCCCTGCGATCCCAAGCAATTGAATTCCTTGATCTAAAATCTGATCGTGAATAGTCGTCGTTTCTTGGTTAATCAGTTGATAACCAACAGCAACTACCCGTTTCCCTTCTTTAGATAAACGACGGACATGGTCTGACCAGAAACTTTGGTCAAAATGGGGGTCTTGTTTCTTCACCATGTCAAATAATTTATCTGGTGACCCTTTTATAAATAGGATCCGTTCTTGTGCATGATTCGTCACTAATTTCGCCATATAGCGGTTGTCCGAATCGAATGGTAACATGTCTAGTTCCGTGTAATCAGTTTGCTCAGGGTAGGCAAATACCTTATGGTAAAGCGTCAAAAATGACCCGTCTGTTGGTTCCCCGTTAATGGTCCAAGGGTTTGCTGCATCTTCATCATTCACTAAGACCGTATCATTGGCCTCATAACCTGCCTCTAAGAATAATTGCAGGATTGAATTTTCTGATGCATGTATACCACTACCACTTACCGGTCGGATCTCACCTTTCGGGGCATACCCATCTCCTGTTACTTCATACACTTGATCAGCCAGGATAATATCCTTGACTGTCATCTCATTCTTTGTGAGGGTACCCGTTTTGTCAGTAGAAATTACATCAACTGAACCCAGCGTTTCGACAGCTGGCAAAGTTTTGATGATGGTATTTTTATTCTTGGCCATATCGCTGACACCCATTGCCAAGACCACTGACGTTGTTGCAGGTAATCCTTCTGGAATAGACCCTACAATCATGGTCACGACTGCAAGCGTCAATACAGAAATGGCATAGGTCTGTTGGATGAGACTCAGAATAAATAAGGCAATGGCAACACCCATGATGACATAGGTAATTCCTTTCCCTAGGCCATCAATCTCCTTCATCAAAGGTGTTTGACGGTCTTCTGTTGCGTTTACCACATCCGAAATTTTACCGATTTCAGTATATTTGCCTGTGGCCACAACGATCCCCTTACCAGACCCGGAGGTTACAGAAGTTGAAGCAAAAGACATGTTCACTCTTTCTGCCAAAGGTGTCGATTCATCTGCTACAAGGTCAACAGCTTTTTCAACGGAGTCTGTTTCCCCTGTTAAAGCCGATTCTTGAATCCGCAAGTTATCTGCTTCAATAATCCGTATGTCGGCAGGTACATTATCCCCAGCTTCTAGGAAGACAACATCCCCTGGGACTAGGTTTTCGGCTGGGATATCTTGACGTACACCATTTCGGTAAACCGTCGCTTCTGCCGATAACATTTCCTTGATCCGTTCTAAGGCATCCGAGGCATTGGCCTCCTGGAAGTAACCGATTAAGGCGTTGACAACCACTACGATACCGATGATGATGGCATCTGAATAATGGCCCATTAATAAGGTCAAAAAGGCCGAGAACATCAAAATATAGATGATGGTGTTATGGAATTGACGCAGTAAAATTCGCCACTTCGATGTTTTGTTGGCGGTTAGTTGGTTGTAACCATATTTTTCCAACAATTTCCTTACTTGCTCTTCGTCCAACCCATCATCGATTGAGTTAACCTGATACTTCTGTCGTATTTCTGACACTGATAATTGATAATCTTTTTTATTCATGAAATTTATTCATCCTTTTTCTTTTTAATCTATTTGAAAACACAAAAAAGCCCCTTATTTAGAAAGCTCTTCTAAACAACGCACTGAAATATGTTTTATTCAATTAAAAAGTAAAGCCATTTAAAAAAGTACCTCTGCTCACCGTCTGTAGAGTCACTAGACATTCGTTTACCACCTCCAATTAGATTAATTAGCATTCTAGCAAATGTATTTTAGCTAGTCAAGAGATTGTACTTTAAGCATCCCTTAAGAAGAAAAAACCACCTAAAGTTGACGGATTTTGCGTTCCTACTTTAGGTGATTCGGGTGATTTTTTTTTTGCAAAATGGCGACTGAAGTTTTGCTAGCAATAAATTAAGATTAAACACTAGCAATAATCAAATAGCATTAATCAGCCCGCAAGGCTTCAGCAGCATCTTTCTTGGCTGCCATTCGAGCTGGAATATGACCACCAAGTACCGTTAATACAGTTGAAATAATCAATAAGACGACTGCATGTACAGGATCTAAGATGGCTACATTTTTAAGGTCCGTTAGGGATTCAATCAGCATATTGATTGGGAATGTTAATAAGTAAGCAGTCCCAACACCAATTAAACCTGATAGCACACCTAGGATTAAAGTCTCAGAGTCAAATACACGGGTGATGTCTTTTTTCCGGGCACCTAAGGCTTTAAGAACACCGATTTCCTTGGTACGTTCAAGAACTGAAGTATAGGTGATAATCCCAATCATGATCATTGAAGTAATTAATGAAATACCGGCAAAGGCAACTAGCACGTAAGTTGTCGCGTCCATAATACCGCCAGTTAATTCAGTCATGGTACCCGCTAAATCTGTATAAAGGATCTTCTCGTCTTCAGATTTGCCTTCGTTGTATGCATCTAAATAGGCAAGAACGTCGTCTTTCGTTTCAAAGTCTTTAGGGTAAATCATGATAGATGACGGGATTGGGTTAGCGCCAAGTGCAGTTAAAACTTGTTCTTTACCCGCTTCATCTAAGCTTTCGCCTGTAAGAACTGAACTGTCACTATCATTTTGTGCTTGAACGATGGCTGAATTTTGATTATTTTCAATCACTGTTTCAGTCAAGCCGTTTGAATAGTTAATCCCTTCAGTTAAGATTGCCATAGTGGCGTCTTCTTTTGGACGAATAACTGCTGATACGCGTAAAGTTTGATTATTTTCGTTATCGTAAACAGCATTTAAATCTTGGTTTGGCATGTATGTTCCAGTTGGTAATTCTTGATAGTAAGCGTCGTTTGAAGCGGCCACTATTTCGGTACCAACGATGTCTTCAAAGGCAATTTCGTCGCCGTTCTCATAGTCAAATCCTAGATTATTCAATGCATTTAAGTTGACCTTGTTGTATTCGTCAACCACTAAGACAATATCCGTTTCTTCAGTAGGTAAGTCCCCTTCAAGCACGTCGTAGTTTTCCGATAAGAAGTCATTCTCATCTCCAGAAGTTGCTTCTGGGAAAGTGGAAGCGCCCATACCTGACGATGTCGCATAGAAACTTTGGATGTCGGCGGTAGCTGAATCTTGAGCGTAATTAGAAAAGGCAACTTGCTCAACTTCCCCATCTACATCGCGTAAAAGGTTCAACTGGGCGGAATAAGTATAGTTTAAAGCCTCAGTCAAGGCTGGGTCGATGTCTTTCACGTACTCAACTAAATCAGTGGTAATATCATTCTCATGTTGACTAGCTGAAGCTGGGTCTTCGTTGGCAATCACTGTATTACCATCTGGGTATTCTGTTTCTTCTTCAGTTGATAGCGTGAAATTAGAGGCATCTCGTGCAACTCGTGATATGGTTACCGGGAATTGAGCACTCGTTTCCGCCTGGGTTGAATCAATCTGCTTTTGGAAACCATTTGATAGAGATAGGACAACCGCAATTGAAATAATCCCAATACTTGAAGCGAAAGACGTGATAAAGGTCCGCCCTTTTTTAGTCATGATATTTTTGAAGGATAGGTTTAAAGCGGTTAGGTAAGACATACCCGTGCGACGCATATCTAAGATTGCATCCGCATCCTTGTTATCGTATGGATTTGAGTCATTTAGCACTTCACCGTCTTTAAAATTAATGATACGGTTGGCATATTGGTGGGCTAATTCCCCATCATGCGTAACCATGATCACCAATTTTTCAGTCGCTAATTCCTGGATCAAGCCCATAATTTGTTGGCCTGTTTCAGAATCCAAAGCGCCTGTTGGCTCATCACATAATAATACATCCGGATCATTGGCTAAAGCACGTGCAATCGCCACACGTTGCATTTGACCACCAGATAATTGGTTGGGTTGCTTGTGCATATGGTCCTTTAAGCCCACACGAATCAAAGCATTTTTCGCTTTTTCCCGTTTCTCTTCTTTCGCCACACCAGACAAAGTCATCCCTAATTCAACGTTAGATAGGACATCTAAATGACTGATGATATTATATGACTGGAAAACAAATCCGATTGAATTATTCCGGTAAGCGTCCCAATCAATGTCTTTGAAGTTTTTTGTTGACTGGCCGTTGATGACCATATCACCAGAGTCATACTGGTCTAAACCACCAATCACATTTAAAAGTGTTGTTTTCCCTGAACCTGAAGGCCCTAAGATAGCAACGAATTCTTGTTTTCTAAAAGCTAACGATACATCATTTAAAGCATGCGTTACCGTATCGCCCACTTCATAAGTTTTCTTGAGGTTTTTTAATTCAAGCATTTACATAAGACTCCTTTTATTTTTACTGCTTTCATAGCTTATTATATATCAATTTTCAAGGCTAGCACAAACTAGGACAAAGTGTCTTATTTTGTGCAGTTATGATAAGATTTTAAAGAGTACAAGCTTATTTTACCCTAAAGATTGAAAAAGGACGAACAAATGACGACAAGTAATAAAGCATTACAAACAAGAGAATCCATCAAGTCAGCCCTCTTAAATTTGATGGTCGACCAACCCTTCACCACTATCACCATTCAAGATATCGTCAAAGAAGCTGATCTAAACCGGTCGTCTTTCTACCGTTATTTTGATGATAAATACGCCGTGGTTGAAGAAATCGAAAATGAAATTATCGATAATTTAAAAAACGAGGCTATTGGTCAAGTTGAAGAGTTGTTCGCTCAAACAAGTAAATACGAGGTGCTTTTTTATATTCTGAACAAATTTTCCAAAGATACTACCCGATCAAGCATCCTTTTAGGCGAAAATGGCGACCCCTCCTTCGTCCATAAAATGACCAAGTCTGTTAAAGAAAATTTCCCAGCCGATGTGAGACAAATGGAAATTCCTAGTAAATTTGATGAATTAGCCAATGATTTGAAGGCCTCTGCCGTCATCAATTTCCTGGCTAAATTTGAAGCGTACAATAAGAAATATACCATCGAAGAAATTGCCTACTTCTTTTCATTGATCTAGCAATGTAGCAACTATTGCTTATTAAAAAAATGGACCTTTTAAAGCCGCATGTTTGGCTAAGAGGTCCAGTTTTTTGCTTATTTAGTTTTCAATCGGTGGATCTTCAGATAAGAAATCCGACCACTTGATTGCGTGATTGCTTTTTGTGACAACCAACCATTTAAGGTTTTCATCATCTTCGTTCAGCAACTCAGGTTGGTCCGCTAATGATTCATTTTTCGAAATAATGTCTGCTGAAATTGGTGCCAGCATGTCTGTGACAGCTTTAGACCCTTCAACTGAGAAAAATGGCTCACCCACAACCAACTCATGATCATTGAAGAAAGCGAAGTAAGAAACCTCACCAACTGCATCTGACCCATAAGCAGAAAGGCCGATACGAACTGTGCCGTCAGCTTGCTCTTCAAGATACAAGCCCTCTTTACTATAAACTTTATGCATGTGTTTCACCTCTAAGATAATTCAAAAACTAGGTTAGTTTATCAATCAATTTTTGTGGGATTAAACGGTTGCCCCAGCGAACGGCTCTCACAACCGGATTCTTGCTTAAGTGTTCATCGTCCAAGCCCTCATTATATTTGATTGACAGTATTAAACCAATACTCAGCATACTCGTGATTAAGGCCGTACCACCGGCTGAAATTAGTGGTAATGGAATACCTGTCAGCGGTAAAAGCCCGATAGACATCCCAATATTTTCAACAATATGGAAGGTGAACATCATGACTACACCTGAAACCATTGACGCATAGAAGGCGTCGTGGGCTCTAAAGGCCACTGAAATCATTTGGAATATTAAGATGAAGTATAATAAGACGACAAAGCTTGACCCAAGGAAACCAAAGTTTTCACCGATAGTAGAGAAAATCATATCCGATTCTCGAACTGGGACGTGAACTTGAAATTGACCAAGCCCTTTTCCAAGGATGCCCCCCGAACCTATTGCCTTCAAACTTTGCGCCAACTGGTAAGATTCATTGGCCGAATTACCGAATGGATTTAACCATGAATCGATACGGGCGAATTGGTAGTCTTGGAAGCCTAATGCATATAGTAAATCCCGTTGATAGACTACCAAGATAATCAATATTAAGCCGATAACCGCAAATGATAGGAATGCCGGCAAAATAATATACCAGGTAATTCCTGACACGAATATGACACCGATAAACATCATTAAGAATACCAAGGTTGTCCCCAAGTCATTCTGTGCAATGATTAAAGCAACCGGTGGGATAGTCCATAAAGTAATTTTTAATAAGAATCGCGCATCAAATTTAACTCGTTCCATCATGACCATGTCTTCAATACCAAGACGACGGCCTTCATCATTGTAGCCTTGAACTAAATAAGCCATCATGATGATATAAGCAACCTTCATTAACTCTGAAGGTTGAAGAGATAACGGTCCAATGGTAATCCATGAATGCGCCCCATTGGTCACGGCTAATTCACGGTCATAGAATATCAATACTAATACTAGTAAAACTAGCCCGAACCCGTAAGCTACCGGTGCAAAGTGATATAAGGTTTTCCGGTCAAGCTGCATCACAACAGCTGCCGCTACAGCCCCTACCGCAAACCAAGCTATTTGCATAATAGTTTGGGAATAGGACCCTGAATCATATTGTAAATATGTCGTTGAAAAAATAGTCACGATACTCACCAAAGCTAACAACGTGACGCATATGACGATAGTGATATCGACTCTACTCGTTGGTTTCTTCTTTAATCGCCGATTTGACGAACGTTTTTCCAAAATAATGCGCCCCTTTAATCTCTATTTCTTTGTGGTCGTGCAGGGTTATCCAAAATAACGATATCTCCTGGTTGACGCTTTAATGTACCTATTGCGATTGTCTTTTTATCCATAAAAGGGAAACTCGCAGATGTTGTTGTATGGTAGTTTGGACTTGAATCGATGAATTCTTCCACATTGTTTAAACGGTAAATAATATGGTTAATCATGGCACCTGCAATCAACACGATTGATGTTAACCAAAGGTAGATCATTAATACAATGAATACTCCGATAGTCCCGTTTGACACTGATGAACCACCAAAATTATTCACATAGAATGAAAATCCACCCGACAGAACAGCAGAAAGCAGTGTCGCTACAACCGCTCCTGGTACCGCGAACTTAAGCGGATACTTGTGATGTGGAATGAATTGGTAAATAAAAGTAAATACCAGAATCAAAACAAGCAATAGAATTGGCCATTTTACACTGGTAAAAATATCAAACAACTGCATTGGCACGTCTATGAATTGGTTTACTGCTTCTAGAAGTGTTTGTCCAAATACGAACAGGGTACTTAATGCCACAGAAAATATGACTAAAACGAAGGCAATGGCAAAGGAAAATAAGCGCGAAATAATAAAATTCGGTTTATCTGTAATGCCATAGGTTCGGTTTAAAATATTTTGTACGGTTCCAAAAGCAGTAGAGCCAGACCATAGAATCAATATGAAGGAAACAGAAAGCGCACCAGTTGTGTCTGATGATAAGTAAGACTCCAACGTAGGCACAATAATAGGCTCCACTTGGTCAGGTAATAATGTTTCAAGTAATCCAACAACTGAATCTGGATCAAACGGTAACATCGGTATAATGTTGGCAATCATCATCAATAGCGGGAACAGAGATAGTAGAAAGTAATAGGACATTTCTGCAGCACTACCAGCAATATTTGCCTGATTAACCGAGGCTAAGGTCATTGGAATAATTCGATCTTTCAATTTGTCTTTCACACTTGCCACCTCAATTCTTTACTCTTAATACTACTTAATTTAGGGCTATTTAACAAGTTTTCTTCCTGATTTAAAGCAAATAAAAACTGGTGGTTAAATCGCATGCTATATACCCGTTAGCACCAATTATAAATCACCAGCCTTAAATTTATTTGTATGCACTAAGCGATTCTATTGTCCCGTATTTTGCCAAGTACCACTCACAACATCCATCACCATCAAAGTGCCTGAATAAGCATCATAACGGTAAGTTGCAATCAGGTTTGTATGTCCTTGTCCATCAGGAGATTGACGATAAACATCTACTTGTGCTAAATCTTCATTCACCAATGTTGGTAAGAAGAAATATTCGTCAGATTGGTATGCACCTTGCGAATCAGCAGAAATTAAAGGCGCTGCTTCAGCCAACAAGTCACGCGCACGTGTATTGTCGAAAGCCCCTTGGTTACCTTTTGCTTGACTAGAACTTGCGTGAGTCCCTTGATCTTCCACTTCGCTAGATGGTACCGCTTCTGAAGATGGTGAAGTTATTTCAGGTTCTGCTGCAATGATAGAAGATTCAATCTCGTCAGTTGTCATGGCTTGTGCAGTTGCAGCTTCACTCGCCACCGATGAATCCGCCACAACTTCTTCAGAAGTTTGTATTGTTTCATCACTTGACGCTAAAGTATCGTCGCTTGAAGCTTCTGAATCAGCATCAGCAGATGCCTCACTTGAAGAAGAGCTATCAGCTTCTACAACATTTAAAGAAGCACTCTCAGACGATGTTGAAGAAGAAGCACTTTCTTCACTTGATGAGGATTCATCTGAATACATACCCAAAGCAGAATCAACATTTTCACAAGCCGCCAATGATAAAGCTAATAAAGAAATACCTAATAATGAATATACTTTTTTCATGGTCCTACCTCCCATTTATCTTATAACTATTTTATCATAACAAATCAAATCGCAAGCCATAAATGTCGTATCTTTACAAAAGGTTAACTATTTCATGAATACAAGATTACGCTCTAGTAAAATTTGGCCTACCTTCACACTTTCATTATAGCAAAACACCCAGCATAACCATATTGATGTGACTATGAAAATGAACAAAATAATACAATCTATGAGAAATACACGTTGATTCTAATCAATTCCTTTTAAATTATTCTATTATGAATTTAAGTATGGGATTCATCTCTGTATATTTGAAGATAAAATAGATAAAATATATTTTCATGTTTTATTCTAAAATAAAGAATAAAAAATATAGTTTCTAATTAGGCAAGTCTTCCATTTTTTGTAAAATACAGTGCATCGAATCACTCACCACTCTTTAATTGTCTTTTTCTTTATATGGGTTGTGGGTATGACAGTCGCTTTTTGTAAGTTGTGCGCTTCTGTACTTTTATTTCTTAGACATCACATAAGTAGTCATGCCCACGAGGGTCACGAATCAAAAAAAGATTATCGTTTTAATTAGCTATCAAATTCTTTATCAATTCCATTCGACAGAAATTATTCTTCGTTCTAATCTAGAGGCAGAACGCTTGTTAGAAGAATGAACTTTAATTGAATGAATTTTCTACATACCTATTACCAGTTGACTAATAAATAATTGAGAATTTGATTGCTACGAACTTGATAGTAATGTGTTATTGATATCATAATGAGATTATTTACCATTATGGACACTGTGATTAGCAGAAATAATAAGGGTATCAAAGAGAAAAAAGGCAAAAAGACTAACAACGTCAAATATCAAAAAATAGAGGATGCCATTTTCCAAGCTATATTAAATATTTATGCTCATGTAACTAAAAATGAACATAAATACACCTCTAAAAAATTCAATTCATGCATTTTTAGCCCCACTAGTTGGTAAAAAAAGTTTTCAACAAAAAACCGCTATACACCAACACTTAAATGTTGATATATAGCGGTTTTCACTTAATGTTAAGAGTGGGATTCGAACCCACGACCTACGGTTTAGAAGACCGTTGCTCTATCCAGCTGAGCTATCCTAACAAAAGCCGTCATGTTTAGATGACAACTATTAAATTTTATACCAAGATAGCAATGTCTGTCAAGTGCATTTTACTCAGACTTAGGCAATTGTAAATATTTGGGTTTAAATAAATGCAATTCGTATTGCTGAGACACTTCGTCAAATTCCATCTTTTCAAAATAAATATGGTCTTGCAGTCCCATCCAATTACCGATTTGACTCGGTGAAACAGCAATTTCAACTTCATCATATTGGTCTTTCAATTCATTGACGATGGCTGCTAACAGATCTTCAATGCTTTCTACAGACTTGGCACTAATCTGCACGTTTGGCTGATTAAAGGCCAAGATCGCTTGGTTTGTATGCGCCACTTTATCCATTTTGTTATAAACGAATAAATGCGGAATATCCAACATATCTAATTGCTTCAAAGTATCTAGGACGACCGCTTCCTGTTCGCTTGCATACGGCGATGACGCATCAATCACGATCAACATCAAGTCCACCTGACGACTTTCTTCCAAGGTTGAATGGAATGAATCGATAATTTGTGGTGGTAAATCTTGTATGAATCCTACCGTATCCGTAATGGACATTTGGAAATGATTGTTGAGTGAAAATACCCGTGTTAGGGGTGTTAAGGTGGCGAATAATTGGTTTTCTTCCAAGGTATCCGCTTGGGTCAAGGCGTTTGTAATTGTTGACTTGCCTGCATTAGTATACCCAATTAAGCCCAATTGGAAAATGGCGCCCTTTTCCCGGTTCTCACGAGTCCGACTACGGTGTTTCTCAACTTCTTTCAACTCACCCTTAATGCGTTGAATCTCGTTACGAAGCACCCGACGATCTTGCTCAATTTTCGTTTCACCAGGACCTCTCGTCCCAATCCCCCCACCAAGTCTAGATAGGGCATTATAATTCCCTGCTAAACGCGGTAATAGGTATTCGTTTTGCGCTAAAGCAACCTGTAGCTTACCTTCTTTTGAAGTTGCCCGCATAGCGAAAATATCCAAAATTAATTGAATCCGGTCAATCACTGGGAAATCTACTGCCAGTTGTAGGTTGTTATTTTGTGACGGCGTTAATTGTTGGTAGAAAATGATTAAATCAGCTTCATTTGCATCTGCATGCATAGCCAATTCTTCCACTTTCCCCTTACCAATTAGGGTTCTAGCGTCAAACCTTTCCCGTTTTTGTGAAACGAGTCCAACCACTTCTCCCCCTGCCGTATTCACTAACTCCTCTAACTCTTCCATTTGCATATCAAATTGACGGTCACTAATGTCAGGTGTCTGAACTGCTGCTAATAAAACTTGTTGCATACTTCCTCCTTCTGAACCGAAAATCTAAATAAATTCAAATTAAGGCAAACTAGCCGCATTCAAAAAATCTTCTACTAGTTTTATAGCCTGTTGCAAATTTTCAGGATGCGTTACTAAATCTAGCCAATGCGCATCTGTTAATCGATTTCTGATCCATGTTATTTGTCGTTTGGCATAACGTCTTGAATTTTGCTTTAAATCTTCAAGCGCTAATTCAAGTGGCATTTCACCTCGAATATAAGGGAATAATTCCTTATACCCGATAGCTTTCATTGATTGTTGATCCTCATCTAAGTTTTGCGCCAACAACCATTTCGTTTCTTCAATAAGTCCTTGGTTGACCATATCATCGACCCGCATATTGATTCTCTCATATAATACTTGCCGATCCGTATTTAAAGCGATAACCAACAAGTCAAAAGGTGACACGTGATTTTCATGCGTTTCCGATTGGTCTGAAAATAGCCGGTTCGAAAAAGTCCCGACTTCTAAAGCCCGAATGACTCTACGTAAATTATTGGGATGAATTTGGTCTGCTGCTTTAGGGTCTAAGTCAACCAATTTCTGGTAGACTGCTTCATTCCCTTCCATTTGCGCTAACATTTCCATTTGCGCACGGAATTCAGGATGTTCCAAATTTTTACCACCTAAGGATAAGTCATATATAAAGGATTCCAGATATAAGCCAGTTCCCCCAACTAATATAGGGACTTTTCCTTTTGCCAAAATAGCTTCCATAGCCGACTTAGCATCTTCTTTAAAGCGAGATGCTGAGTATTCCTCGTCCACTTTAACATAGGAAACTAAATGATGGACAGCTTGCGCTTGCTCACTTTCAGTCGGTGTTGCTGTCCCAATATCTAGATTTTGGTAGATTTGCATGGAATCACCGTTAATAATTTCGCCATTAAATGCTTTGGCTAATTTTAAAGATAAACTGGTCTTCCCTACACCCGTAGGCCCAGCAATCACTATCATCTTAGGCTTCATCCACCCACTCCTCCTAGCATTAGCGAAGGTTCGCTTTAAATTGTCGGTCTTCTTCAATTTGTTCAGCCGCTGCTTGCTTGGCAACTGCTGTAATATTAGAACCCGTTAGCATTCTTGCGACTTCGTCTATCCGTTCTTCATTTGTTAGCAATCTTACATTTGTATATGTGCGGTTGCTGTTTTCCTCTTTAGAGATGAATAATTGGTGGTCTGCCATCGATGCCACTTGCGGTAAATGCGTAATACATAATACCTGAGCCTTAAGGGCAATTTCAAACATTTTGGTAGCGATAGCTTGAGCCACACGCCCAGATACTCCCGTATCCACCTCATCAAAGATAATTGCTGTTACCCCCGATGCATTTTGGAAAATAGTTTTCATTGCTAACATCAACCGAGATAACTCCCCACCTGATGCGACCTTAACAAGCGGCTTAAATGGCTCACCAAGGTTAGTGGCAATCATAAAGGCCACGTCATCCATCCCATAAGGTCCTAATTCATCTAGCGCTAACATATCAACCCGGAATTTAGCCTTTTCCATGTAAAGGGCCTGCATTTGTCCTTCAATGGCCTTCACTAAACCTGCTGTCGCAGATTTTCTACTCTTAGATAATTCTTCTGCAAAAGCTAGTGCATTTGTTTGCGCTTTTTTTACTGTATCCTTTAATTTTTGTTGATTCGACTCGCGGTTTTCAATTTGTTTCAACTCTTCTTTTGCTGTATCCAAATAATTTAACACGGATTCAGTGTCCTCACCATATTTACGAGTCAGATTTTTATATACCGCTAATCGTTCGATGATGTCATCTAAACGATTAGGGTCATAGTGCAGTTGATCTACCTGGTCTGAAATACTTGAGGCTAAATCCTGTAAGGCGTAATAAGTCCCCGTTGTTTGTTCATAAAAATCACTATAGGTCGTGTCAAAGTCACGGATGGTTTCAAGTTCGCCAATCACTTGACCGACTAGATCGATAATATTCAAATCAGCATTAGACAGCAAATTATTGCTTGCACCTAAAGCATCAGCAATTTTTTGAAAGTTTTGCAATTGATCACGTTCACTAATTAAAGCCTGATCTTCACCCACTTGTAAATTCGCCGATTCAATTTCATTGATTTGGAATTTTAGTAAATCAACGCGTTGGGCAGCTTCTTGCTCGTTTAGATTTTGACTATCTAATTGCTTTTTCGCAGTTTGATAGGTTGCATAAGCTTCTTGGTAGCTAACTAGTTTATCAGCAATTTCATGCTTAGCAAAATGGTCTAGCAAATGAATATGATTGCTCGTGTTCATTAAAGACTGGTGCTCATTTTGCCCATGGATATCTACAATGTGTGTACCTAAAGCTTTGAGCATGCTAACGGTCATGGATACACCATTAACTTTGATTGTATTTTTCCCATTGGTATCTAGCTGACGGACAATCATTAATTGGGCATCATCAAAAGGAATATCATTATCAGCCAACATATTGCGGCCTTCTTCAGATAAATCAGGCATGTAAAAGATCCCTCGTAGGTCAAATTTCTCGCTACCATAGCGAATGAAATCTATTGATCCACGACCACCGACTAACAAGCCAACAGCATCAATAATAATGGACTTCCCGGCCCCTGTTTCACCAGTTAGGACAGTCATGCCTGAATCAAAATCAATTGTTAAATCTTCTATAATTGCAAAATTTTTAATTGTAAGATGCTGAAGCATTTACATCTCTCCCCTTATGTAACCCTATAGATACCCTCGTTAATGAAACACTGAATGTGCCTCTTCGATGACCGCATCAATATTTATTGCGGAATCAATTTGGCCAGGTTCACCTTCTGTATTCGTTAATAGCATTAAAAACTCAATATTCCCAGTACCACCAGTAATTGGCGAATAGGTTAAACCTGAAACATCGTAACCAAGTCCAATTGCTGTTTGCATGGTATGTTCAATCACTTCTCTATGGACTTTCTTATCCCGAACGATTCCTTTTTTACCAACTTTATCTTTACCGGCTTCAAACTGTGGTTTCACTAAAGCAGCCACTTGTCCACCGATTTTAAGAATTGGGCGTAAAGGTGGTAAAATCAAATCTAAAGAGATGAAGGATACGTCAATTGTTGCGATATCTGGTTGACCGGCTACAAAGTCTTCAGGCTTCGAATAGCGGAAATTTGTTTGCTCCATCACCACAACCCTGTCATCAGAACGTAATTTCCAGTCTAGCTGATTGGTCCCCACATCCAGTGCGTAGGACATACTAGCACCATTTTGCAAGGCAACATCTGTAAATCCACCAGTTGAAGAGCCAATGTCTAGCACTTTCTTCCCGGTAAAGTCGATGTCAAAAGACTCCATGGCTTTAACTAATTTGAAACCACCACGAGATACAAAAGGCACATCTTCCCCTTTTAAAGTCAATTGCGTCGTTACCGGTAACTTTTCACCTGGTTTATCTACCCGTAAGGCTTTTTCGGTATAAATTTGTCCAGCCATAATAAAACGTTTGGCCTTTTCACGCGAATCCGCTAATCCCTGGCGAACGACTAAAATATCCGCTCTTTCTTTCTCCATTAATTCACCCCTTTTTTCAATTAAATTTTTAAGTATTTCAAGAAGCCAGCTAATAATTCCACGTCAAATGCTGGTTGAATTGTTTGAATTTGATCTAATAAACTTTTACATGAATCTATTTTATCAGACAAAGCGCTTAAGGCACCATTAGTACCCATTATTGACGGGTAAGTATTTTTATCAAGCTCTGCATCTGAATGGTTCAATTTACCGCGCGCTTCGTCCGTCCACATCACTTCTTGTAAGTCATTTTGGATTTGGTAAGCGATCCCGTATGTCCAAGCGAAGTCATCTAATAAGGCAACAACTTCACTAGAAACTTGAGCAATTTGTCCTCCTGCAAAAATAGCATAGCGAATCAATTCACCAGTTTTGCGCTTATGGATATTTTGTAGCGATTGCAAATTTATTTGTTTGCCTTCTGAATCAACATCCATGATTTGCCCAGCAATCATACCGGTAGATCCGGCTGCCTTTGACAATTCCGCAATTAAATTTACTTTCGTTTTCGCATTTTCGATTTTTGAGTCATTTGCAATTAAAGCAAATGAATCCGTTAGCAAAGAGTCGCCAGCAAGGATAGCTGTCGCTTCATCAAAGGCTTTATGGTTAGTCAGTTTACCACGGCGGTAATCATCATTGTCCATGGCTGGTAGGTCATCGTGAATTAAAGAATATGTATGGATATACTCTAAGGCAATAGCAGTATTCAAGCCAATTTGAATGTCAACGTTTAGCGCTTTTAAAGTAGCCAACAATAACATTGGTCGGATGCGTTTGCCACCCGTATTTAAAGAATAAACCATTGATTCCTTCAATTGCCCAGGTTGGGCGTGACCAAATTGGTCAAGAGACTTCAGAATAGCTTCGTCTAAGACTGGTAATTGGTTTTCCATAAAAATAGTTGCATCCATTACTGGTCACCTTGACTCGATGGTTCTTCAAATACTTCTAATTGACCATTTTCTGTTATCAATTTTGTCATTGTTTCTTCAGCGTTTTCTAAAGTTTGGCTGCAATATTTGCTTAAAATCATGCCGTCTTGAAAAGCGTCCATTGATTCTTCTAATTTGATATCGCCAGATTGTAGTCGATTAACAATTGCTTCTAGTTTTTCTAACGCCTCTTCAAACGATAGTTTTGAGGTATCGATAGCCATTTATGATTCTCCTTTTATTTTAGAAAATTGTTTCTTGTCTGTTCCAGTAATTTGTGCAGTAATGCGGCCATCCGCTAATTGAATGGCTAATGGATCACCAATATCCACTTTTGTGATGGAATCTATCGGTTCTTGTTTACTTGTCACATAAGCAAAACCTTTACTCATCCGTTTTAGTGGTGATAAAAGATCCAGTCGAGACATCGCTTTTTGCAGTTGATATTCCTTAGACCTTACCTGTTGGCTCTGGCTATTAATTAATTGGTGTTGCATATACTGTAATTTTGTCCGGTAATTGCCTAATGTAATTGCAGGTGATGCTTGGTTTAGCCTTTGGTCTAAGTGCTGTGCACCAACTTTTTGTGCTTTCAAGTAGCTTTCTTGCGACTGAACCAATTGTGCCTGTAAGTTTTTTAATTTTAATTGGTGCCCTTCATATAGTCGCAACGGTTGGCGGAAAATATAGGCGTTTTGATATTCTAATAATCGCTGTTTTAAATATTGTATACGATTAACCTGCGCTCGATATAATCGCGCCTGCAATTCTTGAATGCGAATCAACTCTTCTGACAAGACTGGTGTAGCAATTTCTGCAGCAGCTGTTGGCGTCGCTGCTCTTTGATCGCTGGCAAAGTCAACGAGGGTTGTATCTGTTTCATGACCGACTGAGGAAATAATAGGGATGTCTATTTTCCGGACGGCACGAACGACCTTCTCCTCGTTGAATGGCCACAAGTCTTCAATCGATCCACCACCGCGGCCGATAATCACTGTATCATAATCACCGTGTGCGGACACTCGTTCTAAATTCTTCACCAATTCGTCGGCAGCGTACTTGCCTTGTACTGCGGTTGGGTACAAGGTCAATTGCACAATTGGGTACCGACGCTTAACAGTTGTAATGATATCTCTAATTACAGCGCCTGATGGAGAGGTAATGACTGCAATATTTTTGGGAAATCTTGGAACCGGCTTCGGATCAAAATCAAAAAGGCCTTCTTCAGTTAACTGTTTCTTTAATTGCTCATAGCGCTGGTAAAGAGCACCTACACCATCTGGCTCAAGGTGGTCAATATACAACTGATAACGACCAGTCGCATTAAAAACACCGATACGGCCAATTGCTAAGACTTTCATCCCATCTTCTAAATCAAATTTCAGCTGGTTAAAAGCATTGGCAAACATGACCCCAGATAATACCGCATGGTCATCCTTCAACGAAAAGTATTGATGTTTAGCGCGTTTTCTATAATTTGATACTTCACCCGTTACATAGACCTGGTGTAAATAAGGGTCCTTTTCAAATTTGGTGGCAATATATTGCGTCAACTGGCTAACAGTTAAATAATTCTTATCAGACAATACCTGTCACTTCCTCTAATCTATCAATCATCTGTTTAAATACCATTAATTTGGTGACTGGCCCAACACCACCTGGTACTGGTGTAATGGCATGGGTTTTCTCTGCGACATTTTCAAAGTCTACGTCACCAGTAACTTTACCATTTTCATCATATGTAGTCCCAATATCAATCACTGTCGTGCCTGGTGAAACCATATCTTCTGTTAAGAAGTTCGGAATACCGACGGCAACACAAATAATATCAGCAGACCGCGTTAATTCTGCCATATTTTCCGTTTGACTGTGGGCAATCGTTACAGTAGCCCCACGTTGTAACATCAATTCTGCTAGTGGTTTTCCAACGATTGTAGACCGACCAATCATCACAGCACGTTTACCTCTAAAAGTCGTATTGACTTCGTCCATCAAGGTGATTGCTGAAAGTGGTGTATTCGGTACCCGGCTTTGATTACCAGCTAATAGGTTTCCTAAATGTACAGGGTGAATGGCATCTAAATCTTTATCCGGATCAATCGCAATATTGATTTTTTGTACGTCAATTTGTTTTGGTAAAGGCATTTCAATCATGATACCTTGTACTGTTTTATCTTCATTATACTGTTGAATTACAGCCAACAATTCTTCTGTTGTCGTATTGCTTGGGCAAGAAATCAATTCGTTTGCCACACCAATTTTGTCAGCGAATCTCATCTTGGTTCGTGCATATGATGCACTTGCTTCATCATCACCACAAAGAATAATGACTATTTTAGGGTGAATGCCGCTATCTTTCAATTCACTTACTCTTTGTTTCAATAACTCAGTTTGAACTTTAACATATTCTTTCGAACGAATTTCTATCATAATTGCCCACCTTATCCATAATGTAATGTAACAAGTATATCGAAAGTTGAGCCATAATAACAGTCTTGTAGTGGCAATATAATTAAATTATACCTATATACATTTAAAAAAACCGGGACTCTGGTCCCGGTCTCTTGCACTCAACACGATTATTCAACTGACTATTCACTGCCCAAGTCTGTTTCGCTTTCTTCAATGGAATCAATATCAACAGTCTCTACTGGTTTAACATCGCCATTGGCATTGGCCTTTAGTTCAGCTAAGACATTTGATAAGATTCCATTAATAAATTTACGCGCACGGTCGTCCGAATATAATTTGGCTAATTCGATCGCTTCATTAACCGCTACTACACGAGGAACCGTCTTTTCATCGGTAAATAGTAATTCGAACACAGCCACTCGTAGAATTTGTAGATTCACTAATTCTAGTCGTTGCACTGACCAATTTCCATGGATATGTTTATCAATCATTTGGTCAATCTCAAAGCGATTCGCTTTAACACCTTCTACTAATGTACGTAAATAAGCGGGAACAGTCACATCTTCAGTAACATCCGGAAATTTATCAAAATGATTTTTAGCTGAAAAATTCTCAATACTATCTTTCAACTTGATTGCATGATTTTCATACTCAATAAATTCTTCTTCAGTTAATTCCTCAAAATTTACCTTTTGACCCAATTTCTTGTGGTTTTGTAAGATATGATTGAAGGCACTTTCCAAAGAAAGTTGTGGATTGAACTCTTGCTCATAAGATATTAATACAGCGAGTTCTCTAATTTGTGATAACCCTAATTTCATACTTGTTCCCCTTAATACGATTTATTTACTTGCTTTTTCCATATACAAGTTTGTCACATGAACGTTTACCACATCAATCGTGATATCTGTCATGTACTTCACTTGGTCAATTATCTGTGATTGGATATTTTGGGCAACTGCAATAACAGCAGTTCCAAAATATAATTCTACCGACATATCTAATACCATTTCATTTCGATCATTTTGATAAAGAATTACTCCGGCATCGCGTTGGAAAACATCTTGAATTGTCTTGTTAGCACGTTTTATTGCTCGAACACCTTTACTTTGTAAGGCAGTCGCTGCTGCAATATTTTCGATTACTTGAGGAGCAATTTCAATTGCACCGGTAGCTTGCACTTGATTATGCTTATATGCTTCAATTTTATCAGCCATTGTCGTTCACTCCTTATCTCAAATTACGCGCGTGAAATGTACTCTCCACCGTTAGAAGTATTGATTACTAATTTGTCACCAGCGTTAACAAAGAATGGTACGTTAACAACTACACCCGTTTCCATAGTAGCAGGTTTAGACCCACCTGAAGCAGTATCGCCTTTGATACCAGGTTCTGTTTCTTTAACAACTAATTCAACTGTTTTAGGTAATTCAACACCTAATACTTCTGTGCCAAAAGTGATGATTTTAACTTCCATGTTTTCTAACATGAATTTTAATTCGTCTTGAATTTGGTTTGCTGGAATTTCAGTTTGTTCATATGTTTCATTATCCATGAATACGTGAGTATCGCCATCAGCGTATAAGTATTGCATGTCACGATTTTCGATATGAGCAGTTTCTACTTTTTCACCTGCACGCCAAGTCTTATCTAATAATGCACCTGTACGTAAGTTTTTTAATTTTGAACGCACGAAAGCAGACCCTTTACCTGGTTTAACGTGTTGGAATTCTACAACACGGAATAAATTACCATTATCTTGAATAGTTAAGCCTGTTTTAAAATCGTTTGTTGTAATCATATTTACATCTCCTAAAAAATTTAATCTCACTAAAATTATAACACATTAAAATGCATCCTGGCTCAAAAAGTCGGATGCATTCTCTCATCTACGTAAAATTACACGATGATCAAGTGACGAGGAGAATGTGTAAGAATTTCATTCCCATCTTCTGTCAAAATGAGGTCATCTTCAATACGAACCCCACCAACACCTTCTAGGTAGATGCCTGGCTCATTTGTAATAACCGTGTACTCTTTTAGTGGTTGTTTATTATGCATACTTGCATTTGGTGACTCATGAATATCTAAACCAATAGAGTGTCCAAGTGAGTGGCCAAAGTCATCACCGTAACCATGGCTAGCTATAAAGTCACGTGCGATAGCATCCATTTCTTCACCAGTCATACCAGCTTTTGCTTGCTCATTGACTAGTTGGTTCGCTTGGAAAACAATATCATAGATTTCTTTCATCTTGCTTGATGGTTCACCAACTGCAATGGTTCTCGTGATGTCAGAAACATATCCCTTATAGTAGCAACCATAGTCCATAGTCACGATATCGCCTGCTTCAATCACTTTATCAGAGGCCACACCATGTGGCATTGCAGAGCGGTATCCTGATGCCACAATTGTCTCAAAAGAAACACCGCTCGCCCCTTGGCTTCTCATAAAAAAATCTAATTCATTTGCAACTTGGATTTCAGTCATTCCAACTTGAATAAAGCCTAAGATATGGTCGAAAGCTGCATCAGCAATTTCACATGCCCGTTGAATAATCGCAATTTCTTCTTGGTCTTTGGTTTGACGTAAAGCCTCAATCATTCCGGATGCTGGGATTAAGCGAGCAGAAACGATATCTTCTAACTCATCAAATTTGGCCACTGTCATAAATTCTTCTTCATAACCAAGTTGGCCTAGATTTTCATTGGCCACTACTGATTGAACGAATCTTAATGGACTAGTATGTGCTGCAGATCCACCAGCAATGATAATTTCATAGCCAGCACACTGTGCTTTCGCTTGTTCCCGGTATCTAAAATCTGTGATGAAGTAAGCATTATTTGCTGTAATTAATGCTGTACCACTTGTGCCAGTAAAACCAGAAATATATCTTAAATTAAATGGGTCAGTGACATAGTAAGCATTAATACCTTCAGCTGCCATGCTTTCTTGCAAAGCACTTATTCTCTTTTCCAAACTTTTCACCTCATATTGACTAATCTATCTCTCTAAATAGAATCACTTTTTATAGCTCAATAAGTATAGCATATATCAGTCTTTAATGAAACTGAGCTTTATTCAACGTGGTATCTATCAATATTCTTGCTCACTTTATACCCAGTACCCCAGCTATTTACTCCTGATTTCTTTGGTCATGAGGGACATTATTATATTTATATTGCCGTCCGTTTTCTACAATAAATACAGTTGTGTTAAAAACCTTGTTTTTTAATTCAACTGACACATGTCCTTGGTCAAAGGTCATAGCCCACTTGCCGTCGGTCCATGATATTGAAGATTGAGTAGCGTTCTCTACTTCTTTTACTTGATCTGGTGTTGCTAAATTAACATCTGGTTCGGTATTTTCTATATCCACATGATTGCCCGATTCAGCGTCACTATCCGGTTCATGTTCTGAAACACTAGCTTGATCAGGATTATTTATGATTTCATTGTTCTCATCCGGCAAAAGTTTTGCATCACTTTCTACTAATGAGGAGGACGTATCCGCTTCTTTACTATCTGACGGCTTATACGGCTGATTCTTTGAAATTAATTGGCTATTCACTACTTTATCTTTCTGAGCGATCACTTTCTCCACCGCCAGACGAGACATAATTTGTGCTTTATAGGATATGTTAATCTCTTCATTCATTTTAACTTGGCTACTGTACATATTTAAGTTAACTAAATAGATGAAGGTTAAGATCGACATATACATTAATGCGGTAAATAAGACAAAACCACTTTTCTTCATTATCAACCCTTCTTTACTAAAGGTAAAAGGATTTTATAATCCTTACCATCGAATAGCTTCACTTTAAACAGGAAGTTCCCATTGCCTAATTCTTGGATTGTGAGACCAGTTGCGTTTGGAATTTGTGGCTCGTATCCACCATTTAAAGAATATCTAATCCAGAAGTTCCCTTTGCTATCTTTATAAAACCGGTAAGTACCAACCTTGTTATTTTCTTTGAGAGAAATGGTATTTGCAGTATATTTAACCAGTTCCGTTTGCGTATGGTCTGTCAAAAATTGGTTGGAGAAAACATCAAAGTCATCGTAGGCCATCACTTCATATCGGCTATATATATTCATCTCTGTCCCTATAACAGCCAGAAAGGTAAATTGAACAAGCGCATAGAAAAATAGCCCGTAAATCATTTCCAATAAAGTAAATCCGGATCTTTTGTTCATCATATTTGACTTAGTTAGATTTAACTTAGTCAGCTTTAACTTCCGCTTATTTAATTTATCCTTGGATCTTAAATTCTGTGAAATGACCATCCCGCTGATCCTCCAATTTACCTTCTTCCAGATTGATTTCTATCCCTTCATGTATGCTTGTCCCAAATTGAACAGCGTTTAATTGATGAAACTGTTCCCGACTTTGACTTAAGGCCCTTTCACTTCGTCTTAGGTTTTCAAGTTGCATCTGCTGATTTATGACAAGGAGTAGGACCATAGCCCCCATTAAAGACAGTCCAATAATAGATTCGATGAGCATGAACCCATGTTTCCACTTTTTATTCTTAACATTATGAATCAATTGGCTCTTTTTCTTCAATAACATAACGGCCTCCAGAGAATTGATAAACTATTGCATAATACTTCGTTGGTGTTCTTAAGATTATCGTTTGTGGTCCAACAGTTCCTGACGTTGAAAATTCAAATCTTTTATAATGTACAAACTTAGATTCTTTTGGAAAAACAAACGTCGCATCTCCTGGCGAAGGCCGTAATAGATCAGCTCGAAATTCCACTGTATTACCTGAAAAAGTCACAAAATGAATCCCTTTCCTAACTATCGTCATTTTATGCACGTATTCAAAGTGTTGCATGACATTACGCATCATTACTTTTGATTCATAACGGACAATAGCGTCTTTTGCATATGGGACCGCAAGTATTAATGATAATGACAGCGCAAATAAAACAAGTATCATTTCCAGAAGAGTAAATCCCAACTTCTTAGTATGTTTTTTCATCAAAATCTACTCCTCTTAAAATGATGACGTTAATAATTCCTAAGGGGTAACAGTTTCTGCTGGAATAGCATTATATTTTTCTAATTGATCAGGGGTGATATAACCTTCGTTTGCTAGTACTTCCGCCGTGACACTTGCTCCATCGTGGTCTAGTAAATATAATTCCTTCTGCGTTTCAACCGTTTCGACTAAAGCTGCGTTAGTTTTAGACTCTACATTTTTTGTTTGTTTGGACATGTTTGGTATAATTAAAAGCAACAAGGCTGCCACAATAAATAAGACCAGAACCATTTCTATAAGCGTAAAACCTTCTTTTCTACGACCCTTTTGAATAAACTTAACCAATACTTTTTTCATAATAATTCCTCCTTAAATTGTTTCTAACATCGTTAACATTGGTAACATTAAAATTAAGTAGACCATGACCACACAGATTGCAACACTCAAAAACAAAATGGATTGTGCTATCTTTATGCGTTGATCAATGGTTTGATATAACAGTCTTAAAACCCTCTGACTATATAACCTTGTCTTAATCGCCAATTGATTTAATAATTCTCCCTGAATAACTATTGCTGGAAATTCCCGGGTGAACACATCGGCAGCTGTTAAACTATCCGCAAATGACACACCTTGATAATATCTTTCGTCTAAGTACTCACCAAAAGCTCGTAAGAATGCAACATCATTTTGTTTAATTAACGACTCAGTGATTTGTCGCACTGAATAGCCTATTTTAAAAAGTTGACTAAATTCATAGGCAAAAAACTGGGTATAATAGAGCCTAAATAATTTCCCAACCATTGGTAATTTGACATATATCCTTGCCCTTACTAATGGGCTGGTCCGCTTCTTCCATATAAGATAGGCGATGAGTATGACTAAAAGCATAATTAAAAACCCTATCATTATCCAATGCAGCTCTTGTAAGAAAATCAATAAAAAACTCAGTAACCCCTGTCCCTCACCCACTGACATAGAAGCCAATTGTGGCAAAAGAAATATACGTAAGCCAAATAACATGCCAATCATTAACACTATTAAAGCAATTGGATAAAGCATCACCCCTTTTAGCTTTTGCATCTGTTGATCACGTTCTTCAATGTACTTAGCAATCGTTTCTAGCCCTAAACCAAAATTTCCGTAAGCTTCTGCGACTTGAATTTGATAAGCTACGTTACCCTTAATTTTCATTTCATGTATAACTTGGTGAAAATACTGGCCAGAGGAGAAACCGGCAGCCATTTTGCCAAAAGTCACTTCTTGCTTAGGAAAAATAGTCTTTAAGAAAGCAAATATTTCAAGCATGGGAAAGCCTTCTTGAAGCATTTCTGCGATATATAAAAGTACAGTCGCCTGTAACTGCGGTTGCCAAGTGTTGGTAATTTCAGTGTTCGCTAATTGTTTCCAATTGATATTCTTCCATGCTGGACTGGGTAATGTAGCCATGATCATAAGCCTCCTTTAATTGTATATTTAGTGATTTAAAATCATTTGGATAGTTTTGTTTTAAAATGAAATCACTCAGCTGGTCACCGTGTAGTAACTCAAATAAGGCTAATTTCTCAATTGCAATAATTTCTGGATCAAGAACAAGAGGGACCAACCTTTGAGCAACAACTAATAGTAAGGTCTGAACCAATTGTTCGTTAGTGATTCCTAATTCTTTCAATCGTCCGATAACACCAAAAGTATTTTTAGCATGAATAGTAGCTAAAACCAGATGACCAGTCAGTGAAGCGCGGATCACCATTTTCGCTGTTTCTTCACTTCTGATTTCACCAATTAGAATGATATCTGGATGGTGACGCAAACTAGCCGTCAGCAAACGGTCATAAGTAATATCCGCCTTTTCATTTACTTCTGTTTGCAAAAAAGTGGGTTCTTTAATTTCAATGGGCTCTTCGATGGTAATAATTTGACTAGCTTTTTCTTGATAGGCATTCCTGAGCAGTTGGTAAATGGTCGTTGTTTTCCCTGAAGAAACTGGGCCCGAAAATATAATCAAACCACTTTTGCGTTTCATATATTTGTTCATGGTGTCATAAGCTGCTTGATTCAAGTGATTGGATTTAAAATCAGTGGTCACCTTATCATGGAAAACGCGGATGACTAAAGATTCATGCATGAGATAATTAGATATTGACGATAATCGCAATTCAATTTTGTCGTCTGCCAGGTCATAAACAATAGCACCATCTTGGGGCATACGTTTCTCACCTACATCCATATTTGCCATGTACTTTAACAATCGAATAAACTGACTCCCCGTTTCAAATTCAAGAGTTTCCTGCAATATCAATTGATGACCGTCTCTTAAAAAAATATGATACTGCTGTCCTTCTGGGAGAATGTGGATATCATCGGACCGTTTTAATAATGCCATCGAAATCATCTTGTCTATCATTTCTTTCAACCTACCACCTCCATTTATTTTCAGGTCATATAATTTATACGAAGAATTCTTAAAAAGTCGCTTGCGAAATAAAAATAATATGCAAAAATAAGCGCGTCTCAAAATTTTGCGCACTTTTGCATGATAGGTCCCCGTTTTAATTTTGAAAATTTTCTGAAATGATATACTTTAAATTAGGCCGTTAAATTGGCACTACAAAAAGGGAGGGAACTGCAATGGATGACATCGTAAATCGTTTATATCAAATTGAAAATGCGGCTAAAGATGCGGAGAATACGGTTCAAGATCAAAAAATGAAAATTAAAAGATCTTTTGATGACAAGAAACGTGATTTTTTACAAGCGGCTAATGATGCTTATGCTAAAAAAATCGAAACAACAAAAGAATCGTTTAGTTCTGAGGACTATGAGACTTCTCGTAATCTTACTGCCAAATTTTCCCGCAAAATGCAACGCATTCAAGATATTCTTGACAATGAACACGGTCTTTATGTAGACGAGTTCATGGAAAAAGTTAAAAAGCTTGGAGTCGATGAAATTGGATAACTATACTGCTATAGACACAAAAATTCATGGTATGCGGAAGCATTTACTAACTAGTGAGAAAATTGAAGCTCATGGGGATATTCGTACATTAAATGAATTGTACGCATTGATCACTGAAAATCCTTCTTATAGAAAGGCTGCAGAAGTCCTAAAGACTGATGTCTCTTCGCGAGAAGATATTGAGTTGATGCTTAATTACGGCAATTTCTTTGAATTTTTAAAGATATATCGATTTGCCTCTTTACAACAACGTGCTTTCCTAAAGCGATATGCAATGTTTTTTGAGGCTTGGTTTATCAAACATACATTAAGATCCGTCGTAAATCGTGGTGAAACAACCGTCATCATGAGTCCAGTCACCCATTATCTTGATGACAATCGCGGATTCAAAACGACAGATTTGATCATGGCAACTGATGTAAAAGCAGTTGTGGATGCACTTGCTGACACCATTTACGGACCTTTTTTTCAACAATATAGTAACTTATTTAGTCAAAATGACTATGAGCGCTACGAATTCGAAATTGCCTTTGACCAATTTGTCATTCAACAAATTTGGCAAGGGGGCAAAAAGTATCTAACCGGTGAGTCGCTAACAGGTTTTAAAAAACTATTCGGTGCCCGCTTTGATATCTTAAATATTTTTACAATTTATCGTTTGAAATTCCTCTACCAATTAAGCGATAACGAAGTCGCATCTGCTTTAGTAGACAGCAAGTATCGTTTAAATGACGAGTATATCGATCGTTTATTGCAAGCACCTGATATTCGAAACTTCGAAATTACGGTTGCTGAACTTGGTTATGGTGACATTTTTGAACATTTATCAACTGAGGAATCCCTTCAAAAATATGAGGAAGAATTCTTAAGATCCTTACAAAGACATCTAGCAATTAGAGCACCAAAATCTATGTTTGCAATTATTAATTATTTAGAAGATAGTCGTCGTGCACTACTAATATTAGAAGAATTAACCGAACGAATTACATATAAAAACATCTCACCTATAGAAAGGAGTTTAAATCAATGATAACCGAAATGCGCTTAGTCAATATTACCGGTCCTCGTGACGATATTGACCGGATGGCGGATCGTTACTTGACCCACTACCCTATCCATTTAGAAAATGCGTTGAAGGAGTTGTCAGAGATTCGAACACTTCGTCCCTATACAAGTCCAAACCCTTATGAACCTTGGGAAGAACGAATTGATAACTTATTAGACTACACAAACGTTGAGCATGGTAAAGACATTCACTTGGACAAACCCATGACCTTTGATGAAGCAAAAGCTTTAGTAAACGAAGTCGAAGAAAGCTTGCAACATGAACGAGAAGCCATTGCTAAAATGCAAGCAGCACATGATGAAGCAAATGAAAACTTGTTAATGTTTAGACCCTTCCAATCAATTGACTTCAAATTAGATAAAATTTACGAAATGAACCACATTAAATTCCGTTTCGGTCGTTTCACTCGTGAAAACTACCGTAAGTTCGAAAAATATGTGGACACAATGGTGCCGGCTATCTTCGTGAAGAGTGAAGAAACTGAAAATTACGTTTACGGTGTCTACTTCACACCTGATGAAGCGCGCCAACGTGTTGATGCCCTCCTATTCTCACTGGCTTGGGAACGGATTTACCTACCTGAAGAAAGTGGTAGCTTCCGTGAAATTACCCACAAATATCAAAATTTAGTGGAAGATACTGAAAGCCAGTTAATCCAATTGAAACGGAAAATGCGTGCTTTGGTAACGCCAGTTGCACCTAATTTATTAGCTGCTAAAAGTCGTTTAATGGATTTATCTCAAGCCTTTGGTGTTCGTAAATTTGCCGCCATTACCCGTGAGGAATTCGCACAAAAAGAAACACGTTACTTATTAATCGGTTGGATGGCTCAATCTGATGCGCAGAAATTCAGCGACGAAGTGAAAAACGATCCAAATGTGACGATGTATATCGAAGATGACGATGATAACAGTCATTTGAATCCACCTACAAAAATGAAGAACAATTTCCTAATCCGCCCTTTTGAGTTACTAACCAAAATGTACGGCGTTCCAAACTACCGTGAAATTGATCCAACAGCGATCGTAGGTATTTCGTACTCCCTTCTTTTTGGTGCCATGTTCGGAGACGTAGGTCAGGGACTCATTCTATTTCTAGTAGGTCTTGTCGGATTCTTCAACAAGAAATTACGCCCTATCGGTATGTTAGCGCCAATTGGATTAAGTTCAACTATCTTTGGTTTCCTTTACGGATCAATCTTTGGATTTGAAGATGTTATCCATGCAATATGGCTACATCCAATGACACACATGACAGACATCCCCTTCTTCGGAAGCTTAAATACAGTATTTATCGTTGCTGTTGCCTTTGGTATGTTCATGATCCTCGCAACAATGATCGTCAACATTGTGCAACGCTTTAATGCCGGAGAAAAATGGGAAGCCATTCTTGATAAGAACGGTATTGCCGGATTCATTTTCTACTTTGTATTAGTAGCGATGTTAATCCTTTACATGTCTGGACACACAATTCCAGCAATGGGCATCTTAATCGCTATCCTAGCTTTAACATTAATCACAATTGCTTTTAAGGAAGAAATCATTCACAAGTTGGAAAACCATAAAGAGGAAAATGGCGACAACATCGTGATCAAAGCATTAACAATCTTCTTTGAAACATTTGAAACCCTATTAACTTACTTCTCTAACTCAATTTCATTCGTACGTGTGGGTGCGTTCGCAATTTCCCATGGTGCAATGATGAGTGTGGTATTAATGTTTGCAGGTGCTGAAAATAGTGGCAACATTAACTGGTTGGTCATTATCTTAGGTAACTTATTTGTAACTGGTTTTGAAGGATTAGTCGTGGCAATTCAAGTTTTACGTCTTGAATTTTATGAAATTTTCAGTCACTTCTATCGTGGCGATGGTATAGAATTTAAAAATATTTGGATTAAAGATTAAAGGAGAAAATAAACATGACAACAGAATTATTAATCAAACTGACAATGGTTGCAACTTTCGTATTAGGTTTCGTTTTACCATTTGGTTACTTCTACACAGGCAAAAAAACAAAAAAACGTTACAAAAAATCATTAACTACTAACGTAGTGTTCGTAGTAGCTGGAATCCTAATTGCTATCGTATTAGCATACAATCCAGAAGTCGCTTTAGCATCAACTGGTGCTGCTGCAGAAACTGTTGGTGAAGCTGCTGGTTTAGCAACAGGACTTGGTTACATCGCTGCTGCCTTATCAACTGGTTTATCATGTGTTGGTGGTGGTATCGCCGTTGCCTCTGCTGCTTCAGCTGCCCTAGGTGCTATTTCAGAAGATGGTTCAATCTTCGGTCGTTCATTAATCTTCGTTGGTCTTGCTGAAGGGGTTGCCCTTTACGGTTTGATCATCTCATTCATGATTTTAGGTCAACTATAATGAAAGCTTACGTAATCTGCGATAACTTAGACACTTTGACTGGATTGCGCTTAGTAGGTATTGAAGGCGAAATTGTAAAGCCTGCGGAATTTGAACCTGCCTTTAAACGTGCAGTAGCAAATAAAGGTATTGGCATTCTTTATCTTTCGCCTTCTCTAATTGAAAGCAATCAAGACCTTGTAAATGATGTTCGCTTTAATCAAGCAACACCACTTATCACTTCAGTCTTAGGTGCAAATGAATATCAAAATGCGACCAATACCATTGCAGAAACAATTCAACATGCAATCGGTATCCAATTATAGAATGGGAGTTTTAAGCAATGGATTTAGAAGATAAATTTGCTTATTTTGAAACGCAAGTCAAAAAACAAGCGCAAGATATTATTGACGAACAAGTCAATCAATACAAAGAAACTTTGCAAAAAGACTATGATGAATTTGTGAAAAATACAAATCAAGAGTTTGATGCAAAATTTGTAAATGCCCAAAAAGATATGCGTAAAGAGTTGAATAAAAACATTTCTCAAAGTCAAATTCACTTACAACGTGACTTGTACTTACAAGAAGAAAAGTTAAAAAAATCTCTGTTCGCTGAATTCAACGATGCGATTCAAAATTACATGCAAACAGATGAATACCGCAACCAATTAGTTGTGATGATTAATAACTTAAAAGACTATGCAGAAAAAAATCGTGAAGAGTTGGTCGTTTATATCAACCATTCAGATCAAGGTTTGCATGAAACTTTATTAGAACAAACAAATGCAAATATTCAAATTTCAGACCGTGAGTTTTTAGGTGGCGTCCGTGGCGTCTTGAAAGACCGTCAAGTATTAATTGACTACTCTTTCTCTACCCTATTAGCAAACGTCGAAGATAGCTTTACTATCAAGGAGGTTGATGACTAGAATGGCAAACGAAAATTTAATTTATTCAATTTCGGGTCCAATCGTTAAAATAGCTGGTCCAACCGACTTATCCATGCAAGAAATGGTCCACGTTGGGGAAGACAAATTAGTTGGGGAAGTTATTTCCATCAATGAAAAAGAAACCACTATCCAAGTGTACGAAGAAACCGCGGGTATCCGTCCTGGAGAACGCGTTTACGGTACAACAATGCCGATTAAAGTACAGTTAGGCCCTGGTCTAATCAATAATATTTATGATGGTATTGAACGTCCTTTAGTTGAAATTGAAAAACAATCTGGATACATGATCAAACGTGGTGTACAAGTAGATTCGCTTGATAAATCAACCTTATGGCATGTGAAACCAGTTGTTAAAGTTGGTGACCAAGTTTCTGGTGGTGCAATTATTGCCGAAATCCCAGAATCTAATGCCGTTACCCATAAAGTATTGGTACCACCTACAACTGTTGGTGAAGTTGTAGAAGTCGTTGCTGAAGGTGACTATACAATCGAGGATATCTTGGTTAAAGTACGCCGATTCAATGGTGACATTGATGAAATCAAAGCTTATCAAGAATGGCCAATCCGTCAAGCACGTCCTGTCGCTTCTCGTTTCGAATCAACTACACCACTTGTAACTGGTCAACGGATTATCGACTCAGTCTTCCCTATCGCTAAAGGTGGTACTGCTGCGATTCCTGGTGGTTTTGGTACTGGGAAAACGACTATGCAACATCAGATTGCGAAATATGCTGATGCAGATGTGATTGTCTACATTGGTTGTGGTGAACGTGGTAACGAAATGACCGAAGTACTTGAAGACTTCTCAAAATTGATTGACCCTCGTTCAAATGCGCCTTTGATGGAACGTACAGTTTTAATCGCCAATACTTCCAACATGCCGGTAGCAGCCCGTGAAGCCTCTATTTATACAGGTTTAACAATCGCTGAATACTACCGTGATATGGGTTATGACGTAGCGATCATGGCCGATTCAACTTCTCGTTGGGCTGAGGCTTTACGTGAGTTATCTGGTCGTCTTGAAGAAATGCCCGCAGAAGAAGGTTTCCCTGCATACTTAGCTAGTCGTATTGCTACTTTCTATGAGCGTGCAGGTTTCATGCGTAACTTAAACCAATCAGAAGGTTCAGTTTCGATTATTGGTGCTGTGTCTCCTCAAGGTGGGGACTTCTCTGAGCCAGTTACCCAAAATACAAAACGTTTCGTACGTTGTTTCTGGGGGCTAGATTCAGAACTTGCCCATAAACGACACTACCCTGCCATCAACTGGATGAATTCTTATAGTCAGTACGTGGATGATTTAGGTGCTTGGTATACTGCCAATGTTTCTGAAAAATTCCTAGCTAACCGTGCTGAAATGATGGCCCTTTTACACGAAGAAGATCAATTAATGGAAGTTGTAAAACTAATTGGTTCTGACGTCTTACCTGACCATCAAAAATTAGTCTTACAAACTGCGCGTGTCTTCCGTGAAGGTTTCTTACAACAAAATACCTTCCATAAAGTCGACTCTGCAGTTCCTATGGCTAAACAAGAAAAAATGATGGAAGTTATTTTATACTTACATCACCGGGCTAAATCATTGATTCAATGGGGTATGCCAATGTCTTATCTAAACAAATCAAGTATTTTCACCGACGTCATCAATATGAAATACACTACTTCAAACGATCATTTAGCTGATTTTGATCACTACTTTGAAGATATTGATGCCTTCTATGAAAAAGCAATGCAAGAGAACGGTTAAGGGGGAATAATAATGGCAATAGAATATCTAGGATTAAATTCCATTAATGGCCCTCTAGTAGTTGTAGACGGTGTTAGAGGTGCTGCATATAACGATATCGTACGCTTTCGCGTGAATGGCAACGAAGAAAAATTAGGTCAAATTATTACAATGGAAGGCGAGAAAGCCATCATCCAAGTATTTGACTCAACTACTTCAATGTCTTTAGATAATACACATACTCAATTTACTGGTCACGGATTAGAAATTGAATTGGCCCCAGAAATTCAAGGACGTGTCTTTGATGGTATCGGTCGTCCAATCGACAATTTAGGACCTGTCCACTCTGACATTAAACGTGATGTCAACGGTGCCCCACTTAACCCAGTATCTCGTGTTTACCCACGTGACTATATTGAAACTGGTTTCTCTGCAATTGACGGGTTAATGACTTTGATTCGTGGTCAAAAATTACCAATATTCTCTGGTGATGGTATGAGCCATAATCAAGTAGCTGCCCAAATTGTTAAACAAGCCAAATTAGGTGAAGATTCTGATGAAGAATTCGCGGTTGTATTCGCTGCAATGGGTGTAAAACATGATATTGCTGACTACTTCCGCCGTTCATTTGAAGAATCTGGTGCAATGGACCACGTAACCATGTTCGTGAACACCGCGGATGATCCCGTTATGGAACGTCTAATAACCCCTCGTGTGGCCTTAACAACGGCTGAATACTTGGCTTATGATTTAGGTAAACATGTGTTAGTTATCTTAACAGATATGACTTCTTTTGCTGAGGCCTTACGTGAAGTGTCATCAGCAAAACAAGAAATTCCTTCTCGTAAAGGTTACCCAGGTTACCTTTACTCTGAATTGGCAACTATTTATGAACGTGCGGGTATCGTTAAAGGTAAACCAGGTTCAGTAACGCAAATTCCTATTTTGACCATGCCTAACGATGATATCACGCATCCTATCCCTGACCTTACTGGTTATATTACTGAGGGACAAATCGTATTAGACCGTGTAATTGAAGGTAAAAACGTTTATCCACCAGTTGGGATTCTACCATCCCTATCTCGTTTGATGAAAGATGGTATTGGTGAAGGATTTACCCGTGAAGACCACTCTGATGTAGCTAACCAATTGTTCGCTTCATATTCTGGTGCTAACGAGGCTAAATCTTTGGCCTCTGTTATCGGGGAAGAAGAGTTATCGGATGTTGATAAACTTTACCTTAAATTTGGTGAGTTATTCGAACAAAAATTTGTTGGTCAAGGCCAAGATGAAACAAGAACCATCCAAGAGACATTGGACTTAGGTTGGCAATTATTAGGTATTTTCCCACGTGAAGAATTGACACGTATGGATACTGAAGTCCTTGATAAATACTACAAAAATACAGCTGATGAGGTATTAAACCAACAAACAACTGACAAGCCCCTAGTATAAGGTGGTGAAAATTAATGGATATTAATAACACCCCTACCAAGGGGAACTTAATGCAGATTCAAAAGACATTAGATCTTTCGCGTAACGGTTATCTATTGATGGACCGTAAACGGATTATCTTGATGAATGAGTTGATTGATTTGTTAAATAAGGCATCCGGCTTACAGGATGACCTTAAAAAGGCTTATGAGTTGGCTTATCATAAATTGTCAATTGCTGCTTATGAAAATGGTATTTTAAGTGTACATGATGCATCAACTAACGTGAGTGTTGAAGACGATATCCAATTAAAAGTACGTAGTGTCATGGGTTCAGAGGTGCCAGAAATTAACTATAAACCTCGACCTATGAAGCCCGCCTACTCATTCTATGACAATACAGTGGCTATTGATGAAGCAAGGATTGCCTTTCGTCGGGTAAAAGAATTGCTGATTCAAATCGCTGAAGTTGAGAATGCGGCTTATCGTTTAGCGAACAACATGCAGAAAACGCAAAAACGTGTAAATGCCCTTCAAAACGTGACCATTCCTCAATTGGAAGGTGCACAAAAATCTATTTCTTCAGCGCTTGAAGAGAAAGAACGTGAAGAATTTACCCGTCTTAAAGTGGTTAAACGTATCTTAAATAGCAAGTAGTAAAGATAAAGACGACCTTTGTAAGCTGGTTTCGCGCCAGTATACTTAGGTCGTCTTTTTGATTATATAAAAAGTGTTGGCGGAAGTTTCTTTCGAACCACTACCAACACTTTTTGTATTGAATAACTTTATTCAGCTAATTCTGTATTGTAATGTACGTTTTGTACATCATCGTCGTCTTCTAATAAGTCAATCAAGTTTTCAAGTTGGCTGGCTTTATCTTCAGGCAGTTCTAACATTGTTTTAGCTACCATTGTGATTTCAGCCTGTGCTAATTTGAATCCTTGCGCTTCCAAGGCGTCACGAACATCAGTGAAGTCAGAAGCTTCTGTAGAAATTTCAAATACTTCGTCTGAAGTTGTCATGTCTTCCCCACCAGCTTCAATTACGTTCATTAACATTTCATCTTCGTCAAGGTCTAAACCTTCACGTTCAATCACGATGTAACCTTGACGGTCAAACATGTAAGCAACTGAACCTGATTCACCTAATGAACCACCGTTTTTGTTAAAAATAGTACGTATATTGGTTAACGTACGGTTGGTATTATCAGTTAAGGTTTCAACTAAAATAGCAATACCGCCTGGTCCATAACCTTCGTAAGTGATTTCATCGTAGTCTTCACCAGCGTTGTTACTTGAACCTTTTTCAATCGCACGGTTTACATTGTCGTTAGGCATGTTCGCTGCTTTTGCTTTATCCATAACCAAACGTAAAGATGGGTTTGATTCTGGATCAGGTCCACCCGCTTTCGTTGCTACATAAATTTCACGAGAAAGTTTTTGGAATACTTTCGCGCGTTTAGCGTCGGTTGCACCTTTTTTGTTTTTTATTTTACTCCATTTATTATGTCCAGACACGACATATACCCTCTTTCCTGTAATTTTTCACTAGGTTATTATATCAAAGTATTAACATCATAGCAATGAAGCCTATTTATTAGGCACCATTACAGCCACATGTGATGGTAAGACTTCGATATCAATTGGTAGCGCTGGACCAACCTCACCGTCAATATTCACTTTCACTTCGTCCGCGTCTTCATTTACAACAGAGATAGCCACTTTTTTGACGTTATACGTAATCATATTTTTGGCTTCAGAGATATACCCACCGTTTAATTCTTGTAACATACTCGGTAATTCAGCTAATAGATTTCCATCCTTTAAGGTCATGATATGTAATAAGCCATCATCTGGCGTTGCGCCAGCAATCATATTTTCAAATGATCCTACACTGTTTGTTAAGGCAAGCACTAGTACTTTGGTTGAAATTTCAATCTCTTCATCGTCGTCCAAGACTAATTTATAGGTGTATTGGTCATCTTTTAATACAGCACGCATTGAATCACGCACATAGGCAAAGAAACCAAATTTTGATTTCTCTTCACTTGATGTTTCCATTACGGCTGTTGGAATTGATCCAATAGCGGCCACGTTGCAGAAGTATTGGTCGTTTATTTTAGCGATATCAATTTTTCGTGTTTTGAAATTAGCTAAGTCTTTAGCTGCTTCTTGAGGTTTTAGGCTAATTCCTAAAGATCGGGCTAGATCGTTGGCTGTCCCAAGTGGAATAAAGCCAAATTTAATGATTGAATCTGTTTCAGCGATTCCTGAAATTCCTTCGTTAACAGTTCCATCACCACCAACGACGACGACAGCTTCATACCCTTCGTCGCTTGCTTCACGAGCCCATTTTTTGGCGTCGCCCTCTCCTTCAGTGAACTTTGTTTCGACATCGTCGAAGGAAGCAGACAGCGCTTTTTCTAAATCACTTTGAATTTCTTTCCCCGTCCCCCTACCTGATGATGGGTTAATAATCAACCTTACTTTAGACATATTCGCTACCTCCATGTACTTTGTGTTACCTTCATTTTACTAGACCGTTGGCGAATTAGCTATGTTTAGCCCTAGATTATTTTGAATACGAATGAAAGCGAGCTAGGTCAATTTTACATTCATTTTACAGAGGGGAATTCACATAGCATGTATACAATTGTTTTGATATAATTAATAGCAAATCAAGCTATTTTTACAATAAAATATGTTATAGAAAAGTGTGTGTATAGTGAAGAAAAACAATGAAGAAAAGAAAAAAATGAGGAATGGGCTGTCTGGGACTGAAAAAGTGATGTTCTATGTGAATGTGGCTTTTAAATCCTTGGCTAAAATATTCCTAGTCTTATTACTTATGCTCTTTCTTGGTGGGACATTTGGGCTTGGTTTAGGATCAGGCTATTTCATTGGTTTAGTGGAAGATATGCCAATCCCTACTGAAGAGGAACTTTCTAATGCGGTGGAGAATGCCGGTGAGATTTCGACCATGACTTATAGTGATGATACTGAAATTTCTAGTATTCGCGCTGACTTGGTTCGTGAAAATACTGAACTAGAAAATGTTAGTCCATATATTATTAATGGTTTAGTAGCTACAGAAGATGAGAACTTCTTCGAACATGATGGTGTGGTACCGTCAGCCATTATCCGTGCAGGTGCTTCAACCTTCCTTGGTGTGGGAGGGACTTCCGGTGGTTCAACCATTACCCAACAGTTGATCAAGCAAAAATTATTAACCAATGAAGTGTCTTTTGAACGTAAGGCAAAGGAAATTTTGCTAGCGATGCGGTTAGAAAACCACTATTCAAAAGAGCAGATTCTGCAAGGTTACTTGAATGAATCGCCATACGGCCGTAATCATAAAGGGGAAAATATTGCAGGGATTGAAACTGCAGCCCAAGGGATTTTCGGTGTATCAGCGAGTGAAGTTACTTTAGCACAAGCAGCCTTTTTAGTGGGTATTCCGCAAAACCCATATACTTATACCCCCTTCTTGCAATCCGGTGAATTAAAAGATGCTGAATATTTAGAAGATGGCATTATCCGTTCGCATGAAGTCTTACAACGGATGCGGTTAACCAACTATATTACTGAAGAAGAATATCAAGCAGCGATTAATTATGATATTACCCAAGACTTCCTAAGTACTGGAACCAGCGAAGAAGTACCAGATGAACGTAATTCCTACATCTATCAAGCGGTTGAACTTGAAACTATTGATATCTTGATGGAACAAAAAGTAGCGGCTGATGGACTGACTATGGCTGATGTTAATGCCAATGATCAGTTATACAACCAATATTATGCTGAGGCGGAAAATCAAATGCGTAACGGTGGTTTAACCATTAAAGCAACAGTAGATCCCGATATTTACGAAACAATGAATTCAACCGTTCAAGAATTTTCAGCTTCATTTGGTACTACCTATTATTCAGAATCAACAGATGAGAATGGTGACCCGATTGAAGTTGTAGAACCTGTTCAAAATGGAACGGTTTTACTAGATAACGACACGGGCCAAGTCCTTGGATTTGTTGGTGGGATAGACTTTGATACGAGTCAAGTTGACCATGCCTTTAGATCTCGTCGTCAACCTGGTTCATCATTCAAACCGCTCTTGACTTACGGTCCAGCCCTGCAAGAACAAATTGCTGGCGCAAATACCATGCTGGCTGATACTTATACTCGTATCGTTGAACCAAATGGGAAAATTTATGAACCAACCAACTTTGGGACTACTATTTCAAATGACTTTGTTACTGCTCGCTACGCTCTTTCAACTTCTATGAATAACCCGACACTGGCCTTATATAATGAGTTATTAAACCAAGGCGTCGACATTCAATCTTATGCCTATAAGATGGGGTTACAGAATGCGATTTCAACTGATGAGTTCAGTAATTTATCCCTATCACTTGGTGGGACAACTAATGGTCCAACTGTATTAGAAAACGCGGCAGCCTTTGCGACTTTTGCAAATGGTGGTGTTTACGTTGAACCTTACCTAATCGAAACTATTACTGATTCCAATGGTAACGTGGTTTACCAACATCAAACGCAAAAAGAACGCGTCTTTGATGAAGATGTAGCCTATGTAATTGCTGATATCTTAAAAGATGCGACAAGTACAGGTGCTATGGCTTCTTATAAAGCGCAAATGGATAGTGATTTAGACTGGTTTATGAAGACTGGTACTTCAGAACGATTTAAGGATTTGTGGGCCAACGGTTCAACTCCAAACGTTACCCTTACTTCTTGGATTGGTTATGATAATATCACGCAAACTCGTGATCTATATAGCCAAGCTGAAAATGCCGTATACGGTACGCCAGCTCAACGGTCATTACGCTACTGGACAACCTTGGGTAACCGACTAAACTACTACTACCCGAATACAATGGGGTCTGGTGAAGTCTTAGAAGAACCTGAAGGTGTCCACGAGGAAACAGTAGTGACGGAAACTGGTACGAAATCTGGTAGCTTTGAAGGACCATATGATACAAGTTATACAATTCCTTCATCAGCAGCAACCAACACTGAATTGTTTACCGCTGCCATGGATCCTGAAGAACCAAGCTTTACCTTTGGTATCGGTGGTTCGATGGATGACTACATGAACAAACTTGAAAGCTTCCGGTCTAAGACGAATGCTACTGTAAATAGTAAGGTTCAAGAAGTATTAGAATCCTTTAAATTACGTAGTGCAGAAAATGAACAACGTCGTCAAGAACTTGAAGAAGATAATATTGAACAAGATGGTTAGAAAAATAAATAAGATGGCGCTAGGAAACAACTCTGTCTCCTAACAAAGGAACCCTTCAATTCATTCTTAGTTAGAAAGAGTTGAAGGGTTTTTATCCTTCTAAAAAACGTTAATATGGCTGTATCTGAATAAGTTTTTAGAAACACCAGAATGACACTCTCCACAACCAATGTTGAAAGGGATAACTACTCGGTCGCCTTTTTTCACTTTCGTCACTGCAGAACCAACTTCTTCTACAATGCCCATAGGTTCATGCCCTACTACATAGTCTTCTTCCATAACCGGTTTCCCGTTATGATATAAATGCAAGTCAGAACCGCAAATAGCTGTTGCTGTAATGCGAATGATCATATCAGTGGGTTCTTCAATGGTTGGATCCGGAACTGTTTTGACTTCCATTTTTTCGTTTCCTTGCCATGTTACTGCGCGCATAGAATCTCTCCTTCTTACAAAAGTGATAGTTTCGTTTCAGCTATGGTGTGAGTTTTTCATCTTGTTTTATATAAGTCAAAAGTTATGTAATCGTTTACGTTTGAAAACTTCTTTATTGTCGTACCACTTTAAGCTTTGTCATATACCTTTTCTCATAAACAACAAATGGTTTCTACTACTAGAACTATCATAAAAAACCTTCTCCCAGAACGTATTTTGTATAGAATATCCCAACCACCCTATTGGATAAAGTCTATCTATTCAACTATTAAAAAACAATGCTGTCTTCATTTAGAAAAAGTGATAAACTTATCTAAAATAAACCATCAACACGCTCCTGAATAAATTAAACACCATGATCAGATAAAAGGGGATGAAAAATATGGAATATGTTGAACAAAATTTTTACTATCATAATGATAAAATACATTCTACCGACAACCTACATCCGTTTGAAAAATTAACAGGAAAAAATGTGTATGAAGTGATTCGCGTTAGAGAGGGCATACCGCTGTTTTTAGAAGATCATTTGCGCCGATTCAGAGCTTTTGCTGGATTTGTCGGTCTTCCTTTAACAGATTCAGATGATATTTTAATCAATCGTTTATACCAGCTTGTTGATAAAAATGGTGCCTTTGATCAAAATATCAAATTGATATGGAATAAAGATATGGGTTTACTAGCTTTCTTCACTAAAAGTCCTTATCCGCCTGCGCGTTATTATCAAACTGGCATTAAAACAACTTTGTTGGATTTGGAAAGAGAAGATCCGAATATCAAGATCCAACGTGAAGCATATCAAAAAACTGTACTAGCGGAACGAGAAAAAACAGGTTCATATGAAGTGCTGTTAGTCGACCAAGAAGGTAACGTCACAGAAGGCAGTCGTTCAAATTTATTTATTGTTAAAGGGGAGAAGCTCTATACTTCCCCAGCAAAAAATGTTCTTTTAGGTATTGTACGTTCTAAAGTAGTAGCTATTTGCCAACAGCAGCAAATTGATATCATTGAACAAAATATTCCAGTAACTGAATTAAATACTATCGATGGTGCTTTTATATCAGGAACGGGTAATGATGTATTGCCTATAGCTTCCATCGATTCCTTCAAATTAGCGTCGGTAAAAAGTCCGGTCATTTCATCAATTATGCACGAATACGATCGTTTAGTGAAGGAGTACATTGCCTCTAAAAAAGACATTTAAAATAAGATATGCAAAACAAGATAGTCTCCCAACAAAGAAACCCTTCAACTCATCCTAAACTAGAGAGTTGGAGGGTTTTTATTCTTTAAAAAAGTCTAATGAGTCAAATACCTTAAAAGGTAAGTGAAACACAAAAATTTAACGAGTGACCCACCATCTATCAGAATTATGACAAAATAGAATAGTTATTTACGCTACACGTGAAATTAACGTAGAAATTATTTTTGTTCGAAATCAATCAAAATAAAAAACGCGACGAAAAATAATATTTATCATTATTTCATCACGATTTTTATTTTTAGCGCTAGGTATTCCATGGCTTCATTTTTTTATGAAGGATGACAATCAGGTTATTCAATAATGATTTCATCTAAAGTTGCCATATCAGCTTCAGAAATTTCAAAATCTAATTCAGCATTGGCAAGAATGTATTCTTCGTGAACTGATTTTGGTAGAATGATGTGGCCTTTTTGCAAAGGATAACGGTAGCATAATTGCGGTACGGATACACCGTATTTATCTGCAATTGCCTTAATATCTTCGTTGCCTAATAAGCGACCTGTACCTAATGATGAATAAGCTTCAACGATGATGTCATTAGCTTCACAATAAGATACAATATCGTCTTGCGTATAGCCGATGTGGTACTTGATTTGGTTTACAACAGGTTTAATATTTGTGTTTTCAATTAAGTGTTGTAAGTCGTCTGCGTTAAAGTTTGAAACCCCGATTGCACGGACTAAGCCTTTATCATACAATTCCTCTAAAGCGCGCCATACTTGGATATTTTCTTCATAGAAGCTTGGACGTTTGTCATCAGTTCTTGAGAAAAAGCGCCATGGCGTCGGACAGTGTACTAACAATAAATCAATATAATCAGTGTCTAAATCTTTTAATTCTTGGTAGAAGTTGTCCATAGCCGCTTCATAAGTTTTCGATTCCCCGCGAACCTTAGTTGTGATGAAGATATCTTCACGGTTAACACCAGAAGATTTAATCCCTTCACCAATCCCTTTAGCGTTTCCGTAAGCATGGGCACCGTCAATGTGTTTGTAGCCATTGTCTAGAGCAAAACGAACTGAGCTCACTGCCTCAGCGGTCGGTGTTTGCCAAGTCCCTAATGCGATTTGTGGGACTTCTACCCCATTATTTAAGGTTAATGTTTGATTTAATAAATTCATGTAATTTCCCCTTAATACGTATTCAGTTTACACTGTACCTACATTATAATTGGAAAATTTCAGGCCACCAAATAAAAGCTCTTACCTCGTGATAAGATAAGAGCTTTAGCTTTAAAAATTATTTTAGTTTTTAAGGGATTGAATTGGCGCTGGAATACGACCACCACGGTTGATAAAGGTATTTGGAGAAGTTCTATTGACTTGCATAACAGAAGCTTCACCAAACAAACCACCAAAGTTCAAGACTTCATCATCACGACGACCGATAGCTGGAATTACTCGAACAGCTGTTGTTTTAGAATTGATCATCCCAATGGCTGCTTCATCAGCAATAATCGCTGAAATAATTTCAGGCGTTGTATCACCAGGTATGACGATCATATCTAAACCAACTGAACATACTGCCGTCATAGACATTAAAGTTTCAAGATTTAAAGTACCGTTAGCAGCAGCAGCAATCATCCCTGCATCCTCACTAACTGGAATGAAGGCACCTGATAAACCACCAACATTTGATGATGCCATGATACCACCTTTTTTAACTGCATCATTAAGCATAGCTAGAGTCGCTACTGATCCATGGGCACCTACTTGATCTAAACCAATTTCTTCTAGGATATGAGCTACAGAATCACCAACAGCTGGCGTAGGCGCTAATGACAAGTCTACGATACCAAAGGGTACACCAAGCATGTTAGAGGCTTCTGTACCTACTAATTGGCCCATACGAGTGACTTTGAAAGCTGTTTGTTTAATCGTATCTGCCACTGTTTCAAGAGATGCATCTTTTGGCAATTCTGCAAGTGCATTGCGGACAACACCTGGTCCAGAAACCCCAACGTTGATCACAACATCCGGCTCCCCTTGACCGTGGAAGGCACCGGCCATAAATGGATTGTCTTCCACTGCATTACAAAAGACGACAATCTTAGAGGCCCCCATGCTTTCGTTTTCTTGGGTTAATTCAGCTGCTTTACGGACAACTTCACCCATGATTTTAACAGCATCCATGTTGATACCTGCACGAGTTGATCCAATATTAACTGATGAACAAACGTGGTCTGTTTCAGCCATGGCTTGTGGAATCGATTCGATTAAAGCTCGGTCTCCAGCAGAAAATCCTTTATGAACTAATGCCGTATATCCACCGATATAGTTAACGCCAACCGCATTGGCTGCTTTGTCTAAAATGTGGGCATATTTTAATGGGTCGCCACCTGAAGCCGCTAATAATTGCGAAATTGGCGTTACAGCAATACGCTTATTAACGATTGGTATCCCGTATTTTTCTTCAATTTCTTCACCAGTTTTAACCAAGTCTTTGGCAACTGTAGTGATTTTATCGTATACCTTTTGGCAGGCACGGTCGATATCTGGATCTGCACAGTCAATCAACGAAATGCCCATTGTAATTGTTCGAATATCTAAATTGTTGTCTTTAATCATTGAAACTGTTTCAATGATATTATTCATTTCTAGCATGTTTGTTTCTCCTTAACTGACTTAAATTTTATGCATGGCATTAAAAATATCTTCGTGCATTACATAAACTTCCATCGCAGTTAATGCATCTTTAATTTCTTTTTTAAAGTCCTCAAATTCAACGTTTAAACCATCAATATTGACGATCATCACCATGGTAAAAAGGTCTTGCATGATTGATTGCTCAACATCTACAATATTTGCGTTTAATTCAGCACATTTAGTGGCTGCTTTCGCTAAAATACCAACCTTATCCTTACCAATTACTGTAATTACTGCTTGCATATTATCCCGTCCTTCAATTTATTTATCCTTATTTAATGCAAATCCCACTGACAAATTAAATAAGTTCCTTGTTTTATCTTTTGCCAAGTACAGTTGTCTCTTGAACAAAATAAACAAAATCTCATCCTATTATAATCTATGCCATTTGAAAACAAAATGAAAAGATGATGTTCTCACAAAAAAGCTGACAATTTAAAGGGAATTCGATACAAAATCAATCCCTTATTGCATTTTACTAAATTCATTCTAGCAAAGGTACTGTCAGGCCCACGCTTGTTAGCAATCCTCTACCTACTGCTATTATTCGTAGTCAACGCCCTCTGTCCAGGCAGTCTCCAAATAATCCTCATAGATAAAATCTTCTGTATAAGTCATCATCCGGTCATGGATGGTCTCAACCCAAGCCGCTTGATCATTATCTTGTCCCTTATACACTGCTAGTGGGACACTTTCATATGAAGTCTCATTAGCTGTCCCTGAGAAATAAGTCGGCATGAACTTCCCGGCGCTCACTTGAACTTCACCGTTCTCATCACGCTCAAAAGTCACCTCATGAATGCCCCCAAGTTTATTATCATCCGCAACTTGACCAGTCATAAATGACGCTTGCGAATAAATCACATAGGTATCCTTGTCATTCAACCAATTCACGGGCTGTAAATCATGCGGGTGCCCACCAATCACCAATTTTACCCCAGCATCGGCCAAGGCCTGAGTCACAGCGATTTGTTCACCATCCGGCAAAGTCCCGTATTCAGTCCCCAAATGTAAGGATACAACAACCGCATCCACTTGGTCATTCAATGCCGCTACGTCTTCAAGCATCACTGGTAAATCCGCATAGTTAACCACCCACGGCTCATCTTCAGGCGGAACCATGCCGTTGGTCCCATAAGTATAAGCCAGAAAGCCCAACTTAATCCCATTTTTCTCGACAATCCTTGCCGTGTCATGGTCTTCTTGACTACTAAAAGCCCCGTAATACATGAGCCCAGCCTCATCCAAATAATCCATAGTGATGTAGGCTCCGTCCGCAAACTGGTCCAACGTATGGTTGGTCGCAGTTGATACACCGTCAATACCAGCCCGCTTCAAAGACCCCAGAATGGACGATGGCATATTAAAATTCGGATAAGTCGCCACCGGCAATTCAGGATAGGCCGCAGGAATCTCCAGGTTGGCCACTGTAAAATCTGCATAAGATGTAAATGGCGCAATTTTAGCAATCATAGGGTCAAAATTATAGTCCGAAACTCCCAGATCAACTGCCGTTTCCCCACTATTCGAACCATAGGCAATCAAATTGTCTCCAGTTAGAGCACCCACCTCCTGTAGTGAAGCCGTTTGATCCGCAAACACCTCCGCTGCCGTATCCGAAGTTGCTGTCACCTCCGAATGAATCAAAACATCACCAACCGACCGCAAGACAAACGTTCCATCCTCACCCTGCCACTGGTCCTCAGTTTCCTTAGCTGGCAGATTTGACAAAAAGGACGGCACTTGTATGGCTGGCGTATCCTTACCCGCTTGTTCATCCTCATTTTCATTGGCATTATTTGGTGAAACAATCCCATTGTATGCAAGTGCAATGCCCACTAGACAGGTTAGTCCAATAGCTATCATCATCAGTAATATTCGGTTACCCTGGCTCAATTTATTCTTCATCTAAATCCAACACCTTCCCAATTCATTATATTAATGATAATGGAAGAGTTTTTAAACAACAAGGTAAAAATGGCTTTCAGAAAAGCACCTTAGCTCAACGACTAAGGCGTCCAGGTCTTGAGCTGGTCTTTCGAGCTCGCCTGAATAGCGATATCTACTATTATAAAATGAGCATTTAAAAAGGACCTTCAAAGCATTTCGCTTTGGAGGTCCTTATCGATTTATGCATCCTTAGTTGAATCACGTAAAATAAATTTATGTGGTAAGGTTACATGGTTTTCGATTTCTTCTTCTTTGTTCATCAATTTTGTTAAGATACGCATTGAAACGGCACCAATATCATATAAAGGTGGTTCAATTGACGTTAAAGTTGGACGAACAACTTCAGTTAAAGCCGTGTTGTTTGATGTCACAATAGCAAATTCTTCTGGTACCTTCACACCATTATCCACCATATGGTTGGTTACTTTAACAGCTAACTCATCACCGACGACAACGATACCGTCAGCTTTTGAGTCAAGGATTTGTTGGGCAATGTCTTCGCCGTTTTTGAAACGAGAGTCTTGCACTTCAAATAATAATGATTCGTCCAATTCTTTACCAGCTTCTTCTAAAGCTTTTAAGTACCCATTGTAACGGTCTAGGTTATTTGTAAAGTATGGTTTAGCCGCTAGGAAACCAATATTTTTATATCCTTGTGCAAATAAACCTGAAACGGCTTCATAGAAAGCTTGTGTGTAGTCGATATTTACAGAAGGAATTTCACCTTTATGATCGTTTAAACCAGCTAATACAAAAGGTGTGTTTGTACGATTGATTTCTTCACGAACAGAGTCAGATAATTGGTGGCCCATGTAGATAACACCATCTACTTGTTTTGCTAAGATATTAGAAAGAACTTGTGATTCTTTTTTATTATCTGCATTGTCTAGGATAATGTTGTATTTATACATTGAGGCAATATCATCAATCCCTAAAGCTAAAGCACTAAAGAAATTGTTTGTGATATCTGGTAATAATACCCCAACTGTTGTCGTTTTTTTACTTGCTAATCCACGTGCGACCGCATTTGGACGGTAGTCTAGTCGTTTAATTACATCTAATACTTTTGCACGCGTTGAAGGTTTAACATTCGTGTTACCATTTACGACACGAGAAACTGTAGCCATAGATACTTGTGCTTCACGCGCAACATCATAGATCGTAACAGTTTGTTTTTCCATCTTCATCGCTCCTTTAAAATTTTTAAATTTATTTTCATGATTACAACGCCAAATATAGCACTAAAAAGTTATATTTGCAAGCGTTTTCTTTGTGACAGTGACTGCTTTCATTCACATTTTCATATTCTATCAGTATTTGACTTGTTTAACAAGTCATTTTCATAAAAACGTGAAAAATTTGCATGATTATTACAAAACACCACAAAAATTGCCTACAGGTATTTCAACAACTCAAATACTTGTAGGCAATTCTGTTTTATTCGCTTAAGTCAGCAATTATTTTTATTTAACTTCTTCTACTTGTTGTTTCACTTTTTCAGCGTCTTCTTTAACTGGTTGTTCTTTAGCTGCTGCTTTATCAGTAGCGGCTTTCACTTCTTCAGTACCTTCCGCAACTTCAGCTTTTGCATCATCTGTTGCTTGGGCAGTCGTATTTTTGGCGTCTGCATAAGCACTTGCTACTTCATCACGCGCTACTTGGTATTGTTTAGTTGCTTCAGTGGTTGCTTCGTTTAATTGTGCTTTTAAAACTTCAGCAGATTCTGATAAGTTCACGCGGATATCTTGTGCAGCGTCGCTAGCAGTTTGATACATTACGTTACCTTTTTCAGTGACGATATCAGCGTAGTCTAAAGCTGTATCACGAAGAACGTTTGCTTGTTGATTTAAGTCATCACGGAACTCGCGACCTGATTTTGGTGCGAATAATAATGCTGCTACAGCACCTGCAGTACCACCGATGATTGCACCTAATAAGAATGAACCTGTATTTCTAGACATATATATTTCCCTCTTTCTTTCAATTAATAATATTGATTAGTATGGCTTAGATTGTGAATTTTCTTGTGCCTTGCGCACTTGGCGTTTTTGATATAAAGCTTTAGCTGATTGGCCCACTTTTTGAATACCAGTCACAGTTGGTTGTCCAGGTTTTACAGCTTGCTCAGCGGTTACGGTAGTTGAACCAGTTTCAGTAGCACCTGTTGTTTTATCCTTAATATCATCTACCTTTGTTTGGGCAGTATTGGTAATATTTAGGACTAAGTTACGTGTAGAATCATTCACGTCTGAAACGGTTACCCCAATGTCCCCGATTGCTTTGAACAGTGGGTCCACTTGAGCTACTTTTCCATTCACATCATCTAATAAAACATTAGACTTATTGAGTAATCCTTGCACCTCAATTGATAATGCATCCACATCCTTGGTGACTACTTTAACTGTTTCATTCGCTTCATTAACAACACCTGTAACTTCCTTCATGGTTTTTGTTAGTTCACGTAAGAATAGAATAATGTAGATCACTAATGCCGCAAATGCTATTGCTGCGATTAAGCCCGCAATTTGGCCTCCGGTCATGTAAAAATCACTCCTTCTCCATCTCTCATATCATTAAATATAAGATATTTAATATATAACTATAAGAATATTTTACCATACCATGAGAGGGCTTTACAAAAAATAACGCACTTATTTTAAGCTAAAAAATCCTACAACTTAAATATTGGTTAATCCTCTTGCAAATGGCTTTACAATAATTTCATCATTCGATACCATGAAGAAAAAGGGAAATATTGAAAGGATGATTTATTTGGATCAATTTAGACAATGGTGGCGCACTTATATCGAATCTATTGATTATGCTAGCCTACTCTCAAGCTTAATTTCTACCGTTTTTGAATTGGTGATTACTACTTTAATCTTTTGGATTGTCAAAAAGATTATCGACCGAATTGTTGATGTATACTTTGAGCGAGACGCTAAACGGATTGAAAACCGCAATGTCGGGTCTATTCAACGGAACAAAACCATCCATAAATTAGTGGAAAACGTTGTTCAATATACTTACTATTTCCTATTAGGTTACTCTATTCTAGCCATTCTAGGTTTACCAGTGGCTACACTAGTAGCCGGTGCCGGGGTTGCTTCCCTAGCCTTAGGTCTTGGTGCACAAGGTTTTATCACTGATGTGGTCAATGGTTTCTTCATTCTTTTAGAACACCAATTTGCTGTCGGAGACTACGTTACAATCGCTGGTTTATCAGGTACCATTATTTCAACTGGTATCCGGACAACTATTCTTTCTGGTGACGACGGTTCAAGACACTTTATCCCTAACCGTAACATCGAAAATGTAACCAATTCTTCAAATACCACTCGCCGTATGTACGTAGACTTATACATTGATCCAAACGATGATTTAGCCTCAATCGAAACTGTCATCAAAGATGGCTTATCATTAGCTTCTTCTGATGACCGGGTTTTAGGTGAACCGGAAGTTTGGGGTTACCAACGTGACGCTGTCGGCCGCTTATTCTACCGCGTAGTATTCAGTACTAGAGATGGCGATAAGTTTGCAGTTCGTTCACACTACTATGAACAACTTACAGACTTGCTTGTACGTAAGGGCTACAAACAACCAGTTTATGACTCAGGGGCAGAACTATAGCCCTTACAAACACATATACAAAAACCGCGCGATCAAGTCCTAATTTGGACATAGATCGTGCGGTTTTTATATTTTTAACCTACTTCTGTAATGACTTCCCAGTCTGTATTGAAGAAAGTAACTTCTTTCTTGTCCTCTTGCCAGTCTAAGATGGCAAATGATGGATATGGGTATTTACCTTTTGGAATGCGGATTGAACCTGGGTTAATAATTTTTATCCCGTCAATTTCTTGGTCATCCATGACATGGGTATGGCCGTACATAATAACATCCGCTTGATTGTCTTTCGCTAAGGCAACCAATTTCTTCAAGTTCTGTTTTACTCCATATAAATGGCCGTGGGTAACGACAATCTTCCCTTCAGGGGTATTTAAGCTGATGACATCCTTGTAGTTGCCATAGTCAGTGTTTCCTCTTACGGTATGGAAAATCCCCCAAATGGTATCATCTTCTGATAACTCAGAGTCACCACAGTGGATAAATAAATCAATGTCATCTCCTGCTTTTAAGACTAGGTTGACAAGCGCCTCGTGGTCGCCGTGGTTATCACTCGTGATTAGAATCTTCATATAAATTCAACTCCCCATTTTCTAAATCTTTGGCTAGTAAACGTAAGGCATTTCCTCTGTGACTTAAAGAATCTTTTTTCTCTGCTGACATTTCAGCTGTGGTTAAACCTTCACTTGGTACGTAAAAAATTGGGTCATAGCCGAAACCATTTTCCCCGCGCTCTTCACGTAGGATGACACCAGATAAAGTACCGTGGTAATGATTGATGACTTTACCTTGTGCGTCAGAAACGACTAGATAGGTATGGAAAGTCGCGCCTCTATCTGCATCAGGGACGTCAGCAAGCTCGGTTAAGGCCTTTTTCCGGTTGTTAGCATCTGACTTTTCAGGACCTGCGTAACGAGCTGAATAAACGCCTGGTGCCCCGTTGAGTGCGTCAATGGCTAGACCAGAATCATCCGCAATAACTGGCATGTGCAAGTCTTTAGCGGCTGTTGTGGCTTTAATCGTCGCATTTTCAATGAAAGTAGTTCCAGTTTCTGGAATATCTGGATAGTCTGGAAAATCTAGCAAGGTTTTAACTTCAATCCCGTATGGGTCGAATAATTGCTTGAATTCCTTGGCTTTACCTGGGTTGGCAGTAGCGATCATTACTTGCTTCATATAAATGTTAGCCTTCTTTCATCTGTTTTTGAATTGCTTCAAGTGTTTCGATAGTGACACGGTCCACTTCAATTGGTTTATCCAACCAGTCGTCCGCAATCTCCTTAAATAGTTCTGGTGATCCGGTGGTGTAAAATTCAGTCATTCTTGGTGATGGATCATTCGACAATTTGGCAATGTCGTTGTAATCCAAAAGGATGGATACATCTGAAATGGTTTCTTGGCCAGAATCAATCAGTTTGACCGTATGTCCCAAGGTTTTTTGTATGGTATCTCTTAGTAAAGGATAGTGGGTACAACCTAGAATGACTGTATCCAACCCTTTATTTTTTATGGGTGCTAAAGTTTCCGCAATCACCTTTTTGGCTAAAGGTGTAGCATATTGTTGGCTTTCTACTAATGGGACAAAGGCTGGACAAGCTAATGAAGTCGTGTTCAAGTCTTTATTTTTTTGTAGTAAGTTTTCAAGATACATGCCACTTTTAATGGTCCCTTCTGTACCTAAAACACCAATTTTGCCATTTTTTGTGTATTTATTGGCTGCTCTTGCACCCGGCTGAATCACCCCAATAACTGGAATAGACACCCGCTGTTTAATTTCATCTAAGGCAACCGCAGTCGCTGTATTACAGGCAATGACCAATAATTTAATATCTTTGGTTAAAAGAAAATCGACCATTTGATTGGTAAAAGTCGCTATTTCTTCTACACTTCTTGGCCCATAAGGACAACGTGCATTGTCGCCAATATAGATAATCGATTCATTGGGCAATTGTCGCATAGCTTCTTTCACTACCGTCAAGCCACCTACACCAGAATCTAAGAATCCGATAGGTCTGTTCATGTTAACCTCCTCCGTCAAACAAATCGTTCAAAAAACGCAATGAACAATTTATCATCTATGATACAATTATAACAGAAGAAGACGATTCACTTCACCAATTCGCAATTATTAAACGTAATTTAAGGAAAAAGGTGAATGTCTCGAATGAAAATCAGATTGCCGATAGGAACTGGAGGATATGCTATATGAAAATTGCACTTATTGCCCATGATTCAAAAAAAGATATGATGGTGTCCTTTACAACTGCCTATAAATTCATACTTGAAAAACATGAATTATTTGCTACAGGGACAACCGGTTTACGTATAATCGAAGCTACTGGTTTAGACGTTCACCGCTTTAAATCAGGCCCACTTGGGGGTGACCAACAAGTCGGCGCGGCTATCTCACAAAACGAAATGGACTTAGTCATCTTTATGCGTGATCCATTAGCAGCTATGCCCCACGAACCAGATGTGACTGCCCTAATTCGTTTATGTGATGTGTATAACATTCCACTAGCAACCAATATTGGTACCGCAGAAGTCCTTATTCGCGGGTTAGACGAAGGCTTTATGGACTGGCGTAAACAATATGAAGATGGTTTCTTCAACCACGACATCTTAGAAAATATCGAAAAAGGCAACGAAGGCCGTAAATTGGTCGAGTAAATTTGAAAAAAGGGCTCATCGTCAAATAGGACTGATGGGTCATGTTTGCCCTGTAACAAATAGATTTAAGCCAATAAAAAAAAACGGTCGGGGAATTTCCCGACCGCTTTCTTTATTTTAGATTATAAGTATTTGTTTAATACTTGTTCTAAGTTGTCTTTAGGTGTGTAACCAATTAATTGTTCCACAACTTGACCATCTTTTTTGATCATTAATGTTGGGATGGACATGATACCAAATTCACGTGCAGTTTCTGGATTATCATCTACATCCATTTTAGTGAATTTAACTTGGTCACCCATTTCATCATCTAAAGTTTCAACGATTGGTGATTGCATACGACAAGGACCACACCAAGTTGCCCAGAAGTCGATTAATACAACGCCTTCTTCAGTTTCATTTTTAAATTCTGCATCTGTAATAGCTTTAACCATTTGTATTACCCCTCTCATTTTTATTCTTCATCATTATAGCATTGTCTGACCAATTTGAACATTTATCTGCTTTTTAGCAATTTAGCCTTTAAATTTAGCGATTGTCGCCCCATTACCACCCATGTTATAAGGTGCAAATTCAAAGGATTCAACCCGTGGATGGTTCTTCAAGGCCTTTTGAACACCCTGTCTTAAGGCGCCCGTCCCGTGACCATGAATAATGGTTACCTGACCATGTCCAGCTAATAAGGCTGAATCGATAAAGTTGCTCAGTCGAATCATGGCTTCCTCGTACCGTTCACCACGTAAATCTAGGCTAGTATTGACTGATTTAGCCTTACTTGCTTTAAGGCCAGCCCGATGATTTTTTTCTTTCTTCGGTTTCTCATCAACTAAAGTTAAGTCTTTTTCAGCCACTTCCATCTTCAGCATCCCCATCTGAACTACCCAGTCCTTGTCGCGTTTCTCAACCAAGGTACCACGTTGCCCGTAGCTTAGCACATTCACTTCATCGCCCGCTTCAAAGCCGGCTTTTCGCTCTTTATTTTTCTTGGCTTTTTGAAGGACTTTGTTTTTCTTCAGCTGTTCTTCTTCTTGCGTTAAGTTAGATAAGGCACTTTGACGGTCAATCATCTCGTGTTCCTTGATGTTACCAATGGTTGGATGGTTGATTTGCCACTCCCGAATCTCCGCCAGAATGTCATCGGCTTGTGCCTTGGTGTCTTCTACCAATTGATTGGCTTCTTTACGGGCCCGGTTCATGTAAGTTTGTTTGTCAGCTTCTAGTCTGGCTTGTGCCTTTTTCAAATCATTTAAAAGATTTTCAGCATCAGCTAAGTCTTTGGCTGCTTCGGCTGTTAAGTCTTCGTATTCATGGCGTTGGGTTTCAAGATCAAGCAACATTTCGTTCAGATTTTGGCTGTCTTCTTGGATATAAGAACGCGCCTCATCCACCATTTCAACTGGTAAACCTAGTCGTTGGGAGATATCAAAGGCGTTAGAGCGCCCCGGCACCCCAATCAGCAATTGATAAGTCGGTTCCAAGGTAATTTCATTAAATTCCATCGAAGCATTGATGGCCCCAGGATGTTCGTAGGCGTAAGTTTTCAGTTCAGGATAATGGGTAGTGGCCATTACTTTTGCATTTAGGAAGGCAAAACGGTTCAATACCGCGATGGCGATGGCTGCCCCTTCTTGAGGGTCGGTACCTGATCCCAACTCATCGATCAAGACAAGTGAATGGTCATCTGCAGCTTCCACTATACGGATAATATTGGTCATATGGCCCGAGAATGTTGATAAACTTTGTTCAATGGACTGTTCGTCACCAATATCCGCAAAAATCTCATTGAAGATTTCTACTCGTGAATCTGCCTTGGCTGTGATATACAAGCCTGATTGTGCCATTAATTGCAGTAGACCGACTGTTTTCAAGGTAATGGTTTTACCACCAGTATTTGGCCCTGTAATAACAATCATATTGTATTCATGACTAAAATGAATGTCATTTGCGACTACTGATTTGCGATCTAATAAGGGATGTCTAGCTTCTTTCAAGTCAATACGTTCAGATTCATTTGCTAATATAGGTCGGTTGGCCCCAATTTCACGGGCAAAGAAGAATTTAGCTTGAATCAAGTCCAAATCTCCAAGACGTTGATTGTTTTCAGCAATTTCACTAGTGTAAGGGGCTAATTCTGCAGATAGCTCTTGAAAAATACGTTTAATTTCCTCGTCTTCTTGGACTTGCAGGGACCGTAAGTGGTTATTCGCATCTAAAACTGTTTGCGGTTCAATATAGAGTGTTTGTCCTGATGACGATTGGTCATGAACTACCCCACCAAAGGCATTGCGATATTCTTGTTTAACCGGAATAACAAAGCGGTTGTTACGGATAGTAATGATGGCCTCACTTAAATAGGAGGCTTTATTAGAACGGATGATTTGGTCTAGTTTGACACGGATACCCGCTTCTTCACGTTTGATTCCTTGTCTTAAGCCATGTAAAGTTGACGAGGCATTGTCATAGACTGACCCATCATCTGCAATGGCATTTTGCATTTTACGCATCAAGTCCCGCATATCAATAAAGTCATCCGCTATTGAATATAATTGCATTAATTCAACTTGCGCTTCTTTTAGTTTACTAAAGAAGGTAGAAACCTCGCCAGATGCACGTAAGACTCGGCCTACTGCAGCTAATTCTTTCCCATTTAAGTCAGCACCAATATCCAATCGTTTTAAGAATGGTTTTACATTGATTAATTGACTGACTGGGATTCGTTTGTCTAATTCAAACAAGCGTTTGACATCGTCAACACTTTGTAAGGCTTGCTCAATTTCTTCTGCTTCTGCACTGGGTTTTAAATTTAATGCTTGGATTTTTCCTATTTCAGTTCGGGTTTCTTTTGCTACTTGTTGTTGTATTTTCTCAAATTCTAAGGTTTGAAATATTTTAGGGTTCAAAATGTGTCCTCCTTCGATTGTTATCAGGAACGAATATAAAAGTCGTCTTAAGTAGGAAATAGGCCGTGATCAATTATCACAGCCATATCAATTGCCACGGTGCGCAGTACGCAAAGGCATATATTTTCAAGTTGTTAAAATGGTAAGTTGCCTAATCCTTGTAATAGGATGTTAAATACCTGGCCAGATAAGATTGGGGTATTCAAGATAATAAAGTCGGAGACTGATGAATTGGCTAGGGTTGTTTGCACACCTTCAAAGGTTAATACTGACATAAACATTAAAATAAAGAATGACCAGAACCAAGCTGAGAAGAAACCAAATAGGCCACCCAAAATACCATTCCATTGAATATCCATTTCTTTAAATTTCAAGTCTCTTAAGCCAAAAGCAATAAATTTAGTAACAATCCAAACAAGCAAGATGATGGCTAACATGGAAACTAGTCTAAAGTAAATGACATCCATATTTTGTAATAAAGCCACAGGATAATAGGCAAAGGTATTTTCAATATCTAAACCTACATAAGGTACCCATAAAGACACAAGGTCAATTAGGTTTTGATAGAACAAAACAGCAAACAAATACGCGACCAACAGACCTAGTGAATGAATGCCTTGCAGTATAGCCCCTCGATAGACACCAACGCCTATACTAAGTATAAAAAATAATAAAATCAAAAAACTTGTCATGCTTTCCTCCCGTTGGTACCCATATTTTCTATCAATAGCCTATGATCTTGGTGTTTGACGCAAACGACCCAATTGTTTTGAGGCTGTGTTCACACTAGACTTCAAACTTGGTTGGCTAATTTCAGGAATTTCTTTATCTAAGTCAGCCTGTGTTAGTGTTTGTTTTCCACTTGCTTTTGTTTGCGCTGGTCTTTTAGCTGACGCTTTAGCATGTCCCTGGGTCGTCTTGGCTTTTGATGGTGTTTGTGGTTGAGTTTTTTCTTGTGCTTCACGCATCTTTTCTTTTTCTATTTCAGCGATTTCTTTCACCAACGTGCCCATGGTTTGCTCCATTGATTTTACACGGACCATTAAATCGGCATTTTCTTTAGATTTTACAGCCATTTGTGCTTGTAAATCCACATTATCAGATTGGATGTTTAACGCTACTAATAAAGCCATCTCTTCCATTGACATATTAGGATTCTTTTTACTGATATCAGCTAGTAATTGGTTGATATCACGGCTCACTTGTTGAATATGTTCACTTGTTTTATGACTCTTGATGGTGAATTTGTGATAGCCCAATTTCGCTATTACTCTGTTTTTTTCTTCATTCGACATATTTGTCACTCCAACTTTTTATAATGTGCGTTAAATGTTTATAGATGCAATAGAAAGGTCCGTCTTAACGGCTTTTGTTTCACCTATCTTTCATAATCTTAGATATTTTACCATTTATCCCGTATAATGGCTAGACCTAGCCATTATCTGCTTCCAATGACCCAAAAAGTTAGAAAAATCGCAATGATTTTAGGCTGATATGAAAGATTTAATCAGATTTTCATGACAAGTCACTGTTGTTCGTGTATGATGAGATACGATATATTGAGATAGAGGTGCGGAGCTTATCAGTACATACCCGAGCGGGAGCGTTGAAAGTATGGAAAGGAATATTCGCCGAAATATTTTAACCCCAAGTTAAAGTATTGGGCATAAACAAAAAATGTTTATGACTGTCACTTCACCAAGTGATGCGCTATCCTACGAGTGACGACTGAAAGACTAGTCATAGTCTTACTGCGTACAAAGGGAAGCCTCTATTGCAATTTATTGCTGTAGAGGCTTTTTATTATTTTCGGGAGGTATTATTATGAAAAATCATCAAATAAGAAACACTTGGCAAAAAGCTTTGATTGCTATTTTGACCATCGTATTTGCCATCGTTGGCCCAACATCCGCTTTTGTTGAAGCGAGTGAGATTGGCACAACAATTGAGGTGGACCAAAAAGCATTAGCTGAAGGTTTAGACACAGAAGGCGTCCTACGCGTCGGGATGGAAGCCAACTATGCACCCTTCAACTGGTCGCAAACATCTGACGCAGACGGAGCGGTCCGTATTTCAAATTCTGACGGTGAATTTGCAAACGGTTATGACGTGCAAATCGCTAAACGTCTAGCTGATTCACTAGGTTTAGAACTCGAAATTGTTAAGTTAGAGTGGGACGGTCTACCACCTGCACTTGAATCTGGCATGATTGACGTGATTATCGCCGGTATGTCACCAACACCAGAACGTCTACAACAAATGGACTTCTCAGATTCTTACTATTCTTCAGATATCGTTCTAGTGACAATGGCTGACGGTGAATACGCAGATGCCACATCGCTAGAAGATTTCGCTGGCACAACTGTTACTGGTCAATTAAACACATTCCATTATGATTTAATTCCGCAAATCCCTGACGTAAACCAAGCCACTGCCCTAGATTCATTCCCAACGATGATCACTGCTTTAACTGCTGGTTCAGTTGACGCCTATGTATCTGAAAAACCAGGTGCCATGGCTGCTGTAGCTGCCAACCCTGACTTAACATACGTGGAGTTCGCTGAGGGTCAAGGCTTTGACTTAGGTGAAGTCACTTCTGATATTGCTGTTGCAACCAGAAAAGATTCTACATTAACCAACATTATGAACCAAGCTTTAGCAACTATTCCAACCGCTGACCGTGACCAGTTAATGGAAGATATGGTGAACTTAAACGAGCGCGGTGAAAGTGCTGGGTTCTGGTCTGAAGTTGCGGGCATCTGGGATACTTACGGTTCCCAATTCCTAGTTGGTGCTGGTAACACTATGTTTATCGCATTAAGCTCAACAATTATTGGATTTGTCATTGGTTTAATGATTGCCATCTACCGTTCATTAATCGTCCGTCGCGATCAAAAACCGGTTGCCTACTTCTTCTATAAATTATTCGACTTTGTGATTGCTGCCTACATTGAAATCTTCCGTGGTACCCCAATGATGGTACAAGCTATGATGATTTTCTATGGTTCAAGACTATTCTTTAATTTCCAAATGTCTACTATGTTTGCAGCCTTACTAATTGTATCGATTAATACTGGTGCTTACCTAGCTGAAGTGATCCGTGGTGGGATTACCTCAGTGGATAAAGGCCAAACTGAGGCCGCTCGTGCCATCGGTATGAACCACTACCAAACAATGACGACAATCGTTTTGCCACAAGCTATTCGGTCAATCTTACCAGCTTTAGGTAACGAATTTGTGATCAATATTAAAGATACGTCTGTATTGAATGTTATCGCAGTAACTGAGTTATTCTTTGTAACGAAATCAGCTGCAGGTTCAACTTACCTAACCTTCCAAACTTTCCTAATTACAGCAATCATCTACTTCGTCTTAACTTTTACAACAACTCGTGTCTTGAATTTCATCGAAAATCGTATGGCGGGCAAAAAGACTTACCATGTATATGAATCTAGCACGAATACAGTAGTCAACGGACAAAGAGAACAATAGGAGGAAAAAGACATGCAAAACCAAGATCAATTAATCTTAAATGTACAACATTTAGAAAAACGTTTTGGGGAAAACTTGGTCCTACGTGATATCGACTTCCAAGTGCGCCCAGGGCAAGTAACCTCTATTATTGGTTCATCTGGATCAGGTAAATCTACCTTACTACGTTGCTTAAACCTACTTGAAGAACCAACTGGCGGCGACATTTTATACCACGGTCAATCAATTTTAAACGGCAAGAAAATGAACATCAATAAATTCCGTACCCAAGTTGGTATGGTATTCCAATCATTCAACCTATTTAAAAACTTTACAGCACTTGAAAACTGTACAGTTGGCCAACGTAAAATCTTAGGTCGTAGCCAAGCAGAAGCTGAAGCTGTTGCGCTTAAGAACCTTGAAAAAGTCGGTATGGCACCTTACCGTGACGCCCGTCCTGACCAACTATCTGGTGGACAACAACAGCGTGTCGCGATTGCCCGTGCCCTTTCAATGGACCCAGAAGTCTTACTATTCGATGAGCCTACATCAGCCCTTGACCCAGAAATGGTTGGGGAAGTATTAGAAACAATGACTCAATTAGCCAAAGAAGGACTAACTATGATCGTTGTAACCCACGAAATGGCCTTCGCTCGTGACGTATCAACTAATATCGTCTTCATGGACAAAGGGGTCATTGTCGAACAAGGTCCAGCCAAAGAAGTCATCGATACACCGAAACAAGAAAGAACGAAAGCCTTCTTGACAAGATACGCAAACGAAAGATTTTAAATAGGATCAGAGAATTTATCTAAGACTAGTCGCACTGGAACAAAAGCTCAACAATATCTAAAAGATATTGGAGGATTTATGAAGTATCGGCGAAGTATGACATTTTGAACGCGACTGTGTAAGCTGGGCCTCGCTCGCGTCCGGTTTTAAATGAGCGTGCAAGGTGCTACCTACTTTCAAATAGCAAAAGATGATAAAAAGCAGTTGGAACAGCCAGCTGCTTTTTGTGTATGCTTTTATTCTTAAATTTATTCCCCGAATTCGATATCATCGCGAATTTGAATTAATAAGTCACGCACATTTTCATCTGTCACTTTATCTGCGTATTCTGTCAGTAACTCATAATTGACATGCGCATCTGTAATTTCACCGAATTCAGATTGAATGGCCTTGGCGTGTTTTCTGTATTGGTTTAAGTCTTTAGAAACCGTCTCGTCGAAGTAAGTGGCCGCATACCGCACCTTCTTTGCACTCTTTCTAATTTCATGGACTGCCTCGTAGTCAGAAATATCCACTGTCTTATAGGCATACCGCAATTTTTTATCAATCTTCTTCAGTCGCTTAAGGGTATACTTTTTCCAATCTTTCTTATCTTCAAATAAGGAAAGTTCAAGGATTTCTTTCGCATCTTCAATAGCTTGCTGAATGGTAGCGCTATTGCCCTTATTAAAAGTCCGGTTCATTTCTATCCGACGGTCTTTCACGAAGGTGTTAAACAGCTGATAATAAGCCTCACTGGTTTCAGGATGACCTACTGCATAATTTTCGCAATAATCATAGAGCACATCCAATTCACGAAGGGGCCCAAATACGCGTGCTGCTGCACCCAATTGCTGGTTTAACTTGTTATAATGGTCTTTATCCAACCGTTTTTTTATAAAGTTGAGTAGACTACGTAATTCTCGAATCGAAACCCGCAAATCATGGACTAGTTCACCGGAAAATGGGTTGTTCTGATAATCTAGGTATAAGGCCGACACCTTATTTATCTGCTGTTCAAATACTGCTTGCCGTTTATTCATTCAAATCGCTCCCTTCCCTATCAATTAGTTTTCATATATGTTAATTATACAAAATAAATGATTATCTGCAAAACGAAACAGGCACTCCCCACAAAAGGAAGTGCCTGTTTTTAAACGATTTAGTCATTTGAATATTTTTCTTCAATTTTTGAGAACCATAATGAGAAGATTGTTCCTAATACAAAGGCAATCACACTCCAAATCAAAGTGCTCATGAATGATAAACCAGAATTTGCTAAACCTTCAGCTGAGAATCCAGGGAATACTTGTGTTGGGAATAAAGCAATCGATGAACCAATTACAGTCCCTAAAATAAAGTGGTACATTTTAGAATAGTAATGTTTAAAGGCCCATTCAGCAACCTTAGCTAAACCAATGACACACAGTAAGCCACCTAATCCTAATGGAATAATGACTGAAAAATCAAGGGCTGCAATACCAGCGGCCATTTTGTCATACAAACCAAAGTAGATTAAGAAGTTTGATGGGCTCATCCCTGGTACAATAACCCCTAAACCAATCAAAGCACCTGATAATACCCAAGCGATAAATGATGGTTGTACTTGTGTAATCCCTTGACCTCCAAAGTACATGATCAAGAAGATGATGACTGCAGTCACAGCTAGCAAGGTTAAGTCAGATGTACTGCGCCCTTCTTTTCCTGCAGACTTAAATAGTGATGGTAAAGTCCCCACTACGAAACCGATAAATAAGGTAATAAAAATAGCTGCGTAAAGTCCAAAGGCCTTTTCAACGAAAATTGAAAATACCAAGATTCCTAATAAGAAACCAATCCCAACCGGAATAAAGTAACGGACATGTTTCCAGAAGTTTTCAGTAATATTCGCTAAAAAGTTAATAATTTGATCGTACAAGCCGAAAATGACAGCTAGGACACCACCTGAAAGACCTGGTAGAATGCCTCCTATCCCAACAGCTGCACCCTTCAGAACACGGATAAACCAATCTGCCGAAAAGACGACATCTTTCTTATTATTCATTTATTCTCCTCTTTCAATTCCTTTTTTACTAAACAGTTCAATAAGACCAGTCCAGTATACTCCTATATAAATCTTATTGTATCAATCTTTGGGCTGAGAATCATCGTTGAATGCTAAAAAATTATGAAAGATTCAGTTGAAAATAATCAATTAATCGAAATTCAACTCGCCTATAGCGCTCACCGTTTGGTTTTTCCCATGGTGTTTCGCTTGATATAAAGCTTGGTCAGCCCGCAACAAGGTAATTTTCATGTCTTCTTGCGGTTTTCTAAGGGCCACACCAATTGACACTGTAACCCTTAAAGGCTCGCCTTCTTCACTAAATAGTGGCATTTCAGCAATTCTTTAATGGATAGTTTCAGCTAAATCCAGCGTTTTTTGTCCAGTACAGTCAAAGACTAAGCTCACGAATTCTTCCCCACCGTACCGGTAATAATCGAATAAATCAGCTTTTAAATCATTCAAGACGATACCTATTTCTTGAAGTGCCTTATCGCCCACAAGATGACCATAGGTATCATTCAACTTTTTGAAATTATCAATATCAAGAATTAATAGCGAATAGGAATGATTATTTTCTGAAATTTTCCCAAGGTCTTCTTCTAATTTCCGGGCGTTATAGAGGGTCGTTAGGCTGTCGTGCACTGAGGATTGGTAAAGTTTATTTAGATCGTTGGTGAACTGGTAAGAAATGTATATAAATACTGATGACAAAAAAGCCAGCAATAAGTAAGCTGAAAATACGTGGTAGGGATCTTCTAATCGAATAAAGGATATTGGCACAGTAATAACAATACCCATCATCGCTAACAACCACAGTTGGAAGAACTCTGAATGTTTGACTTTAATACGGTCAAAGACACCTAAACTCAGCACAATATAGGCTAAGACCATCAAGAAGTATAATCCGGACAAGGTTAAGTCGCCAAAGAAAAATCGACAAATCGCAACAAATACCATTGTCGGACGGGCAATTTCCTTATCCAAATACACCATGGTATAGGCGAATAGTACTGACCTAAAGTCAAAACGCACACCTTCAACGATAAAGGATGACATCATCAAACAAACACCCGCTGCCGTTTGTAAGCCGATAAAGAGGTTACGGTTGTTGATGGGATTTCGTCTTTCCTCAATACTATATCGCCAGCGCCAAACTAAATAAATATCCATAAAAATAATTGCCATATTTGCTAAGACATTTACAATCATGCTATCCTCCTATAATCCTTAACCTATATAATAAGCCCAATTAAAAATATTTAATTACTCCTGTCTTGATACGAAAACTCATCCTTTTAAATATACCACGATTGATCGGCCAGAAAGAACTAAATTAACTTTGAAGAGAGGGAAATTTCGGAACTTTATAGATTACTTATTTATAAGGCCTTTCATTTTTTTACTTTGGCTAAAAATTTACACATCATTAATGATACTAAGTTTTCAATATTGAAAATTCTGTTATGAATATTTGAAATCATTCGTAAATAAAAAAGCCAACTAAGACGAGTCTAGTTGGCTAACACAATCATTGTTTTCATTTATATTGTGACCGGCTAACGAACACCGCCGCCTCCGCCACCACCGAAGGAACCGCCACCACCACCAAAGCTGGTACCGCCCCCTCCACCAGATGATGAAGAAGCTGTTGCAGCGCTATGACCGTCTGAATAAGATCTATTGAGCATTGAACCATAGTATGCGTAGTAGAAGAATGGTGCATCTGAGTATGTTGATATTTCAGCATATTCAGGATAAATCTTACGGAATTCTTCTTCCACTTCATCAGCAATACCAAAGGCACCCGCATAAATCATTAATTCATCCCATAAGGCAACTTCATTGGTCTGACGCTCATTTAGCAATGAGAAGTCTAACAGATAGTTTTTGAATTTCACGATATTATCACGTAACTCAAAGCCTTTATCTGTATAAGCGACGCCTGCCACTTCATGGGCAATATCCAAATCAGTTTTCTCGCGACGAGACTTAGCTGTTAGACCGACAAAAGTGTAGCCATTTTCTTCCAAATAATCTGATGAATAAGCATCTAAGGCTCGTTCATAGGCCTCAATTTTCTTGTAATTCTTTTCTATATATTTAGAGAAGGCTTTTTGTTCAACACGGCCGTCTTTTTGAGCAACGCGTTGCATTAATTTAAACAATCTTGCGGATGGTCCGCTTGGTGCTTTGTCTGATTGAATATAGATAACGGCTTGATCTTTCGATCTTAAGAAGCCATCAATTTCTTCTTCACGCACTGTGATAAAACCGTTTTTCACCAGGTATAAAATTCCCGCCGTCATATAGTTTTGCCGCAATTCACTCTCGTTATCGATTAATTGCGCTAAGATCACATAAAGTTGGAATACATCTTCAGCTGGCGCTTGCCGGTAGTATTCTCCTTGCGTACGTTTTTCCATAGTTTTCATAGTTGGATAATACTCTCGGTATTTCCGTTGGTTAGAAGCATATTGAGAGATCCCCCAAATACCTGCACCCAGTCCACCAATACCAGCAGCTGCTGCTAAACCAAGGATGACCTTAGTAGATGTTGAGGTTGAGGTATCGGCTTCATTTGCCCCATCCATTTCTTGAATATCTTCATAAGTGGCATCAGGATTATAGTCTTCATAGTTATACGATGACCCTTCGAATGCTTGCTCTACAAATGAATCAAAGGTTCTGTCTTCAATCACGAAGTCAGTTGGATAGGTCCCATCTGGAATACGCAATAGGATCGTTACATAGTTGTTGGATCCTAATGGCTCTGTAGATGCCGTCTGAACGACACCATCGCTTGTGATATCAATATTACCGTTGAAACCAAATCCCCAAATACGGTTATCATCATAATTCATCGTTTGTACATCTGAGGAAATTTCCACAGACACAGCTTTGGGAGATGGTGACAAGTCTGAGTTAATAAACTGCCAATAGACCATTTGATCCGTTGATGTTTGTGTAACAAAATTTGAAATCTCATATGACAACTCGTAGGTATGTTGGCCGTATTCAGTAATCCCCCAATTCAGTTCATTCGTGTTTTGCCCATAGGTACCGGCTTTTTGGTCAAAACTATCATCAATATCCCATGATGACTGCTCTTCCATAGGCTGTCCATCCATTGAAACTGTAAAGTTAGAGATGTCCTGAACGTCTTCAAGATTCAAACCTTTATAAATCTCAGTTCCCTCATCAGTATACATGTCCCAAGTCTCACGAATTAAGGCTGATCCATCAGATTGCAAAGTTACATCTACATCGATCGAATTAATTTCATTAGCCAATACTGATTGGGGTGCTACCCAAAATAAAACCAACGCACCAAAGGCTATGATTATCTCAATAGCTTTTTGATGTGTTTTTACCATTGTGGCATCTCCGCTTTTTCTGCTGTATTTTCAAAGTATTCTTCTGGTGTAAATCCTGTAAATCCAGCAATAACAGAATTCGGGAAGGTCTTAATTAAACGATTGTATTTAGTTACAGTGTCATTAAAGACCATACGTGCTTGACGTACATTGTTTTCATAAGTATTTACAGAATTCATTGTTGATTGGTAAACGTCCGAAGCTTTTAAATTCGGATATTGTTCCACTACTACATCAATTGACCGTAAAGCACGATTGAAGGCTGCATCATCTTTTTCCACATCACTTACAGATGAGTTACGTGATACATTCGAACGTGATTCAACGATTTTAGTTAAGGTATCGTGTTCATGTGTTTGATATTGTTTGGTTGCTGAAATTAAATTGGTTAAAGCATCCCAACGAGACTCTACTTGCGCCGCAATTTGTGCCATGGCATTTGAGACCATTTCTTTGGAACCAACGAATTTATTGTAGGCACCGATCCCCCACACAACTAATACAACGATTATAGCAATGACAATAATCCCCATCATAATATCCAACTCCTTTTCTTTTTATATTTCAATTATACTTTAAATGTCATGGTCAATAAAGCGATATCATCAGGTATTGTATAAAAAAGAGACGTAAAGTACTATATTAACTTACTTACATCTCCAAAATTTTCTATATATTTCTCTTATTCTTCTACTTCAAATCTATTGGTTAAACGACCTAAGCCTTCAATTTCAATCGAAATTTCATCGCCTGTTTTAAGCCAGTCTTGTTGACCTTCTGGATAACCTAATACTACCCCTGAAGGCGTACCTGTTAGGATAATATCCCCTGCCTGTAAGGTCATGTATTCAGAGATATAAGACACAATCTCAGCTACCTTGAAAATCATCTGCTTGGTATTAGCCGATTGAACTTCTGCACCATTACGATATGTTTTAATGGCTAAATTGTTGATGTCCACTTCATCTTTCGTCGTTAAATAGGGACCAACGGGTGCAGAGAAATCATTGGTTTTACCAAGTAACCATTGACCTGATTTAAACTGTAAGTCACGGACGGATACATCATCGGCGATAGAATAGCCAAATACGGCATCTAGGGCCTCAGATTGGGAAATATTTTTAGCTGTTTTGCCAATTATGACCACTAATTCCCCTTCATAATCGAATTTCTCGCCGTATTTATTCAATGGGATGACCTGATGATGGCTAGCTAAAGCGTTATTAAATTTTGAAAATAACACGGGTTCTTCTGGATCATCGGAGATTTTCGATTCACTCACATGGTCATGATAATTTAAGCCCACACAAATTATCTTCTCAGGATTATGGATAACAGGCGCATAGACAATGGTGTCCGCATCCACAAAGGTCACTTCATGGGCATGGTGGATATAGTAGTCTAGAATTTGTTGAATACGGTCCTTGTAGGCCCCTTCAATAATGGCCTTAAGCTGGTTTGGGACTTGAATACCTAATGTTTCACTTGCTTCTGCGATGTCGATAATCCCTAAGTCACTCAGGATACCGACTTGAATATCATTTGAATTTCTCTGGAAATATTGAATAAATTTCATGGTCAACCTCCTATGATTTTGGCTGTTCAGTGATTTTTACTACCCTTAAAATACCACTCTTTACTGTAAAATGTACATCATAAGCATCAAAACGCATGCCGTAAATTTTATCAGGATTGTCTTGGGTTCTAGGTCTCGGGTCTTGGGCTAAAACGGCTTGCAATTGGGTTAGTAAATATTCTGGTAATCCCGCAGTCATCGCTTCAGGCATATCTACTGTCAATGGGCGCCAAGCTACTTCATCTGTAAAACCAGCCCTAGCTTCTTCATGGATGTCTGTTTTGACATAGGGTTTGATATCTAATATGGGGGTTTTATGCATTAAATCAACACCAGCTACTTCTAAAGACACTTTTCCAGCCCCATCTATATGGACTTTTTCTAATTTCACTGAAGACAGGCCGATAGGATTTGGTCGGTACGGCGACCTGGAAGCAAAGACACCTACCCGTTCATTCCCTCCCAAACGAGGCGGTCTGACAGTTGCTTTATTGGCTCTACCCTTCTGTGCTGAAAAATACCAGACTAACCACAAGTAATCAAAGGATTCAATCCCTTTAAAATATTCAATTTGATTGTAGGGCGGATAAAATTGAATCATGCCCTTTACTTGTGGCACAACCATACTTTGTCTAGGAATACCGAATTTTTCAACAAAAGCCGTTTCTATCCAACCTATAGGTGCTACTTCCATTTGCAACCTCCTTGCGCTTTCTTATTTCTACTTTATTTTAACTGATTACAATACCAGATGGCACTTTCCTCAATACTCTTGTGCAAATTTCCGCCACAAATTATACTAAGAGAAAAGACATACATGACAAGAGGAGATTTTATGGCAAACTTAGATACGATAAAAAAACTTTATCAAGATTACGCTGAAATGCCCTATATCAATCCAGACCGTGATTTCGATACTTTTATGGATAAATTAGATGTTCAAAAAGAACACTTGGTTCCTAAACGAAATATGGCACGCACAGAAGAAGGTTTGTTGCCGGGACACATCATTTTATTATGGCGTCTTGACTTAGGAACTTTTTCAACTGAATCAGCTATTCCACGTTATTTTGAGTATATTTACGGGATTCATGCCTTAAAGGACTTAGACCGTTTTATTGAAGAAGGTCTAGCTTACCAAATGTCAGCCAAGGAAACTCTATACTTGGTGAACGCAGGGACTTTGAAAAAGATCCTTAAAAAGGCTGGTCAATCAGGCTATTCTTCCATGAAAAAAGATGAATTGGTAAAATATGTGCAAGATCAAATCAGTGAAGAAGATTTAGCGCCGCAAATGCCAATGATTGCTTATCAAACAACTGAACGAGGTCACGAACTGGTTGAAAAATACGATGATATTATTCAGCGTCATGGACCTAAAGGCTAAGCTTGTATATCAAGAGCTGTGACCATGATGTCACAGCTCTTTTTGCATCCTCATTTCGTTAGCCCTACTCCATTTCTAAGAGTTGTTTGAAGATTTTCTCTGAAATAATTTTAATTTTTTCACCACGGTTGGCGTATTCTTCAGCTTTTTTAAATTTACTGGTTTTCTTCTGCTTATTTAAATCAGATTGTGAGACAATAAGATAATCTGTCTTAAGGGTCACTGATTTACCTAAAATAGCCCCTTTATTCAAACTAGATTGCATCGCTTCTTCACGGGACATATTGTCTAGGTCCCCTGAAAAAACGATAGTCTTATTAAATAGCGGATGCATCGGGTTAAAATCAGTTGTTTCTGCCTTTAAGTCCTCTACTTTGATTTGTTTTGGATAGCTACGACGGTAGAAAGCATTTTTGAAGTCTTGTTCACTTTGATAAACCTGTTTGGCTTGGTTAAAGAGCTGGTTATAGACTTCAATAGTAATATAGCAGTCTGTTAACCCACGGTGAGCGCCTTCATAAGAGATGCCGTAGAATTGGGCCATAGTCCCCAACTTATGGTTGGATGTTCCTATTACTAATTTACGGGCGATGGTTAGCACGTCCAGGTAGTCGTTTTTCACTGGGAAATTATAAAGGTTTACTGCGGTATCATAAATAAAACCCAGGTCAAAATTGACGTTGTAGCCTAAAATAATATCTTCTTGGATAAAATCTAAGAATTCTGGCATGGCTTGGTCAATTCGCGGTGCGGTCATGACCATATTGTTGGTAATACCGGTTAAATTGGTGATAAATCCTGAAATTGGCCGGTTGGGTTGGACCAAGGTTGAAAAAGTTCGGTCCATCTGGTGGTCGCGAATCCGAATAGCCGACAACTCTAAAATTTCGTCATTACTTGGTTTTAAACCGGTTGTCTCAATATCAATCATGACATAGTCTTTTGGAAAACCGATGATTGACTTGCCCATGTGTGGTCGTTGTTGACCAGATCTTCTATTGTAAACCATATTGCCACTTCCTTATTTACTGGTGATTTTACACCTTAATTGCGCATTATTTTGTATTCATTATATTATACGTTTTATTTTTCTATTAGTTAATGTTAGAAAGGATGTTTTGATGAAAATTTTTATCGACGGTGACGGTAGTCCAACTAAACAAGAAACAATTCAATTGGCGAAACAATATGATTTACCGGTCGTTTTAGTAACCTCGATTGACCATTTTTCAAAAAAGCCAGTCGCTGACCATGTGGAAACTGTCTATGTGGAAAGAGGTGCAGACTCGGCCGATTTTAAAATTCTATCCATGATCAGTGCCGGAGATATTGTGGTCACCCAAGATTACGGTCTAGCGTCATTAGCTCTGGCAAAAGCGACGGTCATTCACCACTCTGGCATGATTTATACCGACATGAATATCGACCAACTGCTCCGCCAGCGGTATGAAAGTCAACAGATGCGGAAGGCAAAAATGCGGACGAAGGGGCCTAAACCCTTTACTGCAGAAGACCGTCAGCATTTTATTCAAGCCCTAGACAAGATTATTCAAGACCGCCTCTAAAAAGCTATTCATACCAATCTTGTTGGATGACTTCAATTGGATAATTGGCTTCACAAAAGTCAACAGCTTGATTGAGCATCTTTTCCGCAAAGCTGTATGAATTTGACACAATACCAATGCCAAGAATAGCCTGGTTGATGACGTCTTGGTCTCCTGTTTCTGCAACTGAAACCCCGTATTTGGCGGATACTTTTTTCATCATACTTTGTAGGATTTGGCGTTTGTCTTTCAGCGAATCGCTAGCAAATGTAAATGTAATTTCCAATCCCAGTAAAATCATGTCACACACCTACCCCTTCTTCCTAAATTTTCTCATACTATTTCCGGGTGTCAACTGTTTGAATTAAAGGGTTTTATGCCTTATAGTGAAAGTATGAATCGATTGTATAATTAAATATTGAAAGGAAGATTCCATGAAGATTGCTTTACTAGAACCATTACGCGTACCAGAAGCCCGCATTAACGAATTGGCCCAACCACTGATTGACGCTGGTCATGAATTTACCTATTACCCTGACAAAACGACTGATCCAAACGAACTTTATGAACGGTCTAAGGATGCGGATATTGTGATGATTGCCAACAATCCATACCCGGCTGAAGTGATCGAGCGTTTAGGAAATACAAAATTTATCAATGTGGCTTTTACTGGTTTCGACCATGTTGACAGCAAAGCCAGTAAGGATAAAGGAATCGCCATCGCCAATGCTTCAGGATATGCAACAACATCGGTTGCTGAATTGGCTTTAGGTTTGACTTTAGACCTATTCCGCGCCATCACAAAGGGTAACGACGACATCCGTAATGCCAACTTCTCAGGTCCCTTCCAAGGCCGTGAAATCAAAGGAAAAACGGTTGGTATCGTCGGTACTGGTCATATCGGAATTGAAACGGCCAAATTATTCAAAGCTTTCGGCGCTCATTTAATCGGATACAACCGGTCTGAAAAGCAGGAAGCCAAAGACTTAGGCGTTGAATTAGTTGAACTGGATGAATTATTGCAAAGTGCAGATATTGTATCAGTTCATTTGCCTTTAAATGATGAAACAAAACACTTGTTAAATAAAGAAAAATTAAGCTTGATGAAAGAATCTGCTGTGATCATTAACGTTGCCCGCGGGCCAATTATCGATAATGCAGCCTTAGCTGACTTATTGAATGATGACAAAATAGCCGGGGCTGGAATTGACGTCTTTGACGGCGAACCGCCACTGCCTCTTGACTACCCATTGTTATCGGCTAAGAATGCTATTTTGACACCGCATGTTGGTTTCTTATCTGACGAAGCTATGGAATTAAGAGCGCAAATTGCTTTTGACAACACGCAAGCATTTATCGACGGTAAACCACAAAACATCGTTCAAGAAGCCTAGTTTCTGCTAGCTTAAATCGATATTCAAAAGAATAAAAAAATCCAGGCTACCCGGTTTAAGGGGCCTGGATTTTTCTTATGATTAGCGTTTATTTATTAGCGTGTAGTTCTTGAACCTACATAACGCTTTTCAATATAGTTTGAAAGTTTCGTTAGAATCGTAATGATGATGATATACATCAAACCAACGATCAACCACATGCTACCTGATTGGTAAGTACGGGCGATGATGATACGACCTGTTTGCGTCAATTCTACGATACCAATTACGGATAGGATTGACGTATCTTTCAATGTAATAACGAACTGGTTAATGAATGACGGTACCATCACTTTTACTGCCTGAGGCAAGATGATATGACGCATTGTTTGACCATTTGTTAAACCTAGACTTCGTGCTGCTTCAGTTTGACCTGTATCGATGGCTTGGATACCACCACGAACGATTTCACCCATGTATGCTGCCGCATTTAGTGAAAGGGTTAAAATACCCGCCAAGTTACTTGAAATGGTAATGTTAAACATTTGCGGAATACCGAAGTAGATGAAGAATGACATTACAATTAGTGGTAAACCACGCATGATGTCAATATATACTGTCGCAATCCCTGATAGCACAAAGTTACCACTTGTACGCATCAGGCCTAAGAAAATACCTAAGATTGTCGCAATTACTAATGATACGATAGCTAAGTAAACAGTTGTTCCTAAACCTGATAATAAGGCTGGGAAGTTGTTCGCTAATTGAGTTAAGAAGCCGTTAGAAGCGCTTGTTTCGCCCTCTTCAGAATCACCTAAGTATTTGCCAACGATTTCGTCGTACTCGCCAGATTCTTGAATAGCCGCTAGTCCGTCATTGAACATTTGTAGTAATTCTTGGTTTTCACCAGCTAAAACAGCAAACCCATAAGATACAGGTTCTAATTGGTCACCAATAACTTTAAGGTTTAAACCACCAGAGTTAATTGCGTAAGCCATTACTGGATAATCTTCTACCGCTGCTGCAGAGTTACCAGAAATAACATCTTGGTACATGTTAGAAGAGTCATCAAATGTTGTTACGGTAAAACCGTATTCGTCGGCCATTGATTGGGCAATTGTTGCTCCTTGTGTACCAGTTTTAACGGCAACATTTTGTCCTTCTAAGTCTTCATATGATTCAATATCTGAATCTGCCAGAACGGCGAATGTTGTCCCTGAATCAAAATATGGTTCTGAGAAATCAAAAGTTTGTTGACGTTCTTCTGTAATCGACATACCAGCGATTACCGCATCTGCTTGCTGAGTCTCAACAGCTTGAACCGCCGCATCAAACCCTAATGATTTCAGCTCATAGTTGAAACCTTGGTTAGCTGCAATGGCATCTAATAATTCAACATCGATACCAGTAAAGTCACCATTCTCGTCTACAAACTCAAATGGTGCAAAGGTTGTATCGGTTGCAATTGTGTAAGTTTCACCTGAACCAGCTGCTGGAGTTTCAGGTGAAGAAGATGAATCTCCTTGGCCAGCGCCATATTCAGCTAAAATTTCATCATATTCGCCTGATGCTTTGATGTTTTCAAGACCAGCGTTGAACATTTCAAGTAATTCAGCATTTTGACCACCTAATACGGCGAAACCATATGGTGCTTCTTCAAAATTGTCACCAATGAATCGTAAGTTTAAACCACCTGATTCGATTGCGTAACCCATTACTGGATAATCTTCTACCGCTGCCGCTGAGTTACCAGAAATAACATCTTGGTACATGTTTGGCGAGTCATCGAAAGTATTCACTGTAAAACCGTATTGGTCCGCTAAATCGGCTGCAATTGTTGCCCCTTGCGTACCTGTTTTAACAGCAACGGATTGCCCTTCTAAATCTTCCAAAGATTGGTATTCAGAGTCATCTAAAACTGCAAAAGCTGTACCTGCTTCATAGTAAGGATCAGAGAAATCAAAGGTTTGTTGACGTTCATCTGTAATCGACATACCAGCGATTACTGCATCCGCTTGACCAGTTTCAACAGCTTGAACCGCTGCATCGAAACCTAATGAACGTAACTCATATTCAAATCCTTGGTCTTTAGCGATTGCTTCTAAGATATCTACATCAATACCCACAAAATCCCCTGAATCATCTACGAATTCGAAAGGTGCAAAAGTTGTATCGGTTGCAATAATATAAGTTTCACCATTACCTGTTTCAGTTGCCTCAACTTTACCAGGTACGATTGAAAATAATAGCGTAAGTAAACTTACAATAAATACGGAAAATGATAGCTTTTTATGCTTCATCATGTCTTTCCCTCACTTCTTTCTTCATATGTTTTTAATGCTTTCACAAGATGGTTACAAGTATACCTTGAAATTTGCAAAAAAGGAAAGGAAACATTACGTGAAATGTCAGATTTTATTACATAAGTAGATAAAACCGGTCTATTTAATCACACGTCCCCTTTTTTATACCCAATCACTTTTTTTCGCATAATAAATATAAATGTGTAAAATAGGATTTAATTATAGAATTAAATCGAAGGTTGAAAATAAAAAAGAAAGTGATGTTGAATTATGGCCAAAGCTAAAAAAACCAATGTAATCCGTAAATTAGACCAACAAAAAATTCCCTATACAGAAATGACTCTTCCTGAAGATTTCACACCACATTCCAGTGAAGAAGTTGCTGAAATCCTCGGCATTAATCCAGACCAACAATTTAAAACACTAGTCACACATGGAAAATCGAAAAACCATTATGTCTTTCTAGTCCCAGTTAACCATGAGTTAGATCTAAAGCTGGCCGCTGCTGCCGTTGGCGAGAAGAATATTCATATGATTGCCCAAAAAGATCTTGAACCCTTAACTGGCTACATTCACGGTGGGTGTTCTCCGATTGGTATGAAGAAGGCCTTTCCAACCGTAATTGATGCCACCGCTCAAAATTATGAGACCATTATTTTTTCAGCCGGAAAACGCGGATTCCTAGTTGAAGCACCCGTTAATGACTTGGGAAAAGTGATTGCCCAATTAGATTTTGCCAACATTCTAGCCTAAAAAAAAACTAGCCAAGAGAAAACTGGCTAGTTTTTCCTATTTCTATTCTACTATCTTATATCCATGTAAAGTGTATTTGACGGCACAATTCGTGCACCAAATGGTACAAGCGATAGTACGGCTAGTTTAAAGTGTTGTTTGGCGAATGGGATACCGATAATAGTAATGGCTAAAATAACCCCCGTAAATAGGTGCATGGCTGCTAATTCTAGACCACCAAAGATTAACCATAGAATATTCCATAGCAAGCTCCCAAAGCCACTTTCTTCACGGACAACGTCCTTGCCAAATGGCATTAATGATAATTTGGCCATCTTGAAACATTGTTGGCCTACGGGGATACCAATAATCGTTAGACACCATAGACAGCCGATAAAAAACCAGGAGATGGCAGAAATAATCCCACCAAAGATCATCCAAATTAAATTTCCTAAACAACCCATGGGCGTTCATCCTTTCATTTTCGTTTTCAATAGTTTATGGTTATAATATAGCATAGACAAGTATACTAGCCATCCGTCTAACGGTGTAATTTTTAAATTAAAAATAATTGTAAGCGCTATATGACCGTCTACAAAAGCTCGCTAGTAACAAATGCCAATTGGAGGATTTACATGACAGATATTAAATTAATTGCCATTGATATGGACCACACCTTGCTAAATGACAAGGGACAGCTCCCTGAGAACTTTACAGACCAGGTACATGCCTTAAAAGAAAAAGGTATCCAAGTGGTTATCGCATCCGGACGACCACTTTATACTCTGGCAGATATGTTCAGTCATATTGAAGATGATTTGATTTTCGTATCTGATAATGGTGCTGCCATCACCAAACAAGGAGAACAATTATTTAATTCAATCATCGAACCAGATGACTACCGCAAATTGATGGCCTTTACCCTTGAGCAAAACGAAGCGGCTGGCATCCCAATCTTGTGCGCCCTAGACGCTGCCTATATTCCAAAAGTCCATGACCAATATGACCAAGTCTACCGGACTTTCTATACAAATATTTATTATTATGACGACTTTGCATCAGTAGATGCTGTTGCTAACAAGTTTACAGTGTATACACCAAATAACGATGCCGTTGACCAATATGAGGACATTTACGGACCGGCTTTAACTAAGCAGTTCTCTGCCACAACATCTGGTAAAGAGTGGATTGATATTATGAACAAAAATATCAATAAAGGACAAGCTATGTACCAACTGAGCAACTTACTCAATATCACCACAGACCAAATGATGGCTTTTGGTGATAACTATAACGATATTGAAATGTTGGCTGCGGTGAAATATTCATATGCTATGGCAAATGCCCATGATGATATTAAGGCACAAGCTAATTTTATCGCCCCTTCTAATAATGATCTAGGCGTCTCAACAGTCATTCAAGACTTGTTAGACGGTAACTGCTAAAAAACAACATAACCATAAAACAAAAACACAGAAAGTAGTTGAACCTCACTTGGTCAGCCATTTCCTGTGTTTTTCCTTCTAGTATGTTCTTCTTTGTTCCTCTGTAGATATCCCCGAAATGCCGTAAAGGTCTTTAAACATTCAGGTGATTGCTCTTTTCAAATATTAATCAAACAAGCCTAATTGTTCACAGGCTTTATAAATACCGTCATTCCAAACTTCATCGGTGATGATATCTGCAGCTTTCTTGACATTATCGGTCCCATTACCCATGGCAACTGAGGTACCGACTTTGGCCAACATTTCAAGGTCGTTGTCAGCGTCTCCAAAAGCATATGTTTGTGAAATATCCATATTCAAAATTTCTAATACCCGGTCAATCCCATTAGCTTTTGACACGTCAAACGGATAGATATCTAAATGCGATGGCCCCGTTTGAACGACTTTTAATTCAGTCAGCCAGTCACTTACAATTCGAATATTTTCAGTGGTCACAAGCATTTGAAGGACATTTTCAGGATATTCACTATCATTCACAATCTTAAAAGGTTCACCATAATTTCTGGCACGGACGACATTTGGTAGCAGGTGTAAACCCTTCTTAGTGTCGAAGAAGCCAGGTACATCGCGGAAACGCATTTCATCAATTGTTCGCTCAACTAAGGCCTGGTCAATATAATTTTGATAAACTAGGTCATTTTCGATATGAACTGCCTGCCCGTTTGAAGTGATGAATGAATCAATCTTCAATAGGTCCCCCAAGTCCTGAGCCCGGTTCTTCCAGCGCCCTGTCGCGATAATTGGCAGCACGCCATTGGCTTTTAACTTTTCAATAGCAAGGTAGGTTGACTCAGGAACCTGTTGTTCAATGGGTAAATGGTACTTGCTTGAGTCAAATAAGGTACCGTCAATATCAAAAAATGCCACTCGTTCAATCTTCATAGAAGAGCCTCCTGTAATTTTCTTCTTTTCATTATAGCAGATTCCGCTTTCATTTGACTTGAGTGACTGCAATTACTCAAATATTTCTGCTTTCACTTGATCAATAATACCTGCTAATTTTTTGGTGTCAGCCATAGACATCCGGTTGCTTTCTAATCTACCTGCTTTTAAATTGGCATGGACATGGGTAATTTCACCATAAAAATCATCGACAATATTTAAAATTTCATTGTTGGTGACTTTATCGTCTATAATTAAGTCAAATTTAGTTGGTCGGTGGAAGTCATAAATCACAATTTCCCCTTTACTTCCTGAAATCACTGCTTTTGCGTCTGTTAACCGGTCGAAACCTGATTCTAGCACAGCTTCCTTACCGTTCACGTCAAATATCGCATCCACGTATACTTCTACTTGACTTTCATGTAACTTGTAATCTAAGTGTTTCAAGGAAAATTCACCTGGCAAGAAATCGACTAGTAAGGCCACGTTATAGATCCCCATATCCAGTAAACAGCCCCCTTGACCGGGTTCAAAATGGTAAGAAGCATGGGATTCATCGAATCTTCGGCATAAAGAAGTGGTTACCGTATGGACTTCCCCAATTTCACCTTGTGCGACCAGCTCTTTCACCGATTGATAAGCTGGGGTAAAGCGACTCTTCATGGCTTCCATAAAGAAAACGGGTTTTGCCTCTAAAGCTGCTTCAATTTCTTCTACCTCCGCTTGGTTGATAGTCGCTGGTTTTTCACAAAGAATGGCTTTGCCTGCTTCGATGGCTTTCAAGACCCATTCCAAATGGTATTTATGCGGTAAGCCAATGTAGACTGCGTCCACTTGATCGTCGTCCAATAATTCCTGGTAACTTCCATAAGCCTTTTCACATGGATGGTTAGCTTTGAAAGCTTCAGCCTTTTCAATCGTCCGGTTGGCAACCGCGTATAATTCACCGTCAGTTACCTCCTCTAGACTATCCGCAAAACGGTTGGCGATATTTCCTGCGCCGATAATTCCCCACTTAATCATCTAATGCTCCTCTCTGGATTCGCGTAAACTTCTTGGCAATTTGTTCGTTATTTTTCTGGTAATTGGTCATAAAAATCATGGCATATAAAACATTAAAAATATATTCAATGGCAATCTGCGAGGAGAAAGTTCCTATTTTTAAGGAGTCTGACCGCTCCAAATCAACAGTTGTCAGCCAATGGTCGGTCATCCCCGCTAAAACTTTAGCGTTTAGGGACGAAATCAAAATAGTTGGCACACTTTCAGCTTTCAAAATCTCAATAAAATGTTGGTACTTGACCGAATCTGCCCGGTAGGAGGTAAATATGGCACAATCTGTCCTTGTAATATTGGACGCCACCCAAGCCTCATCCGCGTATTCTTCCGCAATCACAATGAAAATCCCTAATTTAGCCAGTTTATTCTGAAAAGATCGGGCTGAAATTTGCGTGTCACCTTTGGCAAAAATAAATATCCGCTTGGCATCTAGCATAGTCTTCACACAGGCCTCAAAAGTCTGTTCGTCGAAATTGGCTTGCATAGCTTCAATCGTCTGCTTGGTTAAACTAGCCATCTTGTTAGCTATACCACTTGTTGAATCATCTGGTGCGAAGGGAAAATTGGCATCCACTGCCTCTTCCTTGAACCGGTCCTGCTGGGCATAGGCAATTAAAGCCACCCTAAAATCCCTGAAACCTTCATAACCTAACTTTTGGGTGAAACGGACAATCGCTGAATGCGAAGTATATGTTTTGGTTGCTAAATCCGTCAAATTAAACTGGCTGGTCGCTAAAGGGTTGCCCAAAATATAAGCCGCTATGCGCTTTTCATTGGGGGTAAATTGTTGATTATTTTTAAGTGCTTGCACTAAATGCATTTTCTCACCTTTTCCTGGAAGGGTTCTCTACTCATAACATTCTAAGCTATCTGCCTGAAAATTGTTATAAAAGATATTTTTTTGGCCAAAATGTTCAAAAGACCCTTTTAATTTAAGCCCTTTCTGGCACTTACTACCAGAATAACCAAATCGCTATCATTTTTCCATCAATACCGCTATATTTAAGATAAATACATTTATGGAGGTTATGTTCATGTTAAATATTGCTTATATTGGAAACGGTAAATCCACCAACCGGTACCACCTACCCTTTTCTAGCCGCCTACCGGAAATTGTCAACATTCAAACAATTTACTCGCGGTCTGGGAAAAGTGCTTGGCCAAGTCTTGAGGGCGTCAATTACACGAGTAACCTAGATGACATCTACACAGATGAAGACATCAACCTGGTTGTCATCACCACACCTAGCGCCAGCCACTATGATTTAGCCAAACAAACTCTTGAAGCTGGCAAGAATGTCCTGGTGGAAAAGCCATTTGCGGAAACCCGTGATCAAGCCCAAGAATTATTCGACTTAGCCAAAGAAAAGGGCCTATTCATCCAGTGCTACCAAAATCGTCGCTACGATTCTGACTTCCTAACTACGCAAAAAGTCATCGAATCAGGCGTCCTTGGTGATCTGATCGATGTCGAAATTCACTACGACCGTTATAATCCTGAATTTTCAGAAAATTCAACTTATAGTTTGATCGATTCCTATACTTACGGCCTTGGTTCCCATTCCCTTGACCAAGCCATTTCTTACTTTGGTATGCCTGACGACGTCCACTTCGATACCCGTCAAATTCTTGGTGCCGGCAAATTAAACGACTACTTTGACTTTGATTTAAATTACGGTAATTTAAAAGTGGCAGTAGCCGGTTCATTGATGCGGTTTGAAGCCAGACCATCTTTTGCCGTTTACGGGAAAAGAGGTGTCTTCATCAAGCAAACAAAAGACCGTCAAGAAGATCATTTGAAACTCAACTACACCCCTGATGAACCTGGTTTTGGACAAGACTTGCCTGAACATTACGGGACTTTAACCTATCTCGATGACAATGGAGTCTACCACAAGGAAGCGGTTGTTTCTGAAGTTGGCGACTATCGTCAAGTTTACCGCGATATTTATGAAACAATTGTTAACGGTAAAGAGAAAGTCGTGAAAGATGAAGAAACATTGTTAGTGATGCAAATTATGGAAGACGGACAAGTCGATTTACATTAATTTTGATTCACTAAAGAAAGGAAATGATTATGAAATTAGGAATTTTGGGTGCTGGTAAGATTGTCGTGGATTTCCTGTCAATGGTCCACGATATCCCAGCTATAGAATTGGTTGCCCTTTTATCATCTGAAAGATCTTTGGCTAAAAACCAAGCGATGGCGGACGACCACGGAATCAACCACGTTTTCACGGACCTGGACGCCCTATTAGCTAGCGATATCGATACCATCTACGTAGCCTTGCCTAACCATTTGCATTATGAATTTGCAAAAAAAGCACTATTAGCCAATAAAAACGTAATTTGTGAGAAGCCATTCACCTTAAACTTGGCAGAACTGGAAGAACTGGAAGCCATCGCTCTGGAAAAAGATTTGGTATTAGTAGAAGCGATTACCAACCAACACTTCCAAAACTTCAAAGCACTAAAAGCAGATTTAACTAAACTAGGGACTATTAAAATCGTTGAAGCCAACTACTCACAATATTCAAGCCGGTATGATGCTTTTATGGACGGTGAGATTTTACCAGCCTTTGATCCAAAAAAAGCTGGTGGTGCCTTGATGGACATCAACATTTATAACGTCCATCTCTTAGTCGGCCTATTCGGTGCGCCGAAATCAGCCACCTATTTTGCTAATATTGACCGTGGGATTGACACATCTGGTATGCTGATGATGGATTTTGAAACTTTTAAAGCGGTCTGCATCGGGTCAAAAGATACAGATGCACCGATTAAATCAACTATTCAAGGACGAAACGGTGCCTTGATAATCGATGGTCCAACCAATTCCCTAGCAAGTTATGACCTAGCCCTACGCGGAAAATCTTCGCAGACAACCGACAAACGGATTCACAACCACCGTATGTATGAAGAATTTGTTGAATTTGAAGATATCATCCGTACTCACGATATGGACCGGGTTAAAGCAAACTTAGCCCACTCTAAAGCGGTGATGGCAGTCATTGACCAAGCCCTTGCTTCAGCAGATCTACAACTAGGTTAATAACCACTAAAGTAAACGACAAAAGCCTATGGCACCCACAATTGGGGCCATAGGCTTTTTCTGTATAAACTATTTGAAAGAATTCAAGACTTGCAACCCTAAAGCCACATCATCGGTAATAATATTGGTTACTTTACCAGTAATTAGTTTTTCCATATCTTCAGCTTGGTTTACAGTATAGGTATTAATCCCGATATTGTTGGCTGCAAGATTGTCAAAATCTTCTGACTCTAAAGTCATGAAGAATGGGTGGTAAAATTCATGCCCGTGACTAGCCGTATAATCACCTGGGTTCAACATGCCACTCATTGTTAGAAGGCCCGTTTTTAAGGCCGGATTTACCTTTTTGGCATCATTCATGGTGTGGTGTTGGAAGGAAGATAAGACTACGCGATCAATTAGGTCATATTGTTGGATCAAGTCATTCACCTTTTCAACTAGACCATCATAACGGAAAATATTGGTTTTTAATTCAATATTGACCATGATGTCCAGGGTTTGGAACCACTTGAAAAATTCTTCGAGTGTTGGGATTTGAATGTCTTCATTTTCTTCAACTTGACCTTGGAACTTGCCGTAGAAATAGAAGGTTTTTAATTCCGCTGAGGTCATGTCCTTGATAAAGCCCGTGCCATTTGACGTCCGGTTAATGGTTTCATCGTGACAAATCACAACCTCACCATCACTCGTTAATTGTACATCAAGCTCAATACCTGTGATGTCAAACTTAGCTGCTTCTTTAAAAGCGAGCATGGTATTTTCAGGGAATAACTTTGAATAGCCTCGGTGGGCAATAATGCCTGTCATAGGTTCACTCCTTATTCTTCGTGGTAACGACGGTTTAAGATTGAATTACCTGTTGTTTTATCAAATAAGTATGCTTTATTTATATCAATTTGTAAATACACATCAGCATGTGTTGGCACTCTTCTCGCTGGACTTAAGCGCGCTGTCATTTCACGTTCTGAAGAATGGAAATCAAAGTAGACGAAGGTATCTGCACCCACTTGTTCAACATTTTTAGTTTGCGCTAAAATAGTTTGGTTATCAATACGGTCATTCATATATTCAAAGTGCTCTGGGCGTAACCCAATTTGAATTTCTTGACCAGTTGCTTCTACTAAAATGTTATCCTGCATCTCTTGAGCTAATGGGAAGATTTCCTCGCTTGATTCAATTGCCATACCATTGTCAGTTTTCACTAAACGACCGTTTATTAAGTTCATTTGAGGACTGCCAATGAATTCTGCAACAAAACGGTTCACTGGATTATTGTATAAGTTTTCTGGTGTATCAAATTGTTCAACACAACCAGCATTTAACACTGCAATACGCGTCCCCATTGTCATTGCTTCGGTTTGGTCATGTGTGACATAAATGAAGGTAGTTTGTAATTGACGATGCAATTCAACGATTTCAGAACGCATCGATACACGTAATTTCGCATCCAAGTTTGATAATGGTTCATCTAATAAGAAGACTTTTGGATTACGTACCATCGCACGACCTAAAGCCACGCGCTGACGTTGTCCACCAGATAAGGCACCTGGCTTCTTGTCTAAGTATTCTGTTAGTTGTAGTGGTTTCGCTACTTCTTCAACTTTTGCATAACGTTCTTTTTTTGAAATACCTTCCATTTTCATAGCGAAGGCAATATTGTCACGAACATTCATATGTGGGTATAAGGCGTATGATTGGAAAACCATTGCGATGTCACGGTCTTTTGCAGGTGTGTTGTTGACAACCTCATCACCAATACTTAATGCCCCTTCAGAAATAGTTTCTAATCCTGCGATCATACGTAAGGTTGTCGATTTGCCGCAACCAGATGGTCCTACAAATACGATAAATTCTTTATCTTCGATGTCTAAATCAATATTATGGATTGCTTTAAATCCATCTTCATAAATTTTGCCAACTTTATTTAATTGAACTTTTGCCATTTTATCCTCCTATTAACCTTTCACTGCCCCTGCAGTTAAACCTTTAACCATGTTCTTAGATCCGATAACAAAGATGGCTAGACTAGGTATCATTGAAATAATAACACCTGCTACCATTAAAACTAATGATTGCGAGTCGACACTATTCAACATTGAAATCCCGATTTGAACAGTTCGCGCATTATCATTATTAGTTACTAGTAACGGCCACATGTACATGTTCCAACCTGCAAGGAATGACTGAACGGCCATTGAACCAAGCGTTGGTCTCAGTAATGGAAACATAATTTCAAATACAAATCGTAAATCTTTGCAACCGTCCATTTTAGCTGCTTCATAAATTTCATAAGGGAAGTTTTGTAGCGCTTGTGTACATAAAAAGATGTTAAATGCTGAAGCCATAAATGGCAGGATCAACACAATAATTGAATCATTTAAGCCCCACCCAGATACCATCAAGAATTGAGAGATAATCACCGCTTCACCTGGTACCATCATGGTAGAAAGGATTAAGGCATACACTAATTTACTGCCCTTAAAGTTTACAAATCTGAAAGCAAAACCGGCTAATAAAGATGTCAGAATCTGTAATAAAGTAACAGATGTTGCTACAATAATTGAGTTAATAATATACCGACCTAAAGGGGCAATATCAAAAACTTGAATGAAGTTTGTTAACGTTGGGTTTTGCGGGAATAGCATTGAATTTGGGTCATATAATTCAGCTGATGGTTTCAAGGCCATTAAGACGGCATAAATTAAAGGAAACATCATAAAAAGCCACATGATAACGTTAAGGACAATTACCCCTACTCGTTGAACGCTTTGCTGCATCAAATAATTTTGATCTTGTTTATTACGGTTAGTAACTGTTGTTGAAATTGCATGCGTGCTGGCCATTATTTATTACTCCTTCCTCGAATGATGAACATGATAATGGTTAATATCATAATGATGACGAATAAAACAACTGATTCTGCTGAAGCAAAGCCATACCGATAATTCATAAAGGCATTCTTGTAAATATCGTAAACGATTACGTTGGTTGCTTCACCTGGACCACCTTTAGTCAAGATATTGATTTGACCGAAACCTTGAAAGGCGTTAATCACGTTGGTTACAATAACAAAGAAGAAAGTTGGGCCTAATGAAGGAATGGTAATATTGATAAATTTTTGAAAACTGTTGGCCCCATCGATTGAGGCACTTTCATATAAAGCATCTTCAATACTCGCTAATCCAGAAGAAAAATATAAAAAGTTCATCCCAGAATTTAACCAGCCAGTTAAAATCCCTACAACTAGCAAAGACCATGTTGGATGCGTTAAAAGGTTCTGATTAGTGCCAATTAACTTGTTTACAATCCCAACTGTCGGGTTTAACATGACTTGAAAAATCATAGCCATGCCTGCAGATGCAATAGCCATCGGCATCGCATAAGAGGTAGAGAAAAATCTAATCCCAGGAAATGACTGTTGACATAGCATAGCCGCTATTAATCCAACAGTCACACCAAAAAGTACAACAATCAAAACAAACTGGAATGATACCATCATTGAGTGCCAGAATGATTTACTGGCAAATAATTCAGCATAGTTTCTCAATCCAAGAAACTGGGACATTTGGCCGAAAGAATCTGTTAGATATAGCGAACGGAAAATCGTTTGGATAAAAGGCCAAAACATAAACACTGTTAAAACTAACAAAGCTGGTAACAGGTACATATAAGGTTGGATTCGTTCACCCAAGGTCTTCTTCGCTTTAATGATTACAATTTCATCTGTACGTTCCATAATTGTGCTCCTTTCAAAATTTAAAACAGCCGGAAAAAGATTCCGGCTGTACAAGGTCTAAATCTTATTGATTAGTCGCATTGTAGTTCTCAAGTGCTGCGTTTGTTTGATCAGCCATATTTTGAACTGCCTCTTCAGCAGTGATTTCATCATTTAATAGACGCTCTAATTCTGCTTCGAAGTACATACGTGCTTCTTGGTTTACACCAGATAAAGCACCTTGATCTTCAGGTGTTGCATCATGTAATTGTTCAATCGCTGTTTTGAATTGAGGGAATTCTGCTAAGTTATCTTTGAATACTTGTTCATCATGGGCATTCTTGTTAACTGGGAAGTACCCTGTGTCTGCATTCCATTGCGCTTGAACTTCTGGTGTTACTAGGTATTCCATGAAGTCCCAAGTAGCGTCTTTCTTTGCGTCATCTTCAGATTCGATCATCCATAGTGACGCACCACCAATTGAAACCCCACCTTCATCTTCCGCAGATAGTGCTGGGAAGTATGCCGTCCCCACTTCGAATCGGCCGTCAACTTCTGTTAAGATTTGACGTAAAGTTGCTGTTGAAGCTAAAGTGATTGCTGATTGACCTGAAACAAATTCAGCTTGTCCACCTGTGCGTCCTACGTTAGGTGCAACACCTTCGTCTTGTGCTTTTTTCCAAGTTTCTAAGGCACGTAACATGCTACCATTTTGGTCAAACACAACTTCTGTTGGTGCAGCTTCACGTCCGTTACCATTGTTGTACATATCTTCTTGAGTTTTGTTAATGAATTGCTCGATGTACCAACCATAGATAGTTAATGACATTGGCATTTCAACGCCTGCTTCAGTCAATTGTGGTGAAATTTCAATAATTTCTTCAAATGTAGTTGGTACTTCTTCGATACCAGCTTGCTCAAATAGGTCTGCATTGTAGTACATTAATGGTGTAGATGAGTTGAATGGCATAGAATATAAAGTATCATCTTTCGTATAGTAAGCTAATAAGTTTTCTTCTAGGTCACCTAATTCAAATCCAGATTCGTCAACGTAATCTTGAACAGGAACTGTTAAACCTGAGTCGATCATGAATGTCATCCCTTGTTCAAATACTTGAACTAAGTCGGCCCCAACATCAGAACCAGAAGCAGATGAACGTAATTTTGTTAATGTTTCATCATAAGTTCCTTGGTATTGCGCATTTACGAAAACTTCGTCTTGTGACTCATTGTATTGGTCAACGATTTTTTGTAGTGCTTCACCAGTAGATCCACCCATACCATGCCAGAATACTAATTCAGTTTCGCCTTCTGCAGCACCAGTAGATGAGTTAGATGATTCAGAACTTGCACTACCATTTCCACATGCAGCTAATAATGCAGCTGATAATAACCCCACACCAAAGCGCATAACTTTCTTGTTAAATTTCATTGTCCTTATTTCCTCCCGAAAAATTGATCTTAAATTTTTAACTCTGCTATTTATCTTAAACTACCAATATTAACTTCCAATCAAGTTTCAGTATTGGTTTTGAAAATAATCAGTAAAGTCTTTAATTCGAATTATTTACACTTAATTGACTTTATCTGAGATAAAAAAACGAATAAATTCCTGTCACATCAAGCCCGTAGCTGGATTCAAAGTTTGCTGATCCCTAAAATTAGATGTGTTTTTTGTAAATATTAAGTGAATTATTTACAATTTCCCGGTATTAACGTCCCATATTCGTTTATTATGGATACTTCGATTAGAATATTCATAGCTATTCTCAGTTAATCCCTATTTTCCATTTCGTTCTATATATATATGATTTAAGTTTTCTATACTTTTAGGTTATGATATAGGGAATTCATTTTGTAAGGAGGATGGTCATTTATGACACAATTACATCAATGTAGTGTGGCCGATGTGGATGAGCTAAGAGCTGTCTCTATCGAAACCTATACGGATACTTTTGGAGAATTTAACTCAGATGAAAATATGCGGATTTACTTGGAGGATGCCTATAACAGGGAGAAACTCACGGCTGAACTAGCTGAAACTAACAGCCAGTTCTTCTTTTTGAAGGAGAATACTGAAACTGTCGGCTACCTGAAACTGAATGTTGGCGATGCCCAGACTGAATACATAGGTGACAACTTACTTGAGGTTGAACGGATTTATGTGCGGACAGCCTTTCTACGTCATGGTTACGGAACTAAACTCATTCAAACTGCAGAAGAAATCGCCCGAGACCTTGGTGTAACCGGTATGTGGCTTGGCGTTTGGGAACATAACCAACGTGCCCTAAATTTCTATGGCAAAATGGGCTTCCGTCACATAAGCCAACATTCTTTCTTCATGGCTGACGATGAACAAATTGACTTAATCTACTATAAAGACCTATAGAAAAAATGACCTAGAAGAAATAAAAGATCCCTGGACATGGACCCAGGGATCTTTGCTTACTATTCTGTTTACGCTACCTCTTGCAATCTAAATTTCTGCCAAGGTTTGATTTCATCAAGGATATAGAAGTTTTATCTTCTTCTGCTGACAACAGACAAGAAAATATTCGTTGAAATCCGTTTGCAACCGCTAATTCTAAATACCTTCTTAGCTCTCCAAAACTGGCTTTTTCTAGATAAATAGATAGCCCTAATTGTCGCCATTCACATTAGCCGTTAACAATTGGGTCTGCGTATTATGCCGCCACCTTAAATGACGCGTTCGCCTCTTCTAGTAAGGATTGTGCCTTTTCAAAGTCCCCTTCATCTGACGCTTCAATCGCCTCATAGACTAGTGCTTTCGCAGACCCGCCATATGAAATAATTAAAAAAATAATACCCTCCTTCAACTTACTTCCTGTGAGATATAATTTCATGAGATCGTTTACTGAATTGTACATAATCTATCACTTGAAAATTATAAATAACTAACAAATAATAAACAGCTCCTTCTAAAACAATGGGATGCAAAATAGCAATAATAGAAAGCAGAAAGTGGTCACAGAACGACTTTCTGCTTTTAAATTTCATTTATTTTCACAAAATTTTATTTTAAAAATCTGTCCTTCAGGTATTTCAACCCTGTCACTAGGAATACAATGCCTCCTGCAAACAAGAAAAGAAAACCTATTGGTAATAAGAAAAAGTTTTCATGTAAAATGCCCGCTTGCTCGATATACCCTACTGAGTTCATTTTAATGAAGAAACAGCCTAGACCTATTAATAGTAGAACAGTCCCAATAATGGTCGAGCTCAAATTCAACTTAGCCTTTCTGGTTTCACTACCATCTTTAATTAATTTTTCTGTGATTTCATTTTGCATACTACTTTCCCTAAGATTAATTCATCAAGAGAAAGGTGAAAAATCTCAGCAATTTTGCTAATCATTTCTAAATCTGGTAGATTACGATCATTTTCCCAATTGGAAACCGCCTGCCTTGTCACATTTAATTGACCGGCAAACTGGTCCTGGGTCAAACCAAGATTGTGTCGAATCTCTTTGATTTTTTCATTGAATTTCATCTCTTCAGTCCTCTCATCGATGTAACCTTAGCTTAGGTTATATATTAGCACCTTCCAAGCAAGCCCTGCTTGCATGCTATTATATCAAGGGACAGTGGCCCTTGCATTGGAAGATTTAGGTCAAAGATGATACACCCTTTTTGACTTAAATTTTCTAGATCTATGATTAATCACAATCATAAAAACTCCAAAAATTATTGTTGTCTTGACCTAGGTCAAGGTAGTTTCCTTCTCTAGCGATTATACTTACAATATCAAAAGATAAGGAGTGTTCAATATGTCTGATTATCAAGAAATTTACGAAACACAAGCTACTAATACTGGTGGTCGTGATGGGGTCTCTTATTTAGATGATGGATCTTACGAGGTGAAAATTACAACACCTAAGGAAATGGGTGGTTCTGGTACAGGCCAAAATCCTGAGCAATTGTTTGCTTTAGGTTATAGTGCTTGTTTCCATGGTGCTTTAGAAATCGTTAAAGCCCAACACAAGGTTCGCGAAGATTCTCAAGTCACCAATATTGTCCGTTTGTATAAGAAACCTGATGCTATTGACTTCCAATTAGCCGTTGAAATTACTGTGGCTATCCGCGATCTTGACACCCTAGAAGTACAAAAGTTAGCGAATGAAGCTCACAAGGTATGCCCGTATTCTAAGGCTGTCAGCGATGCTATTGAAGTGACTGTTCGCGCAGTCAACTATGACGCCAGCAAAGAAAAGTAGGCCCTTTTCCCGTTCACTAAAATCTTAAACACGAGACGTTCACTAGGATTGCAAGGATAGTAGGCGTTTTGCTGTGATATAATATACCTGAAAGGATTGGTGCGTATGACAGAGGCAATAGATTTCACAAAATATCATCACTGCATCAGTACCATGCCCTTATTTCAGGGGTTGATTGTGGCGGATATTCAGTCGATTCAAGCTTATATCACGGAGAAAAAAGTTGCTGCTGGAAAGCTGATTTATTCGGCTGGTGAAAAATTAGGGTCCTTATATTTAATTCAAGAAGGTCAACTGAAGGTCTATCGGCTATCTGCTTCTGGAAAAGAACAACTCATCCGAATACTGCAGCAAGGTGACTTTGTGGGTGAGATGTCCTTATTCGATGAGCGCCATTATGACTACTATATCGAAGCCACCGAAGTCAGTAAATTATGCGCCATCCAACGTGATGATTTCGAGCAAGTCTTGCTATCGCACCCGAAAATCGCTATCGAATTATTAGGGGAAATGGCCCGCCGACTGGATGATGCCGAACAACAAACCACGGGAATCACGACAACCTCTACCAAAGCGAGATTAATTCAATATTTATTGGATATGAGCGACAAGCAGCAGAATCTACACGTGAAATTAGCTACCACAAAAAAAGCGACAGCCTCCTATCTAGGCATGTCCCCAGAAACCTTCAGCCGTTGCTTATCAAAATTAACCAAAGACATGCTTGTTTCTCAACCGATACCAAATATTATCGAAATATTGGATAAAAGAGGATTAGAAACTGCTTTAAATTTAGAACGTAAAGAACAGCTTTAAAGAAAAAGGTATTTCATTCATACCTACTTTCAACTGCCATTCTCTATAATAAGAACAGTGAAATTTTGCATATTAACAATAGGGAATTGACCCATTTGGGGGCCCAATTTCTCAAAACACCTCTTACTCTTAATAGATAAGTGGTGTTTTTATTTACAAGGTATTCTTGCTAGCAAACATATTAAATCATTACTTATCCACTCTCTCACTTTAATGTCCAATCCATTTTAGACAGTCTTCCAAATGAATTTGAAAACGAATATCAAATACATTATTAAGCCATACCCTCTAGCCCTGTAGAAGATCAAATTTCCTACATAAGAAAATTCGCCAAAATCTATGGACTTTTATTTACAAAAGTCAATAATTTGATAATATTTTAAAAAAAAATAACCTAAATTTTGAATATTAATGGAGATTACAATGAAAAGTAAAAATGCTTTACATCAAAAACTTTCCTTCGCTGGTTTATCAATCGCAATGGAGGTTGTTTATGGTGATATTGCTACTAGCCCACTCTATGTTATGAGGGCTATTGTGGCTAGAAATGGTGGCTTGGCGAATATCAGTACTGATTTTATTATCGGGTCTGTTTCCTTGGTTTTTTGGACAATTACCCTCTTAACCTCGATTAAGTATGTCGTGATTGCCCTAAAAGCTGATAACCGCGGTGAAGGTCGTATTTTCGCCTTATATACCCTAGTCCGGAAAAAGGCGTCCTATTTGATCACACCCGCAATGATTGGTGGCGCTACGCTGCTAGCTGACGGTGTTTTGACCCCTGCAGTTACAGTAACAACAGCCGTTGAAGGTTTGCGCGGAGTACCAGAATTCTAAAGTCGTTTTGGCGAGAACCAAAATATTGTGATTGGGATTACCTTGGCCATTATCTTCGTACTGTTCGCAATTCAACGATTTGGTACATACTTTGTGGGCCGTGCATTTGGACCAATTATGTTTGCTTGGTTTACCTTTTTTAGGAATCGCTGGATTATTAAATTTTGTAGGCGCTTGGACTGTTATTCGTGCTTTAAACCCCTACTATGCTTTGAAAGTCCTATTTAGCCCAGAAAATAAGGCCGGTATTTTCATTCTAGGTAGTGTCTTCTTAGCCACTACGGGGGCAAAAGCCTTGTATTCTGATTTAGGTCATGCTGGTTTAGCCAACATCCGTGCAAGTTGGCCCTATATCAAAATCTGTTTAACATTGAATTACTTGGGACAAGCTGCTTGGTTGTTGAAGGTAGGAAATAATCCCAACTACCAAGAAGTTGAGGATTTAAACCCATTTTTCGTAATGCTTCCAGAAAGCTGGCTAGTATTTGGGGTCCTATTCGCAACAGTTGCCGCAGTCATTGCCTCCCAAGCGCTGATTTCTGGGTCTTTCTCAATGGTATCAGAAGCAATCAAACTAAGGTTATTGCCGAGACTAAAAATCTTATATCCTGGTTCTTCAGTCGGACAAATGTACATTCCAACAATCAACGTTCTGCTATGGCTTGTTACATCATGCGTAGTAATCGCCTTTAGAACGTCGGCGCGTATGGAAGCGGCCTACGGATTATCCATTACTAATACCATGTTGATGACTACAATCTTACTACATGCTTACCTAGTACAGATTGGCCAACCCAAAATTGTCGCCCACACCCTAACGCTATTCTTTGCCATGATTGAAGGTATTTTCTTTATTTCTAGTATCACCAAGTTCTTCCATGGTGGTTATGTAGCGGTCATTATTGCCACGGTGATCCTATTCATTATGGTGATCTGGCAATGGGGCAACCAAATTGAAGCGAAGACGGAAGATTCGATTGACCTTAACGATTATCTCGATCAAATCTGTGAATCGCGCAGTGATACTTTCTTAAGTTTAGACCAGACTAATGTTGTCTTTCTCGTATCACATATGAACAATTCCATTATTGGGTAGCAATACATTTATTCTATCCTTGATAAACGTCCGAAAAAGGCCAAAGTCTACTGGTTCGTGAATGTTGTAGTAACAGACGAACCCTATACTAAAGCTTATGAAGTGGATATGATGGGGACTGATTATATTGTGAAGGTCAAACTCCATCTTGGTTTCAAAGTGACTCAAGAAATTAATGTGTACATCCGTCAAATTATTCATGATCTGATGGAAAGTGGTCGTTTACCTAAACAACCACAGAAATATACCATTACACCTGGTAGAGAAGTTGGCGATTTCTAATTTGTCATCATTAACGAAAAGCTTTCACATACAACAGAGCTTACCCAAATTGAACGTCAAATTATGCAGCTGAAACTCTTTATTAAAGAACACGTCCAAACTACTGCATCCGCATTCGGCTTGGATTACGCAGAAGTATTAAACGAATATGTTCCCCTAGTGATTGGTAAAAAGAGAAAAACTGCCTTAACTGAAATCACCAATAATAGTTTGCAAAAACAGAAAAGATGACAACCATTAAGTCATTTTACATACATAAAATTTAACTACATAAAAGCAACTTCAAATAGGTAAAAAAGCCCAAAGTTCGTTGATACCGTAACTTTGGCGTCATTACTTAAGACGTTCCTTTTTTTGATCAGGAAATTTTTTAAAGCCCAAAATAAGCCCAATACATAAAAACAAGACCTTACAAACACTGTTAAATCAATGCTTGTGAGGTCTTTTATTTTTATTCCCATTCGATTGTTGCAGGTGGCTTGCTCGTAATGTCTAAGACTACGCGGTTGATGTGTGCACATTCATTTACAATACGTTTAGAAATGGTATCTAATACGTCGTAAGGGATGCGTGCCCATTCAGATGTCATACCGTCGATTGAAGTTACGGCACGGATACCAATTGTGTATTCGTAAGTACGCTCGTCACCCATTACCCCTACTGATTTGAAACCAGGTAGGACTGTAAAGTATTGCCAGATGTCGCCTTCTAGACCGTGTTTTCTGATTTCATCACGTAGGATAAAGTCAGATTCACGAACGACTTCTAGTTTTTCAGGGGTTACTTCACCGATAATACGGATAGCTAAACCTGGTCCTGGGAATGGTTGGCGCCAAACGATCTTATCTGGCATACCAAGTTCTGTCCCTACTGCACGTACTTCATCTTTAAATAAGGTATTTAAAGGTTCGATTAATGAGAAGGTCATGTCTTCTGGTAGGCCACCAACGTTATGGTGAGACTTGATGGTTTGCGCTGTATCTGTACCTGACTCAATAACGTCAGTGTATAAAGTACCTTGCGCTAAGTAATCAACGTCTTTAATTTTTTGCGCTTCGTCGTCAAATACGTAAACAAATTCGTTACCGATAATTTTACGTTTACGTTCTGGGTCAGATACGCCTGCTAATTTGCTTAGGAAGCGGTCTTCAGCATCTACTTTGATGATGTTTAAACCAAATTTACCACCTAGTGTTTCCATTACTTCTTCTGCTTCGTTTTTACGTAATAAACCGTGGTCTACGAAGATACAAGTTAATTGGTCACCAATGGCTTTTTGTAACAATACACCAACAACAGAAGAGTCTACCCCACCAGAAAGGCCTAGTAAAACTTTACCTTCACCGACTAATTCGCGGATTTCTTGGACTTTAATATCGATAAATTTCTCCATCGACCATGATCCTTGTGCACCACAAATATCAAATACAAAGTTACGTAACATGTCGTTACCGTGAACTGATGCGCGTACTTCTGGGTGGAATTGGAAACCGTAGAATTGTTTTTCTGTGTTTTCAAAGGCTGCTACTGGACTGTGTTCACCGCGAGCAGTGACTTCAAATCCTGCTGGAATTTGTTCGATACGGTCAGAATGGCTCATTAAAACCAATTCTTCTGCCTCTAACCCTTTAAAAATGGCTGAATCTGTCTTGTCAATGAATAATGGTTGTTGACCATATTCACGTTTATCAGAGCGAGCGACTACACCACCGTTTTTAAATGTCATTAATTGCATACCATAACAAATCCCTAAAACTGGGATACCTAAATCAAATACGGCTTCATCGATTGAAAAAGCACCGTCTGCATACACTGACATTGGACCACCAGATAGGATGATTCCTTTAACATTACCTTTCGCCATGATTTCGTCAGCTGTTAGTTTATGTGATAATAGTTCTGAATAAACGCCTAACTCACGAATACGACGGGTAATCAATTGGTTATATTGACTACCGTAATCAAGTACAATGATTTTTTCAATATCTTGCATTGATTGTTGGACACTCATGTTTTCACTTCCTTTTTCGAATTTCATCTTTATTCTAGCATTTAATATTTGTGATTACTAGGAATTTATCAAGGATAATAAAATATTGTTCGGAATCTACCTGTACAATTTTTAATAATTTGCTAAGTTTATATTTAATTCGTTTTCAAAGGTGTTGGTAGCTGTAAATATTGTATATAATAGAACAGAATAGGAGTGAAAGTATGAAAAAAGCGACTGGTAAAGCCAACGGGAAAATCATTATTATTGGTGAACATGCCGTGGTTCATGGGTATCCATCTGTAGCCCTACCCTTTCATGCGGTAGAAATGACAGTCACCATTGAACAGATTCAAACCAATGCTTATTTGGTAAGTGACTTATATGAAGGGCCACTCCACCAAGCACCATCTGATTTGCAGAACTTGCTAGCTGTTTATGACCAATTGCGGGCGAATTTAATGACCCAAAACCAGAGTCACTGGCTGATTGATATCCACTCATCTATACCCGCTGAGCGTGGTATGGGTTCTTCAGCAGCCATGGCAACAGCTTTGGTCCGCGCTTTCTACAATTACTATGACCTCCCCCTTACAGAAGACCAACTATTAAAATACGTAGACTTATCTGAAAAAATTAGTCACGGCAATCCGTCTGGTTTGGATGCACGTGTGGCCGGCCTTGGCGTCCCTTTGATTTATCAAAAAAATCAACCAATGACTATCGTACATTTCGAAACCCCTTATTGGTTGGTGGTTGCAGATACTGGTATTCACGGCAACACTAAAAATGCGGTATCTGACGTGGCAGCTGGTTTAAATTCAGCTTTTATTACCCGTCGTCAAGCGGTTGAAAGTAATTTACGTCAGCTTGGTGAGGCGGCAAATCAATTTATTGATTTAGTTGAATTAGATCCTGACAAAATGGGCAATGACCAATGGTTTACGGCTATTTGTCGCACATTTAAGGATGCTCACAAGCACTTGCGGGCTTTACAGGTATCCAGCCCTGAACTTGAGGCAGGCGTCACTTTTGCGGAAGCGAATGGGGCCGGCGCAGCCAAGCTAACTGGTGGTGGCCGTGGCGGTTGCTATTTCGCCTTGTGTGACAGCAAAGACAAGGCTGTCCTTTTGGCTAAAGCTTTAAAAACGGAAAATATGGCAGTGGCGAGCTGGGTAGTGCCCTTCAAGTCTTCATCAATCGATGAGAATGTCAGCGAATAGTGGGCGAAATCATTGGAAATCGGTTATAATGAAGGAAAGAAAATTTTTTGAGGGAGAATCGAGATGTCAGTTTTTCAAGGCGCTTACCGGGCGCACACCAATATTGCATTAATTAAATATTGGGGTAAGGCGAATAAGGACCTGTTTATCCCCACTACATCTAGTTTGTCGCTCACTTTAGACGCTTTGTATACAGACACGCGCGTAACTTTTTCAAATGAATTGGATGCGGATGTTTTTTATTTAAACAGTCACTTAGGCAATGAAGCAGATACGGCGAAAATTAGCAAGTTTTTAGATATGTTTAGGGCGGAAGCTGGCGTAGACTTGCGAGCTAAAGTAGAAAGTGTCAATCATGTGCCCACTGCGGCAGGCCTGGCTTCTTCTTCATCGGCATTTTCGGCCTTAGCGGCGGCTACTAGACAGGCTTTGAATTTAGAAAATCAAATTTCTGACCAGGCTCTATCGACATTTGCACGACGAGGATCTGGATCAGCAACCCGGTCCATTTTCGGTGGCTTTGTTGAATGGCAAAAAGGGACCAGCAATGAAAACTCTATGGCAGTTGAAATTGACGACGCCACCTGGGATGTTGGCATGGTCATTATGGCCATTAATACCGCTGAGAAACGGGTTTCTTCTCGTGACGGGATGGCCCATACCTTGCGAACTTCGCCTTTCTACCCTGAATGGGTCCGTCAAAACATGATTGATTTAGAACGGATTAAAGCAGCCATTGCCAAGCACGATTTCCAATTGATGGGTGAAATCGCTGAAGCCAATGCCATGCGGATGCATGCAACAACTATGGCTTCTGATCCGTCATTCACCTATTTTGAACCTGAAACCATTAAAGCCATTCAAGCAGTTCAGGATTTACGCGCGACTGGCGTTTTGGCTTACTATACAATTGACGCTGGGCCAAACGTGAAAGTTTTATGTAAAGCGAGCCAGATGGACGAGGTGGAAGCCTTTTTTGCAGAACGGTTTAAAGATATGAACTTTATCCAAACAACTGCTGGACCGGGGATTAAACCCTTAGATAGATGGGAGTATGATGATGGCGCAATCTTATAATGAGAGCACGATAATCCATACGAATAACGAAACAGACGCCGTCAAGGTGGCCGTGCCGGGGAAATTATTCCTTGCGGGCGAATATGCAGTGGTGAGTTCTGGCCAAGCTGCCTTATTAACGACTGTTGACGCCTTCTTACATCTCACTTTAGAGGTAAATTCTGGGCAAAATGGCTACTTAATCACCAACCAGGCTGACCATCCAATTGCCTGGACCTACGACGTCAATGGACAAGTCGTTTCTAACGACCAAGCAGCTGGCGAATTCCCACTAATTTGGCAAGCCTTGCAAACTGTGACAGCATATGCGGAAGCAGTCGGCATGAAATCCGCAGCGACACCAGATTACTTTGATTTGACAATTCAGTCTGATTTAGACGCGGCTGACGGGACTAAATATGGTTTAGGATCATCTGGTGCCATCTCAGTGGCTGTTGTTTCAGCCTTGTTGAAATTCTATAAATTAGACCAAGACATTACGGAATCACAGTGGGTCTACCGAGTCTTTAAATTAGTTGCCATCGCTCAAGCACAATTGGGTATGGTAGGGTCACTTGGTGATGTTGCAGCTAGCGCCCAAACTGGTGTCATCTACTACCAAAACTTTGACCGGGCATGGTTTGACCAACAAGCCAAGTCAACTGGACAAGAAATTCATGCCTTAATCGAAGAATTTTGGCCGGAATTGATGATTGAACAATTGCCGATTCACCCAGACTGGACTTTGTCCTTAGTTTGGTCGAAAGAAAAAGCGTCTACTGAAGATCTGTTAAAAATGGTGGCTCACCATATTTCTGAACGAGAACTAGAAGAAATCATGGCTAGTTTTAAACAATTGGCCAAACGGCAAGTTTTAATGGCTAAGGCAGCTATCCAAATGAATGAATGGTCTTTATTCAAATCTGCCATCAAAGAAAATTTCGACAGTATTTTAACCTATACCCAAACACTGAATAAGCCTTATTTGACCAAGTCCTTTAAGAAAGCATTGAAGTTAGTCACATCAGAAAAAACCGTCGCCAAAATTTCTGGGGCGGGGGCTGGAGACTGTGCTTACGCGATTTCTAGTCAAGCTGATGAGGCCGAAGCCATCCAAGGCTTATGGCGAGAAAATGACCTAGTCGTTCTCCCCTTCGCTTTCTGGCAAAGAAATGAACAGGAGAGATAGTATGAACCGTAAAGATGCCCACGTGCATAATGCTGAAATGCAATACCAAACAGCGCCAACTGATTTTGAATCTGTCCGCTTTGTCCACCCATCCCTGTCCCACCAAGAATTCAATAATATCGACTTGTCGACCACTTTGTTTAAGCAACAGTTTGACCGCCCTTTCTATATTAATGCCATGACTGGTGGATCTGAATGGACCAAAAAAATCAATGGTATGTTCGCTGAAGTGGCTCGTGAATGTCATTTACCAATGGCTTCAGGATCCGTTTCTGCAGCTTTAAAAGACCCTTCTGTAGCAGATTCTTTTACCATTATTCGTGACGTGAATCCTAATGGTTTCTTGATGGCCAATGTCGGCGCTGATAAGACCTTAGAGGATGCCAAAAGAGCAGTCGATTTATTAGACGCTGATGCCCTACAAATTCATTTGAATACGGCTCAAGAAATTGTCATGCCTGAAGGCGACCGTGATTTCAGAAAACTAGAAGATAATATCGTCGCTATCGTTGAAAACTTAGACCGACCTGTTATGGTCAAGGAAGTTGGCTTTGGTATGTCATACCAAACCATGCACCACCTACAAAGTTTAGGCGTCAATACCATCGATGTCTCAGGTACAGGTGGGACGAATTTCGCCAAAATCGAAAACGCCCGCCGTGAACACCAAGAATTCGCCTACATGGCTGACTGGGGTCAATCAACCGTCATTTCATTATTAGAAGCACAGCCTTTGATGAGCCAGACGGCCATCGTCGCTTCTGGTGGGATTAAAGACCCGATGCAAATGATGAAGGCACTTGCCCTAGGCGCATCTGCCGTCGGTATGTCAGGTCAATTCCTGCATTCAGTCCTTGGTGAAGGCGTAGACGCTACGATTGAAATGGTCAAGTCTTACGACGAACAATTGCGCTTATTGATGATGGTATTGGACTGCCAAAACCTGAACGAACTGCGTGACACAGACTTAATGATCACCGGCAAACCAGCCGAATGGTCAAGACTCCGCCGAATCAATATCGAGTATTTCGCATCAAGAAGCCAGAATTAAGAGAAGGATGTAAAAAATGTCGTTTAGACTCGTAACAGTGGAAGAAAGAAGTGTAGTGATGGCACATCACACAACTTATTTCTGAAGTGGCACGGGTCTGACATTTTGAACTCGACTATGAGGTGCGAGAGCCCCTTTATAAAAATGTGACACAAATATCACTTTAACTTAAATATTTACCTAAAAGTGCCAGCGCAACAGTAGCAAGGCACTTTTTTTGTGTACATTTTTATTAGGACTGCCACCTATTTATACCAGGTAACCCAAAAACAAAGGGACGTTCATCCTATTGACAAATGCCCCACCTTCTTCAAATTCTGCGATAAAGTCTGAAAAACTTGCCCCCATTCGCGGTGACCCAAGAATGGAAATTCGTGTATTTTCAAAGCCTGGTACTAGGTTATTAACTAAACCATCATGGGTCAAGATAGCGTAATTATTTTTCTGAATGATGGACCGGTTTTCAAGTAGTCCATCCCGGTAGCCTGTGTTTTTATTTTTGTAGCCCATTTCATCCGCCTCCAATTGTTTCATTTATGATTGACCACTTAAAGTGTAACCGCTTTAAAATAAAAGCGCCACCTTCACACCCTACAATTTTAAACAAAGGATTGTTGATTTTAAACAAATGACGACAGTAAAAAAGACCATGGCCCTCGAGTCACGGTCTGAGGCTAGCTTGGAATCGCTATACCCTTTTTCAAAAAATTATAAGAAAATGTATAAAATGGCGATGGTGCCAACGCCGGCAATGATGGTTTTGATGATGTCTTTAAACCGGTAGGCGACGAACAAGGACACGAGTGCTGGTATCAGTTTGATGTTCTCCAATAGGTTAAGGTTGAAGTGGCTTTCCCAGAAAAATATGTCGGTGTAAATCATTGCGGTAAAAATAATAACGGGTAGATAAGCCATTGTTTTGTATACCATTGGAGAAACTTTGCTGTTACGCATAACGAGTGCAGGTACGACGCGCAGGGCGGTGCACAGTAAGCCGAGTGTTACTACGAATAATGTCATGAAACCCCTCCTATGCTACACGCTTATTTTCTTGACGCTGTAAGAAATAGAATACGACCGCTAAGGCGATGGCTGTGGCCATAATAATTACATAAGATGATTGGAAAATAGTCATCAAGATGACGGCAATCACACCGGTAAATAACATGGTATTGAGCATCATGCGGTTATTTAGATTCGGGACAAGAATGCCGATAAACATAGCAACCATGACAAAGTTTGAAATGACGTCAGGAATTTGAATGAATGTACCAAACAATGCACCTGATGCAGTAAATAGGATCCAGGAAAGCCATGTTGCAGTGGCGACGAATAAGGCATCGTTAATGGCCCATGGTTTCTGTGGATTGTTATCCTGCAGTTTTAAGATATTGATGGCGTAAGATTCGTCTGCTGTCATGTAGCCTAACCAAGCGACCTTAAAATCAGGCGCTTGTTTTAAATAAGGGCCAAAAGATACACTATACAAGGCTTGGCGGGAACTTAATAATAGTACTGAAATAAATACTTCCATTACACCAGCGTTTTGCGCAATCAGAGCTGCTGCCACAAATTGTGCGGAGCCCCCAAATACTAAACTGGACATCAGCACGACCTGCCACCAGGTTAAGCCGGTATTAGCGAGTAGTAAACCACAAGCCAAACCAACTGGTAGATAAGCCACGATAATGGGGATTGATAGCTTGATTCGTTCGGACTTGGCGTCCACTGTTTCTTCCATTAAACACCCTCCCTTATGTTTGATTAAAGTCACACCTAACTAACGGTTAACTTCTCTATGATAATCCATAAATTTTTTGATGAAATTGTAAGGATCGATTAAGCCGATTTGACGGGCAAAGATATATAAATTTGATTCCCGTAAGAAGGCTCTCTGAATTAAACGGTAATCCGTGGCGATTCGAATAGGTTGGGTATCCGCGATTAATTCGCCCTCAGATAATACCCAAGCATGACGAGTAAATTCTAATACTAGGTCCGTGTTATGAGTGTTGATGATAATCGCAATTTCTTGTTCTTGGTTAATTTGATATAGGTACTGCATGAATTCATTATAATGATGGTAGTCTTGGCCTTCAGAAGGCTCGTCAATAATTAATAGTGACGGCTTGTTGATTAAGGCAGACGACAACATAATTCGTTTTTGTTGGCCGAAGGATAACTGGCCAATTCGTAGTTGAGCAGCATAAATCAAACCCGTTCGTTTTAAGGAATCTCGAATGACTTCTTCTGCTTCTTCCGCGGAGTAATTACAATTAGCGGCAATCCCATTCAGATAGTCTTTCACAGTGAAATCCAGGATGGATTGATCGATATTTTGTTGGATATAGACTGTTTCCTGCTTCATTTGACATAGGTTATCGTCAGTGACTTCTTCACCTAACCAAGTCATCGTGCCCGAATCCGGGCGGATGTTTCCGTCCATCATTTGACCCAGCGTGGACTTACCCGACCCATTTTTCCCGACAATGGCAATCATGTCACCCTTGAAAACTTGAGTGGAAATATTGCGCAAGGTGGGCCGGTTCCGCCATGGATAAGTGTAGGATACATTATCAAGGGTCAGAACGGATTCATCACTACGTTTTTGGACGAAATTTGGTACGGTCATCAGCCAGGATTCAATGGTTCGTTTTAGGTCTGGACCATGTATATAATTGACATTTGATATGTTACGGACCTTTTCTAAAGGATAGCCGGTATAGCGAATCGCCGATACATAGGCTGGCTCGCCAATACCTAAACTGTTCAGAATATTCCGTTTTAATAATTTCTCTGAATCCCCATCAAAAATAACACGACCTTCGGAAAGGACGATGACGCGGTCAACTGGACGGTATAAAACTTCTTCAATCCGGTAATCAACCATGACAATCGTCGCGTCAGTATTATGGTGAATATCATCTACTAAATCGATGAAAATTTGCCCAGCGCGGGGTGCTAAGTTCGCTAAAGGCTCATCAAAAATAAAGACGGATTGCTCATAGTTGACGTTATTGACAAAATTTTGAATGTCTCTTTGCCCTTCTGAAAGACGCTCTATACTAGTATCTGCTTCGGTTGGGTGTTCAAGGATACGGTGCTTTAATTCTTCCGAAAAATTAGGGATATAATCACTTGACCGCTTGCGCTTACCGTTTTCTTCAAGGGTTTGCGCCAAGTGATGGTCGACCGCATCAGCCATAGCTGTTGCGTCCATAGTTTCCATTTCTAGGTCGAAATTGATAATCTCCCCTTCAATAGTTCCTTGAAATTCGTCGCTCGCTAATTTTCCGCGTAAGGCGCGTACTAGGGTGGATTTACCTGAGGCATTAGCCCCGATGATCAACACTTTTTCACCGCGATAGAATGTTAGATTGATATTTTTTAATGCCCGTCTACCTGCACCCTCATAGGTAAACGACATATTTTTAAATTGCATCCAAGGATTTGACATAAATCCATGCCCCTTTCAATAATATTTACATGCGAATGGTTATATGAATTCTATCTAATAGCTGGTGAATCCCTAGTCGGCGAAATCCGCATCTACTGTATCGTATTTAGACCGCTTACCTAAAATACGCACTTCTGGTTCAAGGGCTACCTTATTCAGGTCCCAAATCACTTCTTGAATGTGGTGGATCATATTGATATAGTCAGTTGCTGTTGCACCACCCACATTGATAATGAAACCAGCATGTTTTTTCGAAATTTGTGCGCCACCAATAGTGTAGCCTTGTAATTTAGCTTCTTGGATCAGTTTCCCTGTAAAATGGCCTTCTGGTCGTTTGAAAACAGATCCGCATGATGGATACTCTAACGGTTGCTTGGATTCACGAAGGTAAGTCAACTCATCCATTTTAGCTAAGATTGACTTTAGGTCACCCTTTTTCAATTTAAAACGGGCTTCAACCACAATGTCGCCTGTTTCTTGTAGGTCAGAGTGTCGGTAAGAAAGATTTAGGTCTTCGTTCTTCAAAGTGTACATGCGTCCGGCTTTTGTGACCACGTCCACTTCAACTAGGACTTCAGAAATTTCGCCGCCATAAGCACCTGCGTTCATGTATACCGCGCCACCAGTGGAGCCTGGGATACCACAAGCGAATTCAAAACCAGTCAAGCCTTCAGCACCTGCCGAACGACTCACATCGATGATTTTAGAGCCAGCGCCAGCTTTAATGTGTGTACCGTCAATTTGGATATAATCCATTTCAGTCAGCATCAAGACAACTCCTGACACACCTTCATCTGAAATGATTACGTTTGACGAATTACCAAGAACTAAAATTGGTTCGTGGGCTTTATTGGCAAAACGAATAAGTGCTTGGATTTCTTCTGGGGTCTCTGGGAAAATTAAAACATCCGCTGGTCCACCCGTTTTTGTATAGGTATAGTTATTTAATGGTTCGTTGAATTTTATCGTTGATTGGGGAAATGCTTTGCGCAAATCGTTTAAAAACATGGTAAATTACCCTTCCTGGTAATATATTTAGCAATAATAAAAAAACAGCAAAAATTGCTGATAAACTGCTAGTTAAATCTAATTCATAATAACATATTTTAACGTATTTTTACATTAGGTTAAAGGGTTTGTGTGGCAGATTCGTTAACATTCTCTTAAAAACGTGTTATAGTATTATTTTAATTAGTGACAAATTGTCCCAACCTTTAATACGAAAGGACCTCTCTATGAATAAAATCAGACAAAATGCCTTAATGATGCTCGCTTTAACCTTTATCTACGCAGGTTTGCAGATTGCCCGTCCTGCAGCGGATTTAGCTTGGACAAACATCTCACTATCTATCATTATTCCAATTATTGCCATGATTTTCGCCTTTAATGAAAAAGACAATAAATGGCGTTGGTCCCTTGTAACAATTGAAGTCATGCTATTAATTGTAATGATCGCTATGGCCATTCTAAAGTAATATGAATTTTAAAAGGTCGAGACTGAAATGGTCTCGACCTTTTTGCTATGCGATATACTTATGCTTGGTCTTGGTTTTCGACTGCTAAGCCCATCATGACTAAATCATGGAAGGCATTGTCATGATAAATCCCTTTAGGGGTTACACCAATTTCTTCAAAACCGAATTTTTCATACAAGCCAATGGCCCGCATATTATCTTTAGATACTTCTAAACGTAAGTAACGTAAGATATCATTTTCTGTTGCCCAGTCAATCATATCTTCCATCATGACACGGGATAAACCCAGTCCCCAGAATCGACGTAGAATAGAAATGCCTAGTTCACCCATATGCGCCACTTTAGCATGTTGTTCTGCCCCAATGCTTGCAACACCAATAATATCATCCCCTAATCGTGCAATTAACACACGATTATTCAACACTTCTTGTAAAGATTTTAAATAGCGGGTTTCTTGTTCTTGGTTAATTCCTAAGCCTTCTTCACCGAATGAAAGGAAGTCAGTTTCGTTACCCACTTCCTTGTAGAAGTCTAATAAGGCTTTTGCATCTTTAGGCATAGCGTCTGCTAAAGTAATTTCTAATTGTTCTTTTTTCATATTGTCTCAATCCTTCTATGTGACTACTCGTAAAATTGGCTGTTAGCTTAAGTGAGGTCAGCCACTACCCCATCATACAATGCTTGTCCTCGCGGGCCTTCATAGGTTAAGGTTACCTCACGACTGTTTTCAGAAGTTGCAGTTAAGGTTATCCAGAGATAATCTTTAGGTAAATCCTCGGCTACAAATTGAGGCCATTCGATAATGGTCACCCCATCGCCGTTAAGATAATCTTCCAAACCGACACTATCTGAGCCTGTTTCTTCTAATCGATACGCATCCATGTGGTATAAAGGGATGTCGTTGTCTTCATATTCGCGAATAATCGTGTAAGTCGGGCTTTTAATGGCTTGATCAATACCTAAAGCCTTGGCAAAGTATTTGGTGAAAGTGGTTTTCCCCGCTCCTAAATTGCCTTCCAAGCAAATAATGTCCCCTGCTTGCACTTGGTTGGCTAATTTTTGGGCAAAAGCATCTGTATCAGCCTCACTCGCCCATTCAATTGTATAAGTCATATGACACCTTCTCTCCCTTATAATATCTTCACTTACTTTACTAAAAAATCAAAAAGACTACAAGATTCAAGCATTCTTTATTCATTTTTCAAAGCTGTTTCGGTGGTAATCTCACTTTTCTATTGATTAAATTTGAGACATGTTTTGACTGAAACCCATCCTTTTGGCAAATTCTCCTTGAGACATATCCATGTTAACCATTAATGCCTTACGCCTTTCTACTGGAAATGTCACTTTGCACCATCTTTTTCCAATATCAACCTAAATGGATGTAAAATAGCCATGTCGTATTGGTCTTTTCTATTTCCTTTTAATAGATGACAGCGCCCAAACTATTTTTGATTTCTTTGACACTACCTACCGTTTTTAATTCTCTGATTCTACGCATAAATATCATAACAAACTCATCACCGTGCACGTAGGTTGACTTTGCATGATTCGACCACACCTTTTCAAGCAATGGATTTTTGTATCTTGATTCCACAATACTGCCCCATGCCTAAGTCATCATACCCCCATTATAAGACAACTCCCCCTAGAGATTGGAACATTTTAACCTATTAGGTAAAAACCATTTCCTTCTTCATATGCAAAAAGAGAAACAGCAAAAAAAGCCATTCCTCTTTCAATATTGTTTTATTTACTTTAGTCTTCTAAGATGGCTTGGTTCGCTGTGATGATAGCTAATTTGTAAACATCTTCTTCTACACAACCACGTGAAAGGTCTGAAATAGGTTTCGCCATACCTTGTAAGATTGGGCCGATTGCTTCAAAGTTACCGAAACGTTGTGCAATCTTGTAGCCAATGTTACCTGATTGGATTTCTGGGAATACGAATACTGTTGCTTTACCAGCAACGTTAGAATCTGGTGCTTTTTGTTTTGCTACTGCATCTACAAAAGCTGCATCAAATTGTAATTCACCGTCAATTTCAAATTGTGGTGCTTTTTCTTTCGCAAGACGGGTTGCTTCAGCAACTTTCTCTTGCTCTGGAGATTTTGCTGACCCTTTAGTTGAGAAGCTCAATAAAGCAACTTTTGGATCAATGTCAAACATCGCAGCTGTTTTAGCAGATTCAACGGCAATTTCAGCCAAACCTTCTGCATCTGGGTTGATGTTAATCGCACAGTCAGAGAATAAGTATTTCTCTTGGTCGCGACCACGCAACATGATGAAGGCACCTGATGTAGATTTAACGCCTGGTTTTGTTTTAATAATTTGTAAGGCTGGACGAACTGTGTCACCTGTAGAATGACGGGCGCCTGATACTAAGGCATCACATAGACCTTGGTATACCAACATAGTACCGAAGTAGTTTTCGTCGCGTAAAATTTTACGTGCTTGTTCTTCAGTAGCCTTACCTCTACGGCGTTCGACAAAAGCTTCAACCATTTCGTCGAATGCCTCGTAGTTGTTTGGATCAATAACCTCAATGTTTTCGATATCAAAGCCACGATCATGGGCGATTGTTTTCAATTCTTCTGGTTTTCCTAATAAAACTGGTTCAAGAATTCTTTCAGCTTTCAAACGCACAACAGCTCCTAGAATACGTTCATCGTACCCCTCCGGGAAAACGACACGGACATTTTTATCTTGGATCTTGGCCTTTAAGCTATCAAACATATCCATTTTTAACATTCCTCCTCAGAAATTTAAAACGCTTACTCTCTGTATTTTACACGATTCCAAAAAATTTGTCATAACAAATACTGCAAAGATGTGCTGACATTAAATAGCAGACGCTCAGTCAATTATTCGTCTAATTTTTGAACGAGAAATTTGTCTATTTTAATACAAAAATGTTTTTGATTCACGGTCAGCAGAATCCGCGTATTTTTGATATAGCCTAAATTTTTCTTTATATTTTTCAGCCATTTTTTCATCCGGCGCTATAGTGGAAAATGACAAGTCTTGCCTTAAGCTAGGCCCTTCCACAAGTACACCGGCCCCAACCAAGCTCGCGTCGTCATCTGAAACATATTGCAAGGTTATCCCCATAATATTTGCGATCCATTGCCCTATTTTAGGGTTTTTAAATATTTTTCCGTTTACCTGAATCATTTTTTGATCTAAATCAGCGGTCTCAAAGACCATATCTACCACTTGCCGAATTTCAAAAAAGACCCCTTCAAAGACAGCTTTAGCCATGTCTAACTGGCTCGTGTGCCCTTGAATCCCTTTAAATTCAGCTTGTAGGTTGGCATTCCAATATGGGGCTCTTTCCCCGTTTAAGAATGGCAAGAAGTAAGGGCCGCTAGCTGATAAATCATGCGCCAAAAGTGTGGCTAACATATCTGAAAAAGATTGCCCATTTGCCCTAAAGCCAAAGTGTTGATGGCACCAATCCAATGCGTTGCCGGCATTGTTAACTGGCCCACCGACGACATAATGGGGCTGGTCGTCAACGATATAGGTGAAAATGCGACCGCTTTTATGCAAGGTTAATTGGTCAGTTAAGGTCCGAACAGCTGCTGAAGTCCCAAAAGATAAAACGAATGGACTGAGTCCCTGTCCTTTCTGGTTAGCATAGGCTAAATTAGATAGGTTGGCCAAGGCGCCGTCAGTTGATCCTGCCAGTATATGGAAATCGTTAGCTAAGCCTAAGGACTGGATAAAGTCAGATTTTACAGGCAATTCTTTTGTTGAATCGACTAATGCCGGCAACTGGTTTTCAGTTAGGCCGACCACCTTTAGTAAGTCTTCGGACCAAGTATTTTGGACTAAATCCATCAGCCCCATAGCAGATGCCGTAGGTCGGTCAATCACAAAGTTTCCCGTTAACTGACGGATAATATAAGCCTTGATGTCCATAAATTGTACCGTTTTGTCGGTGAACAATTCGGGACGTGCCATGTTTAGATAGGCTAATTTCACAAAGGGATTCATGGCATGGATTGGTGTCCCTGATTGGGCGAAAAAAGCAGCCGCTTGACCTGATGCCTGCATTTCCTGCCCCACATGCTTGGCCCGCAAATCTGCCCAAGTCATGGTGTTTTGCAGAATATGACCTGCTTGATTCATTGCAAGCAACGCATGCATTTGGCTTGAAAATATTAAAGTGTTGACCCAGGGATACTTGGCTTGCATTGCTTTAAGTAAGTCCACGAATTGTTGGAAAACGACTAGCGGATTACTTTCATGCTTGCCATCGCTATTTTGTTGAATGTGATTGCGTGCTTCTATAGTGTCTAAGACCCGGTACGGGGTTTCCATCAAGGCAAATTTTAGGTTGGTGGTGCCAAGATCGGCGACGAAATATTGAAAGTATTGCAAAATGATTCCTACTTTCTAAATACAATTATTTTCTTCTGGAAAAACAGCTTAATTTTCGATAGCCATTTTTAAAAAGGAATAGGATACCTCTATTTAACCACAAAAACGCAATGAAGCCACGATAAAGGTTAACCGGACATCATTGCGCTTGTGCTAGTTTATTAAAGTGTTCTCAGCTAAATATTAACGGATTTCAGCTGATAATTCGTTTGTTAGTGCTTCAGTAATACGAGCAACATCATTCGACACTTCTTCATCCGTTAAAGTCGCTTGTGGGTTCAAGTATTTCAAGCTGTAAGCAAGTGATTTCTTACCGTCTTCAATATTTTCACCTTGATAAACATCGAAGATTTCGATATCGACTAAGATGCCTCCTTTAGAAGCCTTTTGAATAGTTTTCATAACATCCGCATTCGTTACTTGGTCAGACACAAGGATAGCGATATCCCGGTCAGAACCTGGGAATTTAGGGATTGCTGATTGTTTGACATCTATTTTTGGTAAGGCGTAAATTTCGTCTAATGAAATTTCAAATACCAAGGTATCTTTCAAGTCATATTTGTCAGCAACACTTGGGTGTAATTGCCCAATGTAACCTAATTCAACACGTTCATCAGATTGACCTACTGCATAAATTTTGGCAGTACGGCCTGGATGCATATCTGCCAACTCAGACGTTGCTTCAAATGCAACTGCCACATCAAGGTTGAATGAATCTAAAATACTTTCAACTACACCCTTCATGTCATAGAAATCAACAGCTTTCGCTTGGTGACTCCAAGTTTTCGCTTGCGTGTTACCAGTCCAAACAGCGGCTAAATGTGTTTCATCCACTGGTAGGTCAGCGTCTGCCCATTTGAAAACACGGCCTGATTCAAAAATAGCGACATCAGAAGTTTTACGGGCTACATTGTATTGAACAATTTCAAGTAAGGCACTTAAAAGATTAGTCCGCATGAAACGACGGTCATCTGACATTGGGAAGTCAAGTGCTACTGGTTTCGCGTTCGCCATTTCCAATACCGTTTGATTGTCCCCGATTAATGAGTAAGCAATCACTTGGTTAAATCCTTCTGCCAACATTTGGTTATTGGTACGACGTTTGAAAGCTTGCCAGTCAGTAAGCCCCATATTTTGTGCGTTAACAGCCGGTAAGCGAGAAGGAATCTTGTCATAACCGTAGATACGGGCGATTTCTTCTACTAAATCAGCTTGAATGCTGATATCCCAGCGACGAGATGGTACAGAAACAGTGAATTCGTCGCCGTTACCCGCTACTTCAAATTGTAATTGCTTGAAGATTTGTTGGATGTCTTCATAAGATAAGTCCATCCCCAAACGTTTGTTAACGTATGCTAGGCTAGTGGTGACTTGAACTGGGGTTAAGTCGATGGCAGAAACGCGTTCGCTACCTTCAACGACTTCACCTTTGGCTAAATCAGCAATCATTTCAGCTGCAAATGCACCTGATTCAGCAACTGTTGCCTTGTTAATACCACGTTCGTTACGCATAGATGATTCAGAATGCAAGCCATTACGACGAGCAGTTTTGCGAATATGGATTGGTTCAAAGTTGGCTGCTTCAATCAATACATTTGTGGTATTTTCATCGATTTCAGTATCTAACCCACCCATAACACCAGCTAGTGCAATTGGTTTTTCACCGTCGGTTATGACGATATCTGAATCTAGTAAGGGACGGTCCACTTCATCAAGCGTGACGATTCGTTCGCCCTCTTTAGCTAGACGCGTTTCGATTACCTTATGGTCTAATTTATCATAGTCAAAGGCATGTAATGGTTGGCCATTTGCTAGTAAAACATAGTTAGTGATGTCCACTACGTTATTAATGGGACGGATGCCAGCTGCCATTAAGCGTAATTGTAGCCATAGCGGTGATGGTTCAACAGTGACATTTTTCACCAAGAAAGCATTGTACTCAGGCACTAATTCAGTGTCTGCAACTTTCAAGTCAATCGCGCCTGCTAAATCTTTCCCGTCATACTTAGTGATATCAGTGTAGTCAAAGTTTGGTTGACGGTTGTATACAGCCGCTAATTCCCAAGCTACACCACGCATAGAGAAGGCATCTGCACGGTTTGGTGTAATATCTAATTCAATGATCGGGTCATCTAATTTAAGGTATTCAACAATATCCATACCAGCTGGTGCTTCTTCAGGTAAGACCATAATCCCGTCAGCGTATTCTTTAGGAACGACACTGTTTGAGAAACCAATTTCCTCAAGTGAACAAATCATCCCTTGAGAAACAACACCACGCATTTTACCTTTTTTAATTTTCACATTACCCGCAATACGAGAGTTTGGTAAGGCAACGATAACCTTTTGACCTGCAGCCACATTTGGCGCGCCGCAGACAATTTGGAAAGGCTCATCTTCGCCCACTTCAACAGTCGTAATTGACAGATGGTCAGAATCTGGATGTGGTTCGCAAGTTAATACGTGGCCCACAACAATTTTCTTCAAGCCAGTACCTAAGGCATTCACGCCGTCAACCTCAATACCAGTACGTGACATACGTTCCCCAATATCTTGCGGATTCAAGTCAGCAAGATCGATAAATTCATTTAACCAATTATATGATACTTTCATTTATTGCTACCCCTCTTCCGTAAATTGTTTTAAGAATCGTAAATCATTTTGGTAAAAATGACGAATGTCATCAATACCATATTTCAACATAGCCACACGGTCAGGTCCTAAACCAAAGGCAAAACCAGTGTATTCAGTAGAATCAATACCAGCCATCTCAAGCACTGAAGGGTGAACCATACCACCACCTAGAATTTCAATCCAACCAGATTGCTTACAGATGTTACAGCCATCACCACCACACTTGAAACAAGTGACATCAATTTCAACAGATGGCTCAGTGAACGGGAAATAAGACGGACGTAAACGCACTTCAGTTTCTTCCCCAAACATATGCCGGGCAAACAATTCTAAAGTCCCTTTTAAGTCAGCTAGTGACACATTACGGTCAACAACCAAACCTTCAATTTGATGGAATTGGTGTGAATGCGTCGCGTCATCATCATCGCGGCGGTAAACTTTACCAGGTGAGATCATTTTTAATGGGCCCGCCTCAAAGTCGTGAGCATCCATTGCACGTGCTTGTACCGGTGATGTATGGGTACGTAATAAGACCTCGTCGTTGATGTAGAAAGTATCTTGCATGTCACGCGCTGGGTGGTCCTTTGGTAAGTTCATCCGTTCGAAGTTGTAGAAGTCAGACTCAATTTCTGGCCCTTCAACCACCTCGTAACCCATAGAAATAAACAAGTCTTCAATTTCTTCCATGACTTGTGTCAAAACGTGTTTGGTACCAGTTGCTGGTTTTTCACCAGGTAAAGTAACGTCAATCGCTTCCGCTTGTAATTGGGCTTCTAAAGCTGCTGCAGAAAGTAAGGTTTCTTTTTCGCTTAATTTGCCATCGGCTTTTGCTTTCAATTCATTGGCGTAAGCACCAACTTTTGGACGCTCTTCTGCTGATAAATCACGCATACCGCGTAGGGCTTCCGTAATAGGACCCTTTTTCCCTAAATATTTCACACGAACAGCTTTAATATCAGCTAGTGATTGTGCTGCATCAATTTCATCTATGATTTGGCTTTCAATGGCTTTTAAATCATCAATAATTTGCATTTTTCCATCTCCTGACTTTTATCCTTTGTATGAGTATTTCTAACTGTGAGTATCAAGACCAATAAAAAAAGGTCCTCCGTCCCCTAAAAAAAGGGACGAAAGACCGTGGTACCACCCTGATTCCGGTATAGTTAGTCCATACCAGCACTCATTGATCGTTTTAACGGGTCGACCGGACCTGCTTTCAAATAGCACAGCTATTCTCCCGCAAGCCTACTCAAGAAGTGAAAATATTTTAACTATGTAGGTAAGATTCCCAGCGCCACTTACTCTCTAGACTACATATTGTTAAAAATTGTCTTCTGTTAACGTAATTTCTCTTTATATTTTAGCGATTTTACTTGATTTGTCAACCTCAGTAACCAACCATCAAATACTAAACATAACACTTGTTAATTTAGATGCCTTCAGCATTCACTTTCCTAGCAATGCCATGAACGTAAGATATTGTTCAGGGCGTTTAGCGAAAGAAAATATATTGCTTCGCCGTTTTCTGCACCTGTAATGTAAGACATTTTACCTATTAATAAGGCTTATTCTGCTGGGTCTACCCATTCGTCTGCCCAATTGTGTAGGTTGTTAAAGATTTTTTGTAAGTCTTGTCCTTTTTCAGTCAATGTATAAACGGTAATGTTGTGGCCGTTTGATGCTGATTCTTCTTTGCGGACGATACCTTCTTCTGTCAACTCACGTAAGCGTTCAATTAACACACGGTCAGAAATACCGTTGATTGAGTCACGTAATTGACCGAATCTTAGTGGTGTTGCCAGTAATACTTCAATAATTAAGCTGTTCCATTTTTTACCAATCACTTTGCAAGCATGTTCCATCTTACTACACATTACCGGTAAATCTGCTTGTTTAATGGTAATTTCCATCTTGATCAATCTCCTCTTGCGTTTCTACTAATTCTTCCTTTTCTTCTAATGAGACATCTTTACTACTTGTGCCAGCAAGCGCTGGAATAACCAATTTACCGACGAAGTTCCTAAAAGATTTCATCATTTGTCTCTGTGATAAGTTGGCCAAACTAGGTTTTATAAAATCCTCAGTTGCAATATATTTATCCACGAAAGTGACCACATAGGACTCTTTGTAGCGAGGAAAATGTGGGGTTGCGAGCCACATATGTTTTAAAATAATGTCTTCTTCAACAGGTGATAAATCCGTCACTACACGAGCATTCATTAAGGCAATTTTAGGATGGTTCCTAAGATGGGTCCCTTTAGAAAAAGTGACTTCACCTGGTCTATAATAAAATAAATCATGTAATAAACCAGCACGTGCACAGGCCTTGTAATCCCAACCTAGCGTCTTAGCCACTTTATAGGCCATATAAGACACTAGATAAGAATGGGTCAAGCGATTCCCGTGGACGTGTTGCTTAAAATAAGCCAGGTCCGTAACGAAGGGATGATCCTTAATGTCAGCTATGATCTGCATATACGCTTGATCGTCTTCCCAAAAATAATGTTCTTGCGCTGTCACATTCATCACCCTTTTCCAACAAAATTCACTACATTCTACTGATTGCTACAAGCTAACTTAATACATTGCAAGAGTTGTGGTAAATACTGTCATGTCTTACGATTGAGAAGAAAATGATTTAGTCATCGATAGGAAATTGATACATCACAATTGCACCGGCAACCGCTACATTCAAGGATTCAGCTGAACCAGACATGGGGATATATAAAGCCATATCCGCTAACTGACTAGTTACCTTGCTTACACCATTCCCTTCATTCCCCATAACCAAGGCCCATTTCCCTTTAGCTTTTAAGTCAAAAGCGTTGCTCGCTTGTGCTTGGTCGTTTAATTCTGTTGTCGTAACAAAATAGCCTGATTCTTGCAGCTTAGGAATCACTTCCATCAAATCGACATCATAGGTATTCACGGCAAAATGACTTCCTTGCATCGATCTAAGCACCTTGTCGTTATACAAGTCCACTGTTCCAGCCCCTAGTAAGACATCACGGTAACCAAAGGCATCCGCTGTACGGATTATGGTACCTAGGTTTCCAGGATCTTGCACTTGATCTAAAATCAGTAATCCTTTTGACAATTGGTCAATGTCCAATGACTTAGTTTGCGGTAAGCTGGCTACTGCAAAGATGTCTTGGTGGTGATCTGTTTGGCTTAGTACCTTGGCCACTTCAGGCGTTACCTGTGTCAGCGGCAAATCAGCTTTTAAAGCTTGTATTTGCATCACATTTTGATGGCTACTTTCAGGCACATAGTAAATCATTTGAATTGCTGCATCCGCCTTGACAGCCATCTCTACAAGATGTGGCCCCTCTAGCAAATACTGTCCTGCTTTTTTGCGACCTTTACGGGTAAAAAGTTTCTTTAATTCTTTTATCTGTTGATTTTGAACAGATGAAATTAAGCGTTCAACCATAGTCTTATGCGTTTTCTGGTTTAATCAATTCGTAAATGGCTTCAGCGTAAATAGCTGCTGATTTCATTAAGTCACGAACCGCAAAGAATTCATTGGCTTGGTGCATAGTGTCTACTGAATCTGGGAATAAGGCACCAAAGGCTACACCACGTTTTAATAAACGGCCATAAGTTCCTCCACCGATTGATCGTTCTTGCCCTTTTTCGCCTGTTTGTTTTTCATAAACAGCTAATAAAGTTTGCACTAAAGGATCATCTGCTGGTACGTAATGCGGTACTTTATTAGTTTTCGTACCGTCTACAAAGCTGTAGTGGTAAGTTTCACCGTGACCCGCAAATGTTGCGTCAATTTCACTGTAATCTTTTCCACGTGGTACACGAATGTTTAAGACTGTGTATAATTTACCGTCTTCTTCGCCAACCAAACCTGGGTTTACAGTCACTTTACCCATGATTTCATCTTCATGGGCAATGCCTAATTTTTCCCCGTTAAAGTCTAAGTGTAATAAGTCACCTAGGAATTTCAATAAGTCGTCTTGGGCTAGTTCTTCGTCTAATTGTAATAATAATTTTGCTAAGTAAGTTGCCGCATTGAAACCAACACTCGGGTTCATGGCATGTACCCCTTTACCTTCAACTGTAAAGGCAGTTGCATCCGCTTCTGGGCTTACAATGATGGTAATATCTGGGTTTGCTGCTTGGAAGTCTGCAACGATTTGGTTGACATCAGATGTTAAACCAGAAACGACAGCATGCGCTTCGCCTGGCACCATATTTTCACGAAGACCACTTTCAAATGAAAGTAATTTTTCGGAACGCCGGTCGAAAACGAGCTTAGCTGAGTACATTCCTTTTTCTCCGTTAATAATTGGGAAATCGGCGTCTGGTGAGAATCCAAAATCTGGTTCATCTTCAACTTCAAAGTAGCGTGTGACACCTTGCCATTCGCTTTCTTCGTCTGTACCAACGATGAAACGAACACGTTTCTCAACTGGTAGGCCTAATTCTTTGATGACTTTCAAGCCGTAGTAGGCAGCCATTAAAGGACCTTTGTCGTCTGAAGCACCACGGGCATAGATCCGGTCGTTGATAATTTCAGGTTTGAATGGATCAGTATCCCATTTATCGTCAACTGGCACAACATCTACATGGGCTAAAACGCCAAGCGTTTCATCGCCTGTACCGAATTCAGCATGACCTGCAAGGTTATCAACGTTTTTAGTTGTGAAGCCATCGCGTTCAGCAATCTTCAAGAAAGTTTCTAACGCCTCTTTAGGGCCAGGTCCAACAGGTGCATCTGCACTTGCTTTACTGTCGTCACGAACACTGTTTACGCTTAATAATGTAAATAAGTCATTGATTAAGTCATCTTTACGATTGTTGATTTCTTCTTGCCAATTAATTGTCATTTAGAATCCTCCTAGAAATTTATACTTGTTTATATTTTACCACAGATTTGACGATATCTCACATAATACAACTAACAAAATGTAAGGGTGCGCGCTAGACCATTCTCTTTTCACCGCGAAGGCTTGCTAGATATGTTTCAACCTCAGCTCTGAACAATTTCCCTCTTAATATGCGCTAAATGTTGCTATTTTAAATCAAAATCTTTGAACATTCTTAACTTCATGAAATGAAGTTCGCTTGTTTTTACTAAATAAGTTACCGCAATTTTTGCTGGTTAAGTTGAAGCCCTTTTGAAGTCATTTATCTGCAAATACTACCTTACCGCCCATCAAAAAAGCTAGGTGCATGACCTAGCTTCTTGAGTGATTATTCTGTGATGTTAATGCTGTACCTTCGAAGATGGCGTCGTAGAGATCTTGATAGTCTACTTGAACGAATTCACCTTCAGTTAAGGCATCCGGTAGTGTCAATTGCCCAATGCGTTGTCTATGTAATTGCACGACTTCACAATCAACTGCATGGAACATGCGCTTAACTTGGTGGTACTTACCTTCTGCAATGACCACACGGGCAAAGGTTTGGCCCGCTTCTTCGTCTACTTGGTCGATGAAGAGTTGTGCTGGCTTTGTTTTTTCGCCTTGGCCAATGTCCAAGCCTTTTTCAAATTGGCCAATATGCGTGTCTGATAATAACCCGTCAACAAGCACAGCGTATTCCTTTTCCACGTGTTTCTTAGGGGCCATTAAGGCATGGTTGAATTGGCCATCGTTGGTGATCAGTAGCAGGCCTGTTGTGTCCTTGTCTAGGCGTCCAACTGGGAATGGTTGGTAGGTTAAGACCAAGTCTTCCGGTAAAAGGTCAATCACTGTCTCCCAACGGTTGTCTTCGGTTGCGGATATAACGCCGTCTGGCTTGTGCATTATGATATAAACGTAAGGTTCATAGACGATTACTTGACCATCCACTTCCACCTTGTCCTCTGTTACATTGACTGGTTGATTAGGCTTCTTGGCCACTAATCCATTGATGTAAATAGCGGATTTTTTGATTAAGGTCTTCACGTCACTTCGGCTATAAGGGGTCATGCTAGAGACAAATTTATCTAAACGTTGGGTGTTCTTCCCTGCTTTTTTATTTGTCATAGCGGCCCATCCCTAATTTCGCACGAAGCATTTTGGCCTTGTCGCCAAGTAGTGTATCTAATAGTTTAAAGCGTAAGCCACCAATGACATAAACTGCTACCCCAACACCAGCTACAATCACAACTTGCGCTACTTGGTGCACAATTGAGATTTCAGGTGATAAGATAGTACGTCGTAAGAATTGGTTGACTAGCCAAGTGGCAATCCCCATAGCGCCAGATAACAAGGCAATGCCTTTAATTTGGACTAAAACTTCAACTACTGATAAGTTGATACGTACTTTTAGGCGCCACAAGTAGAATATGGCAATTCCGATAAAGGCTGCCCCTGTAGCTAATAAGGCACCAGATGTACTAAAAATCGCTAGGAAAGGTACTTGCAGGACCAATTTAAGTGTTATCCCAAGTAACATGCCCATAATAGCATCTTTAAAGAAGGACATGGCTTGTAACATAGCTACAAGAACTGAAAACAGCCCCATGGTCACAGCTACTGCCGCTGATAATTGTAATAGTGAGGTACCTAGTGGATCGTGGGTAAAGATGATCGCGTACAAGGGCTCAGCTAAAACCGCCATCCCGATTGCAGATGGGAACATGACTAGTGAGAATAATTTCAAGTTGTGGCCGATTAACCCTTTTGTTTCTGGGAAATCATGCGTGGCATGTCGGTCAATACGTTTTGGCTGTGCTTTGTTTGCCAACTTGGCCTCGATATCTCTTTTCTCCTCTGAATGGGTAGCTGAAATAACAGCGATGGATGTCGAACCGATGGCAACAGCTAGAGAAACAATGATGGTCACGAGTTTATTGGCGTTGGCACCGAAAATGGCGTATTCATTGATTAATTGATCATGTGAAAGTTGAGAAACGCGTGTCATTATCGGCATGTAGGTGTTAGTGTCGACTAAACGAGACAACTCAATTGCTGAACCAGAAACGATGAAAGGAATGGCAATCATGACAATTTCAAGCAATAAATTTTTAGAAGAGACGTAGGTTTCTTCCTTGACTGCGTACAATTCTTCTTCCTTATTGTAACCTTTGCGGTAGCGCATAAAGAAGAATACCAATGTGGCTAAGGCTGCGAGTGCCCCAACGAAGGCCGCAAATGTAGAGTGGGTTACAGCTCTGACCATCTCACCGTTATTAATCACACGGATGATGTAAACTGCTCCTAACATGTATAGGACACGTAAAATTTGTTCAGTAATTTGTGAAATCGCGGATGGTTTCATATCTTGGTGCCCTTGGAAGTAACCGCGGACTACTGAAATCGTTGGTAGAACAACTAAAGCTGGCACTAAGGAACGGATAACCAAGACTACTGAATCGAAATCACGAGCTGGCGTTGATTGGGCCAAAATAGGTGCGAATGTCCAAAGTAGGACACCACCTACTAAACCAGTAACCGTCATCAAGGCTAGACCCGCCTTGAACAAGCGGTTGGCTGTTTTATAGTAGCCTCGTGCATTATAATAAGCCATTTGCTTAGCGATTGAATCTGGTACCCCGGCGATTGTAATGGACAAGAAAATCGCATAGTAACTATACCCAATATTGAACAAGGAATTGGCTTCATTGGCGATGTGTGGTTCACCCATCCATTTGTACCAAGGCATGATGTAAAGGACCCCTAAGATCCGTGACACCATTGAGGCAATGGTCATCCAAGATGCCCCAGCATTCATTTTTTCTTGTGCGCTGGTACTTGGTTTTCTAGGTGGCAGATCAAGAGGATCCACTTCTTCAGGTTGAATCACTTCTTCTACTCCATCAGTCCGATTTAAATTCGGATCGTCTATACCCATATTTATTTTGCTCCTTATACAATATTTTTGATTTATTTCAATTTTTTATATTTATTTATCTTTGAAAAATACTTAGCTTTCATTTTATATAATACCTACCGTCATTTCAATCATCATCAGATTAAAAAGACCTTAAGGTTTAAAACAAAGGATGTAAATTTTGGCCTTTTGGCACGTATATAACAATCCTATTATATCAGAAAACCTGGTGTTTAAATTTACCAAAGATAGTCGCATGCAGTATTACTCGCCACCTCGACTATCTTCAATTTTTAAGGCAATGATTAGTAAAGCCTTAGCCAAATAACGTGAAATTTGCCAAATAAAAACTGACAGTTATGTAGTCTACACAACTGCCAGATTATGATTTGTCTGAATATTATTGTTGGTTAGCTTTTAATTTTGTTACGAAGTTAGACAAGTCGCCTAAGAATAGTTCAAATTGTAAACCATTCATCATAACATCTGGATCATCTAATGATTTTTCGATAATTTTTGGAATGTAGTCCACCGCTAATTGGCTAGCCCCTTTAACAGAAGCACCATTTGCTAATGCACCAACAAAGATTGAACCGAAGATATCACCAGTACCGTGGAATTTACCACCGATAAATGGTCCAGTCGCTAAACCTTGTTCACCAGTCTCTACGTCTAAGTAGTAAGCCCCAGTTTGGCTTTCGCCGTCATATCCTGCACCAGTTAACACCACTGAAGCATTCGTTTGTTTACGAACTAATGTTAAGAATTCGTCAATTTTTTCTTGTGGCCAGATACCTTCAGTGTAATCCACACCATACAAGAAGCTCGCTTCTGTTTGGTTAGGCATAATCACATCAGCCATCGCACATAAATTCAACATTTCTTTGGCATATTCTTCGTCAAAACCGTAGTAGAAGCTACCATTGTCAGCCATAACAGGATCAAGATAGAATTTTGCATCATCTTTTAATAATTTTGGCAATTCATTCTCTAAAAACTTGATTTGGCGAACGCTACCTAAGTAACCTACATATGCTGCATCAAATTTTAAGCCAAATGAGTGCCAATGATCCACGATTTTTTCCATTTCATCAGTTAAATCTAGAAATGTGAATCCTTCAAATCCAGGCCCTGTATGTGTTGATAACAAGGCTGTTGGTAAAATAGTTCCTTGCAGTTGCATACTTGATAGAATTGGTAATGCCACTGTTGTAGAACATTTACCGAAGCTAGATGTATCGTGGATAATTAAAATATTTTTCATGTAAAAGCCATCTCCCCTTAATTTAAACTAACCATATTATACACAAGACAGCTATGCTGTCCACTAATTTGCCACAATATTGACTAGTTTGTTTGGTACAACGATTTCTTTACGGATTGTTTTACCTGCAATTGCTTCTTGCACTTTTTCGTTTGCGTGGGCAATTTCTAACAACGCTTCTTTAGCACTATCATTTGGCACTTGCAATTTCGCTTTAATTTTACCATTCACTTGAACAACGATTTCGATTTCATCGTCTACGATCATTGCTGGATCAAATGTTGGCCAGTCTACGTATGAAATACCAGGTTCGTTTCCAACAATTACCCACATTTCTTCAGCTAGATGTGGCGCGATTGGAGCAATCAATTGAATAAAGCCTTTCACGTATTCATAGTATAGGGTTTCAGCCTTATTGGCTTCATTTACAAATACCATCATTTGAGAAATGGCTGTATTAAAGTGTAGGTTATCAAAGTCCTCCGTAACTTTTTGAACTGTTTGGTGGTAAACTTTGTCTAATTCACCAGTGTTCATTGTCGTAATACGGTCACGCATCTTGCCATTTTCATCAACTAGTAAACGCCATACACGTTCTAGGAAACGACGAGAACCTTCAAGGCCATTCTCAGACCAGGCGATTGACGCATCTAGAGGACCCATGAACATTTCATATAGACGCAAGGTATCCGCCCCGTATTGGTTGACTACATCGTCAGGGTTTACAACGTTCCCTTTAGATTTAGACATTTTCTCATTACCTTCACCAAGAATCATCCCTTGGTTATATAGTTTTTGGAATGGTTCTTCATTTGGTACCACGCCTAAATCATATAAGAACATGTTCCAGAAACGTGCATATAGTAAATGCAATACCGCATGCTCAGCCCCACCAATATACAAGTCCACATTGTACCAGTAGTCTAAAGCTTCTTTGGAAGCAAATTCATTTGAATTTTTAGGGTCGATATAACGTAGGAAGTACCATGATGAACCTGCCCATTGAGGCATTGTGTTTGTTTCACGACGGCCTTTCATACCTGTTTCTGGATCAGTGACATATAACCACTCTTCAATATTGGCTAATGGAGATTCACCTGTACCAGATGGTTTAATGTTATCAGATTTTGGCAAACGAACGGGTAGCTCATCTTCTGGAACTGCAGTTGTTGTGCCATCTTCCCAATGGATAATTGGAATTGGTTCACCCCAGTAACGTTGACGAGAGAAGACCCAGTCACGTAAACGGAATGTTGTTTGACGTTCACCGCGACCTGAAGCTGTTAGCATTTCAATCGCTTTTTCAATAGCTTCTGCAGTTTCTAACCCGTTTAATTCACCTGAATTAATGTGGGCACCGTCTCCAGTGTATGCTTCAACAGCAACATCGCCACCTTCAATTACCGGCCGAATGGGTAGGTTGAATTGTTTAGCAAATTCGTAGTCACGGCTATCATGGGCAGGAACCGCCATCACAGCACCAGTACCGTATGAAGCTAAAACATAGTCAGCAACCCAGATTTCAAATGGTTCACCAGTTAATGGGTGGATACCGTAAGCACCGGTGAATACCCCAGTTTTTTCCTTGGCTAAATCTGTACGGTCTAAGTCTGATTTCATTGAAGCTGCAAGTAAATATGCTTCCACTTCTTCACGTTGCGCTTCAGTCACAATTTGACGCACCAAGTCATGTTCAGGCGCTAAAACAGCGAAAGTTAAGCCGTAAATAGTGTCTGGGCGCGTCGTAAAGGCATCAAAAGTTAAGTCATGATCTTTGATATCGAAAGTTATTTGGGCACCTTCAGATTTACCAATCCAGTGACGTTGCATTTCAACAACTGAATTTGGCCAGTCAACATTTTCCAAACCTTCTAATAAACGGTCAGCGTAAGCAGTAATCCGTAATACCCATTGTTTCATTGGTTTACGAACCACTGGGTAGCCACCACGTTCTGACTTACCGTCGATAACTTCTTCATTGGCTAATACTGTACCTAAAGCTTCACACCAGTTAACCAAAATTTCGTCTTCATAGGCTAAACCTTTTTCATATAATTTAGTGAAAATCCATTGTGTCCATTTATAGAATTTCGGATCTGTTGTATTGATTTCACGGTCCCAATCATAAGAAAATCCTAGTGATTTGATTTGACGTTTGAATGTGGCAATATTTTTCGCAGTGAAATCAACCGGGTCATTCCCTGTATCTAAGGCGTATTGCTCAGCAGGCAAACCAAAAGCATCCCATCCCATTGGGTGTAAGACGTTATACCCTTGTGCACGTTTGTAACGCGACATGATATCTGTTGCTGTATACCCTTCTGGATGTCCTACATGTAGTCCAGCCCCTGATGGGTAAGGGAACATGTCTAGTGCGTAATATTTAGGTTTTGAATAATCCTCTAAAGTTTTAAACTCTTTATTCTCGTCCCAATATTTCTGCCATTTCTTCTCAATTACTTTATGATTAAAAGCCATTGTTTTCTGTCTCTCCTTTAATTGTGAAAATAAAAAAGCCCTACATACGTCAAAAAAACGTATATAGGACGAAATAATTTCGTGGTACCACCTATGATTTGTACTCTTCATACCGATAACGTTGGCGCGACGTGGTAACGGATGCTTCTCATCGTCACCAACTTATAATCCAGCCTAATTCACAAGTGGTTCAAATATACTTCCACCAACCGTATACTCGCTTCATCGAACACAACTTGTTACTACCTCTGAAAAAGTTCAAATATTGCCTTTATTCTAGCACTTTAACCCAGTAAAAGCAAACCGGCTCAATCCAGTTTTTAAAGTCTTATTTGGCTTTTCTAGCAGCTAACTGACCTTTAATAGTATCAAAGACTACTTGCACTGGCATTTCTTTATGGGCAAATAATTGGTAGTTTAATTTAGCTTGGTAAACTAACATATCTAAACCACCAATGACCACACAATTTCTTGCTTTTGCTTGTTGCATAAACCGGGTTTCCATAGGGTCGTAAATCACATCCATGACCACGGTCCCCTCTTGTAACCAGTTTTCATCCGCCAAAATGGATTGGCCCTGGCTTGCTGCCATCCCAAGGCTCGTTGATTGAATCACGATTTCAGCCTGTTTGACTGCTTGACCCACCTGAACTTGGTTTGAAAGGTCAATCATTTTTAAATCAATTTGTGGGTAATCTGCTCTTAAAGCATCGCACACCTTAATCAGCAAGTCTTTTTCTTGGATATTGCGTGCCACCACAGAAATATCTCTGATGCCTTCAATTACGGCCTGGGCAATAATAATTCTAGACGTTGCGCCAGAACCGTAAACGACTAACCGCTTGCCAATGAGGTCAACGCCTCTATTTTTCACGGCAAGCCATAAGCCGGCACCATCCGTATTGTAGCCTACCCATTGCCCCTTGTCGTCTCGGGTAATCATGTTGACAGCGTTGACATACTGACTAGCAACATCTAGGCGGTCAACCGTCTGCATGGCCTTGAATTTCCCTGGCATGGTAATGTTTATCCCTTGAACGTCTAGGGCTTTCAAATGCTCGATTCGTTCAATTGTGTCATCTTCGCCCGTTTCAAAAGCGATGTAAACCATATTCAGGTCTTGAGCTTTAAAAGACGTATTGTAAATGATGGGTGAAAGCGAGTGGCTCAAGGGTTGCCCAATCACCGCTGCAAACTTCGTTGACCCATTAATATCTGTAATTGAATCCACGCATTAAGCCTCCGCTTCTACGATTGTGATAGGTAATTGATCGTTTTTTAGATCAGCGAAAATGGATGCTAACCAGCCGGCATATTGGTCAAACGTAATGGTTTTAAGTTCACATTTACCGAATGATTCTGGGAAGATTTCTGTAATTTCCCCACCCCGACGTTTCTTGTCATTGGTCATGGCACCAAGAATATCCTCAAAGGTATACTCTTTTGCCACATGCACTTGGTCTAATAGATGGTATTGGTTGAGTAAATTGTTAAAACGGTCAGCCAAACTTAATACTGTCAGCCCTTCTTTTTCAGCCATTAACTGGGTCAAAATCATCCCCGTTGCAACGCCTCGACCGTGGGAAACTTTGTAATGCGATACTTGCTCAATCGCATGGCCAATGGTATGGCCAAAGTTCAATAGTTGACGCAAGCCTAAATCTAGTTCGTCTTCTAACACAACGCTTCGTTTAATCTCAACACAACGTTTAACAACAGCTGCCAAGTCTTCGCTCAAAGCATTTAAAGGTTGGTTGCGGGTCATTAAGTTGTTCAGTAGATCACTGTCTAAAATCATGCCGTATTTAATTAGTTCTGCACACCCATCTTCGAAAATAGTTTGCGATAAAGTATGGAAGGTAGTTAAATCACAAAGGACGCGTGCTGGCTGATTAAAGGCGCCAACTAGGTTTTTACCCTGGGGTAAGTCAATGGCCGTTTTGCCGCCTACTGAAGAATCAATAGCTGAAAGTAAGGTCGTCGGAATTTGAATGTAAGGAATACCACGCAAGTAAGTCGCCGCTGTAAAGCCAACTAAGTCACCAATTACCCCACCACCCAAGGCAATTAGGACGTCTGAACGTGAATAATTCAAAGTGGCCAACTCTTCTTGCAGGCGGATATAGTTTGCAGATGATTTCTGGGCTTCTCCGGCCGGTAAGGTAATGGTGTCGACATCAGTCGTAATTGGGCTAATCGCCTCTTGTAAAGTCCCTAGGTAGCCATATGAAGCAACGTTCTCGTCAGTAACAATCATGACCTTACGTTGTTGGACTAAATCTTCCAGATGGTGTCCGGCATTTTTAATCAAATCGTTGTCAATGATCACATCGTAGGGATTGGCAACTGCTACATTTACTTTTTCCAATTTCATTCCTCAATTCTTTAAAATACGCTTATCGATAAGTGGTTTAACTGGCGTTTGTAGATTAATTTAAATCCGCTAAGAATGTATGTAATGCTTGCACTTTCTCAGTTAACGCCTTGTACTCATCTAAGTATAACGATTGTCGGCCGTCTGACCAAGCCTCATCTGGATTTTGATGAATTTCAATAATCAAACCGTCAGCGCCAGCAGCCACCGCAGCCATTGCCATTGATTCAACCCACTCACGTTTACCTACTGCATGGCTTGGATCAACCACGATGGGTAAGTGCGTTTTTGATCGTAAAACGGGAATCGCTGATAAATCCAAAGTGTTACGCGTGCTTGTTTCGTAAGTACGAATACCGCGTTCACATAAAATTACATTAGGATTACCGTGGGCTAAAATGTATTCAGCTGCCATTAACAAGTCCTCGATTGAAGCAGCCATACCGCGTTTTAACAAAACTGGTTTCGTCGTTTGACCAATCGCTTTCAATAAGTCGAAGTTCTGCATATTTCGTGCACCCACTTGGTACATATCGATTCCATCGAATAAATGTACTTGATCAACAGCCATCACCTCTGTCACCACAGGTAAGTCGTATTTCTTACCAACAGCCTCTAACATATCTAAACCTTCTTGCCCTAAACCTTGGAATGAGTATGGAGAAGTACGTGGTTTGAACGCCCCACCGCGTAACATATTGGCACCTGAATCTTTTACCGCTGCAGCCACTTCGTCTAATTTGTCTAAACCTTCGATTGAACAAGGACCACCGATCATGGCAAAATGACCATCACCAATTTGGATATTGCCGACTTGTACAACGGACGGTGTCGACTTGTATGATAAGCTCGCTCGTTTGTATGGCTCTTTAATATTCGCTAAAACCGTTTCTTCCGCTTCTGCGGTCATTACTTGTGTATTCATTTTATTTTCTCCTTTTTTAAACGCAGTATCCATATCCATTTTCCAAGGTTGGTATTTAAGCAAGAAAAAAGTCCTTTACAACAAAACCACCCTTGAGTGATTTTTGTTGTAAAGGACTTTCTTGTGTAACTAGCACCTATGCTAGTTGCTTAAGAACTAAAGCCATATCCTTTTTCAAGTACAACAAAATCACCTTTACCAAAACCGTAAAAGTAAAAGTAAAAGTTGAAAAAGTTATAGAATGTTGTACTTAGTAATGATTTCATGGCTGTAGTCCTCCTCTCGCTATTTAATAATGCAACTTTAGCAGTCTTTTTTAACCTTGTCAACAAATTTCTAATTTGATTCTAATTTTATCCAAAAAAAACACCTAGCTTGCAAAGGGGGAGCTAAACAAGCTGAGGTGTCATAATTTGATCAAATTAGTTTAGTTTTAAGACTTGGCCAATATACAAGTTGTAGTTTGATAAGCCGTTCAATGTCATTAACTCATCTAAGCTTAACCCGTTGTTTTTAGCGATACGGTATAAAGTTTCACCAGATTTAACTGTATGTGTCTTCGCACTTGAAGTTGCTGAAGAGGATGCAGTTGATGTAGATGAACTTGTGCTGGCTTGACTAGATGAACTTGTTGACGCATTTGAAGAAGCTTGGCTAGATCCACCAGTTGTAAATACTTTACCTGGATGAATTAAGTCAGATCCGCCATTTAAGGCACGGGCTTCAGCTAATGAAATACCTAAGACACGTGCAACAGTGTAAATACCGTCACCAGACTTAACAGTGTAAGAGTTGCCTGAAGCTGATGCTACGCTTGTTGATGTACTTGCAGATGATTGACTAGTTGAAGCACTTGAAGTTGATGAAGCTGAACTAGAAGACGCTTGACTAGATGAAGCTGCAGTAAATACTTTACCTGGGTGAATTAAGTCAGAACCACCGTTTAAGGCACGAGCTTCTGAAACAGAAATACCTAAAGCACGCGCAACTGTGTATAAGCCATCGCCAGATTTAACTGTGTATGACTTACCAGTTGATGTAGATGCTGAAGATGAACCAGTATTTGCACTTGCGCTTGATGAAGAAGACGAACTTG
>NZ_JBHYKZ010000001.1:0-159485 GCF_042741995.1 Aerococcus sp. NPDC058936 | reverse complement strand
GCCAGATTTAACTGTGTATGACTTACCAGTTGATGTAGATGCTGAAGATGAACCAGTATTTGCACTTGCGCTTGATGAAGAAGACGAACTTGATGTAGAAGTCGTCGACTGACCTGCTTTAAATACTTGGCCTGGGTGAATTAAGTCAGAACCACCGTTTAATGAACGTGCTTCTGATACTGAAATACCTAAGGCTTTCGCTACAGCGTATAAACCATCACCAGATTTAACTGTGTATGATTTACCTGATGTAGATGCTGAAGATGAATTAGTGTTAGTTGCTGTTTCTGTGCTTGCTGAGCTAGACGATGAAGATGCGCTAGATGAAGCTACAGATAATACTTGGCCTGGGTGAATCAAGTTAGAAGTTAAGCCATTTTGCGCCTTAACCTCTGCAACAGTTACACCTAAAGCACGTGCTACAGTGTATAAACCGTCACCAGCTTTAACAGTATAAGATTTCCCACCATTTGTAGATGATGTTGTCCCTTGTGCGGATAAGTTTGTAGTTGCACCTGAAACTGATGCAGATGTACCTGAAGTTGAACCAGCAGGTGTATCGTATTGTGTTAAACCATGTGTCGTAATCAAGTTGTTTAATTTACCACCATAGCGGGTATCAGTTGCGTAAGTACCAGTTAAGGCAGCAGTCGCATCTGTGTATGAGCGTGTATTTGATTTCCAAGTACCAGAATAGAATTCAGAATCCCAAGTTACACCGTTAACCATTTTATCCGCGTAGTCAGTTAATGACTCTTTATAAGATGGGTAATCACGGAATGAATCTCTGATTTGGTAGTAGTTTCCAGAACCATCATCTTCTAGTGTGTAGAAAGTTACACCCTTACCGTTGTATGTCCCTTTTATCCCGAATAAGTTGTAGTATGGTGCTGCTGATAAACCTGATACACCCCAGTTAGACTCTAAAATCGCTTGAGCAATCATTACTGAAGCATACAAGTCGTTATCATTTGCTAGCTTATAAGCATCTGGAATGATGCTATCTAAGAAAGCATTATTGGTTGATGCAAAAGTAACTGTCGTCCCTTCGCTCGCTTTTACTGTTGGCATATCGATATTTGCACTTAAACTTGATACAGCAAAAGCAGACCCTAAAACGATGGCCCCTAAAGTTGCTGTTTTTTTGGAAATTGACGCAATCGATTTGCGCGACCCTGCTTTATTTTCCTCAATAACCAATTATACTCCCCCTTGTAATTTTTTAATTGTCAAAAAAACTAAACTTTCACAACCTAAATTCTATCGAAAATAATTTTATTAAGAAAGACTTAATTTGTGTTGATGTTATTATTTAATATTTGTAATATTAGTGTAATATTGTTTACTGAAAACCCTACGGTAGATTAAGCTATTAATTATAGAAAGAAGGTATGAAATGTTTCAAAATATTGTTACCGTGACACATCAAATTATGAAGGAAAAAGTTCACAAAGGCGACCATGTATTAGATGCGACGGTGGGTAAAGGGAACGATACCCTGCTACTTTCACAACTAGTTGGTAAAGAAGGTATCGTCTACGGCTTAGACATACAAGCACAGGCGATTGCATTCGCTGAAAAACGCCTTTCTGAAGAGGCAAAATTTAAAAATACAAAGTTATTTGTAAAAAACCATAGCGAATTAAACCAAGTCATTCCAAGCGATGAAAAATTACAATTAGCCATCTTCAACCTTGGTTATTTGCCTAGCGGTGATAAGGAGATCATTACCCAATCAGAGACCACTGTTAAAGCCATCCAAACAGTCCTTGAACGTTTGGATAAGATGGGTTTGTTACTGATTGCTTCATATGTTGGTCATCCGGGTGGTATGGAAGAATTCGAAGCGGTTCAATCTTATCTCGAAAAATGCGACCAAAAAGGTTATAATGTAGCTATGTTCAATTTTTTGAACCAAAAAAACCTACCTCCACGATTATTTATCGTTGAAAGGAGACAATAAATGGCAGCAATCAAATCCATAGCCGGTAGTAAAAACCGCCAAATTATTGTTCCAGCAATTTTCCATGTCTTACTCGTATGTCTCATGGCGGTCCCTGCCTTCATAACATTACAAGCAGTCAACACGATTAACTGGACAAATTTTCTACTATTAATATTCTGGCAATTTTTACTTACACAGGTCTACTTATTATTTTCTAAGCAAAAAGAACTCACACTCATTAAGAACATGATCGTCTTAGGTGTGGTCGAAGTGGCCCTATTCGCTATGTTAGTTTTTAGTCCCGTAACTATTTTGGCAAAAGGATTACTCTTCCTACAATGGTTACTGATTCATTTAGTGATTGGCACGCATAACCTACTGCCAGTATTGCCCCCATTATTCATCGCAATGGAAATGGTTATCATGCAAAACATTGTAGAAATGGCTAACGCGCAAGTTTTATTAACCGGTTTAGGCCTTATCAAATTCCTATTCTACTTTGCAGTATTCTCCTGGTTGTCTAGCTTATTCATGGATTACCGTTCTGAAGGCGTAGAAATCGCTGGTAAAAAATCAAATTCAGCAAGAATGATGAGATTACTGGCAAGCTTTGCAGTCACCGTCTTAATCATCGCTATCGCTGCAAGCTTCATTATTCCGGATTCATTGAATGGTCAAACAATCGCTTTAATCATCATTTCATTAGTGATGATGATTTACAGTTTATTCCTTAAAAAGAAAGCATAGTAATTGAAAAAAGCCCGCTTTGAATGGTTGTAAGCACCATAGCAAAGCGGGCTTTTGTGATATTGTTAGCGTGTTTGGTAATGAATGCTAGCTTTTTGATGCTTCTAGGACATAAAAGATATAGATTTTCTATATATAGAAAATCTATATCGAAAAAAAGACTAGGTAAACAGATGTTTAACTAGTCTGGTGGGCTGTTGCCCTAATTGTTAAAATTTAAATTAGATTTACGCTTTAACAACGTTAGCTGCTTGTGGCCCACGCTTTCCGTCTTCGATTTCTTTCAGGATAATGTTATAACCAAACATCAAAGTGCATAGAAATGGGTATTTAATAGTAAAGAAATTTCACTAAGCATAGCTACGAGTAGAAAAGATTTAGTAAATTTGCTCCCTTTCTACTCCATGTTATGCTCCCTAATCAAAATGCTCCAGCACATCGCTAGCTAAATGTTTACCAGTGCTTTGATAGATATGTAAAGTGTTTTCTTCTATATAGAGTATAAAATTATTATCATTGGTAAACAACACATAAACATCAACTGGCAATCACCAGCATGCGTATAACGAATATAGTCAAACTTCTGGCTATATCCTTTTTTATTTAGAAAATTAGGAATACTAAAATTGATATCTACCACTGACTTAGATATTAATTTCATATTATAACAGGAAACACAAAAAAAGCCCCCTACCTCCGAATAGGAAGTAAGAGCTTTACTGTGCTAAGTTGGGAGCAAAGCTCCTATATAATATAACTTATTTTAAAGATTTTTCCTTATTTTTATTTCCATTCTCTAGGGTATTCTTGCAAATTCCTCTTTTTCTGGATTTGATAAATCTTATGAATATTGATGATTAACGTCTTTATGACGGCATATACCGGTATACAGATTAGCATGCCCAAGATGCCTGCAATACTTCCAGCCCCAATCAATAGTAAAATGATGGTCAGAGGATGGATATTCATGGACTTACCAAATAATAGTGGCTTGATCAAATTACCGTCCAACTGTTGGATAACTAAGATCGATAGCCCCATGTACAATGCTTGTAATGGTGAAATAAAAAGTCCTACTATCACCGCCGGCACTGCACCGATAAATGGTCCAACATACGGAATAATATTCGTAACCCCACAAAAAATAGCCAACAGTAGTCCATAGGGTTGTTTAAAGATCATCATCGCTAAAAAACTTAAAATTCCAATAATAAACGCATCTAAAACCGTACTGCTGATGTAAGCAGACAACGTCTCGTTTAATTCACGTACCGTTTGCCGTAGCTCCTTACGGATCGTTAACGGGAAGAATTTTGAAACAGCATCTAAAAAACCGTGTCCATCTTTAAACATGAAAACCAAAATAAATGGCACTGTGAACAACAGCACAAGAAAATTCATTGCAAATCCCACGATTAGTGACAACCCAGTGGTTGCATTGATGACTCCAACTCTGATTAAATTATTAATCGATAGGTTTGCTGAGTTCAACTGTTCAACTAAATTCAGGTTTTTAAACTCTTCCTTATTTGAAAGTTCATTTAACCAACGACCTGTTTCCTCAGCATAGATTGGTAAATTTTGTGTTAGCTCAGTGGTTTGTTCAATCATTTTAGGAACTACATTCAGCAATATTAGAGCACCAGCAAAGACCACCACAATAAATGATAGGAGAAATCCAATCACCCTTGGCACCCCACCTCTTTCCTCTAAAAAAACAACGATTGGATCAAACATATAATAAAAAAAACCTGCAACTATCAATGGCAGAAGTATTGCCGAAGCCATCCCAATCAGCGGTTTGAAAATGTTGGCCATTTGTGAAATAAAATAAATGCCAATAATCGTTAAGACTATTTCCACTGTCCAAAAAAACAACTTGGACTGCTTGAATCGCGTAAACATAAGCGCCTCCTCTAAATTTTTTTATATAATATTATCTTATATTACCATTAATCCATACAGAGCGAATGATATTTGCAGAAAAAGAGGTAGCAGACAATTAAGTCCACTACCTCTACTAATTTAAAACTATTTAACTGTCGCACCAGTTCCTGACCCAGCGTAAATCGCCACTCGTCCTTTCACGTCTGTGTCAATTAAGTATATATCTTTAGCTGGGTTACCAACGATATTGTAAGTCAACCCACCGTATTTCTTAGGTGTTAACAGATGGATCTAATTGCCAACTGTAAAAGGTCCTTTTACACGATACACACGACAAGTATAAGCACTTGCTGGTAAGTATAGTTTTTTGGTGGTGTTAGATACTGAACCACCCTTACCTGTGATAGTAGCGCCAGTTCCTGGTCCCGCATAGATTGCCACCGTACCTTTAACGCTTGTCTTAATTAAATAAACGTGTGGTGCTGGGTTGCCTAGACGGCCTAAGTTTTTAAATACCGAATTACATAAAATACAAATTCCTAACAAGCATTTGACATCACATATCTTTAGACATACTTATGTCAGTCTGGCAGTTGAACAAGGAATAGATAAAGATACGATAGCTAAACAAGTTGGGCATGCTAATACTAAAATGATTGATAATATTTATTTACACATTACCGAAAAGATGGAGCAAGACATTGCAGATAAATTACATAGCTTTCAGATATATTTTGCTCCCTTTATGCTCCCTAGCGCTCCCTTTATGGCATCGAATTTTAGATACAAAAAAAAGACGAGGTTTATAAACCCCGCCATATCAATCTTATTTGATTACGCTTTAACAACGTTAGCTGCTTGTGGTCCACGGTTTCCGTCTTCGATTTCGAAAGAAACTTCTTGACCTTCTTCTAAAGATTTGAAACCTTCACCTTGAATAGCTGTGAAGTGAACGAATACGTCGTCAGCGCCGTCGCGTTCGATAAATCCAAAACCTTTTTCTGCGTTAAACCATTTAACTTTACCTTGTTCCATAATAATAGAATCCTCCTCGTGCTCATGCACATATTTCTTTAGTAATTCTTGCACGGCTCGAGTAAAACTTTTAAGTGCTTAGCACTTTTAAAAATGTATAACTTTTTACCTATCCAAAAATTCTTACTTTATTGTAACATGGACAAATATTTTTAGCAATGATTATTAATAAGTAAAGTTATTTTTATCATTCAAAAATACCATATTCCTGTAAACTTAAGAAAGCATCGCCACCTACAATGATATGATCCAATATTTCGATGCCAATCAAATCCCCCACCTCAGCCAACCGTCTAGTAAAATCAATATCCGCCTGAGAAGGCGACGGATTACCGGACGGATGATTGTGGGCGACAATAATTCGCGCAGCAGACGCTCGAACCCCTTCTTTAAAAATTTCCCTTGGATGTGCAACTGAAGCATTGAGCGAGCCTATAAATATGGTCTTCTCTTTAACGATTTGATTTTTTGTATTTAGATATAAGGCCATCACATTTTCCTGCTGCAGGTCTTTCAACTTCTCAATACAATAATTCCCCGCATCTTTTGTTGACATAATCACGCCCAATTTTTCCTGGTTAGATTGATATAAGCGCCGACCAAACTCTATAGCGGCCTGTATTTCAACCGCCTTAGCTGGTCCAACACCTGGCAACTGGATTAAATCATGGTAAGAAGCCGTACGCAAATCATATCTCGTCCCGAAATGCTGGATAATTTTCATAGCCAATTGAATGGCGTTCAAACTCCGGTTCCCTGTCCGCAACACAATAGCCAATAACTCATACATAGTTAACGATTCCGCCCCGTGGGTCATCAAACGTTCCCTCGGCCTAATCTCCTCTGGCAGCTCATGTATGGTTGTCTTTAATAACACTTGATTTTCAGTCATTCATTCACACCCCTCTACCATATTTATACGTGGAAAAAGTGCTAACTTGACCAATCTAAATATGAATAGAAATCAGATTTCATTTATTTTGACAAAAAGAAAAACGTGCAACTTTCGTTACACGCATTCTCCTCAATTCACTTGTAATTTCGACCGATGTCACAGAAAATCCTAGAACAAGCCAGTGATTTCTCCATCTTTTTTAATATCCATATCCAAGGCTGCTGGATGTTTTGGCAAGCCTGGCATCGTTAACACATCGCCCGTCAAGGCCACAATAAAACCAGCCCCAATTTTTGGCACCAATTCACGTACTGTCACATCAAAGTCTTCTGGTCGACCCAAAGCTTTCGGATCATCAGATAGTGAATATTGGGTTTTCGCCATACAGATTGGTAAGTTACCCCAGCCATTTTTCTCGAAACGACGCATTTGATTTTGCGCTTTCTTAGAAAAGACAACATCACGTCCGCCATAAACTTTCTGCACAATGGCACGGGCTTTCTCTTCTAAATTCGTTGCTTCATAAGCATAAGTCGCTTTAAATTCCTGGTCATTCCCGTCAATTGCAGCTACGACAGCGTCCGCCAAGTCCAAACCACCCTGGCCACCATCAGCCCATACAGATGATTTCACACAAACGACCCCAAGTTCAGTACACTTATCTAAGACAACCTGTTCTTCCGCTTCGGTATCCGTCACAAATTCATTCACACAAACAACCACTGGTACTTGGAACTTTTGCATGGTTTCAATATGTTTTTGCAGATTGGCAAAGCCAGCCGCCACCGCTTCAACATTTTCTCCTGCATTCAAGTCTTTCACTGCAACGCCACCGTGCATTTTCAATGAACGGATGGTCGCCACAACAACGACTGCATCCGGCGCTTTTCCAAGTACGGGCACTTTAATGTCCATGAATTTTTCGGCCCCTAAATCAGCCCCAAACCCCGCTTCAGTTACCACATAATCCGCCAATTTCAAGGCTGCGTGTGTCGCCACAACTGAGTTACAACCGTGGGCGATATTAGCAAAAGGCCCCCCATGCACAAAAGCTGGCGTATGCTCTAAAGTCTGCACTAAATTCGGCGCAATTGCGTCCTTCATGACCAAGGTTAAAGCCCCTTCAGCACCTAAGTCAGCTACAGTAATTGGCTGACGGTCGCGGTTTTCCCCAATAACAATCCGAGCAAACCGCGCACGCATGTCTTCTAAGTCTGTCGCTAAACATAAAATCGCCATAATTTCTGATGCCACGGTAATGTCAAATCCGTCTTGCCGCGGGAAGCCGTTCCCAATGCCCCCTAAGGCCACTGTAACCTCACGTAAAGCCCGGTCATTCAAGTCAACCGCCCGCTTCCAAGTCACCCGACGGACGTCGATATCCAACTCATTCCCTTGGTGGATGTGGTTGTCGATTAAAGCAGATAAGGTATTATTGGCTGTTGTAATGGCATGCATGTCACCTGTGAAATGCAGGTTAATATCTTCCATCGGTTGGATTTGCGCGTAACCACCACCGGCAGCACCACCCTTAACCCCCATAGTTGGCCCTAACGAAGGCTCACGTAAGGCGATCATGGTTGACTTGCCGCGCTGACTCAAAGCATCCCCTAAACCGACTGTAGTTGTCGATTTCCCTTCACCTGCAGGGGTCGGGTTTATGGCTGTCACCAAAATCAACTTGCCGTTTTCATTCGATTCAATTTTTTCCAAGGTTTTTGCAGGTACCTTGGCCTTATATTTTCCATATAAATCGATATCGTCCACATTAAAACCAACTTTTTCAGCAATTTCACTTATCGGTGCCAACGCATTTTGTTGTGCAATTTGAATATCTGTTAACATGACAAAACCTCTTTCTATGACATCATTTTCTCATTATATTCTAGCATACTTGACTGCAAATCTAATATTTTCTTGAAAAAGGACGCTTCTTGTCTTGGCTGGCCAAACCGCCATAGATCAGGGGGCCAGCAAGTTAACGTCTACTCCTTTTTGCCCAAAAGCACTTTCGCACTAAAAAAAGACTGGCCCACGAGAGTACCAGTCGAATTTATTTAATCTAAAAATGGTAAGGCGTCACCAAGACGGCCAACGACTGCTAAAACGCGGTCGTAGGTTTCATCATCCGGCGCTACCAAATCAGGGACCATGATCACGTCTAAACCTGCTTGATAAGCGGCATTCACGCCATGAATAGAGTCCTCTAATACGATTGTTTTTTCTTTGTCTAAGTTGAAATCAGCCACAACTTTTAGATAAATTTCTGGGTCGGGCTTAGCGTTTTCTACTTGGTCACCACCAAGCACACCTTTGAAGTATTTGCGGATGCCTGTTGCCTCTAGTAAATACTCTACTGTTTCAATATTTGTTGATGACGCGACATAGCAATCAACATTTTTAGCTGCTAGCGTATCCAACACTTTGATCAAGTCATCTTTTAAATCAGGCGCTTTATCTTTGATGATTTCAAGGTATCGTTTATCTTCGCGGGCCAATAAAGCTTCTGCCGTTTCTCTATCACCAATGGCTTCCTCGTACATTTGAAGGGTTTCCTTCTCGCCAACCCCAACATATTTTAGGTAGTCATCCATGGTAAATTCAATGCCTAACGATTCGAATCCTTCTTGATTTACTTGGGCGTAGACCTTCTCAGTGTCTAGCATTAACCCGTCCATGTCAAAAATTACTGATGTTTTCATAGATATCCTCACTTTGTAGTTTTTCTCGCACTTCAGAGATAAAGTAGAAAGAGCCACAGAACACTACTACGGCATCTACATTTGCTGGTGCGGATTGCTTATAATCATCATACCAATTATTCACAAATTTCGCATCTGTCGTGGCTAAATAATCGTTTTCTTTTCTTGCTTCTTCATAATCAAAAGTGGTGACATATAATTCAATGTCTGAATGTGCTTGGATATAGTCCAGTGAGTCGTTAATTTCCTTACGGTCTAAACTTGAAAAATACATGATCATTTTTTTATCTGCAAAAGTTACTTTTAATGCTTCCAGTAACACCTTAATGGCTGAAATATTGTGGGCGCCATCAATATAGGTGGCTGGCTGGTTAGCGATTAATTCCATCCGACCTGGTAAAGCCGTCGCTTGAATAGCTGCAATGGCTGTTTGTTGGTTGAAATACAAGCTATTTTCCTTTGTAAAAGCGGCAAAAGCCCCGTAAGCTGTCCGCGCATTCCATACTTGGTAAAAACCAAGTTGCGGAACGTCTAGCTGCGGTTGCAATTTATAAGAAATCAATTGACCTTCCTCTTGAGTGACTTTGTCTTGGATAATAGCCAAGTATTCTGGGGCAATTTCCCCAACAACCATGGTATCGCCTTGGCGCATAATGCCGGCTTTTTGCTTGGTAATGGCGAATTCATCTTTACCTAAATCGGGAATATGGTCTTTACCAATAGAAGTGATGACCCGGACAGCATGTGGAAGAATATTGGTGTAGTCTTTCTTGCCACCAATCCCTACTTCAACGATCAGGATGTCGACGTCCACCTGGCCCGCATAGATAAAGAAGGCTAAAGTGAGGACTTCGAAATAGGACATGGCTTCGATTTTTAGGGCTTCGATATGGTGACGGACTTCGTTCATCAATTGAATAAAGGCTTGGTCGTCGATGTTTTCTTTATCGTGGCGAATACGTTCGGTTAAGGACGTCAAATGTGGTGACGTGAATAGAAGGGTCGAGTAACCGTGAGCTGTCGCCATTTGCTCGATATAACGACAGGTTGACCCCTTGCCGTTGGTACCAGTCACGTGGATTGCGGGTGTTTTTAACTCTGGGTGGTCGTAGCGGTCAAGCACGCTTTTAATCCGTGAAAAATCTTTTGGCGTCGACTTGGTGTACATTGCCAACCATTGTTCGATTTGCACCATATTATGCATTAAAATAGCCAATTTCATGCCCCCATTTTTTCAATTATCATCTTACCAGACATCATTCTAGCACGGAAAGTCCTTTAAAAGTATGTTATTTGTGTAAATCACTGGGTATATTTTTCTGTATGGCCTAGATTAAATCGAAAAAAGAAGCCGACTATTTAGCTTAAGTCGGCTTCTTAAATGGTTATTTTGGGTCAAATTAACCTTGTAATTCAGCGATTCTTTCTTTAGTAGAAGCTAATTTCTCTTGGTAATCTTGACCTTTTTGACGTTCTTCTTCAACGACAGCTTCAGGAGCATTGGCCACAAAGCGTTCGTTAGACAATTTCTTCTCAACCCGGTCTACTTCAGATTGCCATTTGGCTAATTCTTTCTCCAAACGAGCTATTTCTTCTTCGATGTTAATGAAACCAGCTAATGGTAAGTAAATATCTCCACCGTCAAAGAATAAGGTTACGGCTTGATCTGGTGCTACAGCACTTGTATCAATCGTAAAGCTTTCTGGGTTGGTAAAGCGGTTAATGAAGGCAATATTGTCTTCAAGGGCTTGACCAATTTCACCGTTCCGTGGTTTCACAATGATTTCGATTGGTTTAGATAAGGCCACGTTTTGTTTGTTACGGGCGTTACGGATTGCTTTAACCAATGAAATAACGTAGTTCATATCAGAAGCAGCTTTTGGATTAGATAAGTTTTCGTCTACTGTTGGGTACGCAGCTGTAACGATTGAGGCCTCTTTGTGTGGAATATGCGCCCAGATTTCTTCTGTTACAAATGGCATGATTGGGTGCATTAAACGTAGAATGTTGTTTAATGTGTAAGCCAATACTGAACGAGTTGTTGCTTTCGCTGCTTCGTCCTCACCTTGTAAGGTTTCTTTGGCCATTTCAATATACCAGTTACAAAATTCATCCCAGATGAAGTGGTACAATGAACGACCTGCTTCACCAAACTCAAACTTATCAAAGTTTGCGGTAACTGATGCAATGGTTTCATTTAGACGTGTTAAAATCCATTGGTCCTTGATTTCATTCACATTTGATAAATCAATTTCATCATACGTTAAGTCATCAAGGTTCATAATGGCATAACGAGAAGCATTCCAGATCTTGTTGATGAAGTTCCAAGCTGCCTCAAGTTTTTCTTCGTTATAACGAATATCTTGACCAGGTGTTGAACCAGTTGCTAGGAACCAACGTAAAGCGTCTGCACCATACTCGTTAACAACTTCCATTGGGTCAACCCCGTTACCTAATGATTTAGACATCTTACGGCCTTGGCTATCACGGATTAAACCATGGATTAACACATTTTTGAATGGACGACGACCAGTGAATTCCAACCCTTGGAAAATCATACGCGCAACCCAGAAGAAGATGATGTCATACCCAGTGACCAATGTTGATGTTGGGTAGTAACGTTTAAAGTCTTCTGCATCTGTATCAGGCCACCCCATAGTTGAAAACGGCCATAAGGCAGATGAGAACCACGTATCTAATACGTCTGGATCTTGTTCCCAGTTTTCGCTGTCAGCTGGTGCTTCCATACCAACATACATTTCACCAGATTCTTTATGATACCAAGCTGGAATTTGGTGTCCCCACCATAATTGACGTGAGATAACCCAGTCGTGGGCATTTTCCATCCAAGTCTTAAAGGTATTTTCAAAACGAGGAGGGTAGAAATCAACACGGTCTTCAGTGTGTTGGTTTTCTAATGAATTATCCGCTAATGGACGCATTTTAACGAACCACTGTGTTGAAAGTCGTGGTTCAACAACAACACCAGTACGCTCAGAGTGACCCACTGAGTGGACCATTTCTTCTGTGCGGATTAGGAAACCTTGTTCGTCTAAGGCAGCAACAACTGCTTTACGGGCTTCTTCACGAGTCATACCTGCAAATTCACCAGCATTTTCGTTCATAGTTGCATCAGCGTTCATCACGTTGATCCGTGGTAAATCATGACGGTTCCCTACTGCAAAGTCGTTAGGGTCATGGGCAGGGGTAATTTTTACAATACCAGTCCCAAATTCACGTTCTACGTAATCGTCCGCAACGATTGGAATTTCCCGGCCAACAAGCGGTAAAGTAATGGTTTTACCAACTAAGTGGGTGTAACGGTCGTCATCAGGGTGAACTGCAACCGCTGTATCCCCTAACAGGGTTTCTGGACGTGTTGTAGCGATTTCTAACGAACCTGATCCATCTGTTAATGGGTATGAAATGTGGTAGAAAGCACCGTTATCATCAGAGTAGATTACTTCCATATCAGATAAGGCAGTTTGTGCTTTTGGATCCCAGTTGATAATGTATTCACCGCGGTAAATCAAATCTTTATTATATAAATCAACGAAGACTTTACGCACAGCTTCGCTTAAACCGTCATCTAAGGTAAAACGTTCACGAGAATAATCAACAGAAATACCCATTTTACCCCATTGTTGACGGATTGTTTCAGCATATTCTTCTTTCCAATCCCACACTTGGTCAATGAATTTTTCGCGGCCTAGGTCATAACGAGAAATACCTTCTTCGGCTAATTTCGCTTCTACCTTAGCTTGCGTCGCAATACCCGCGTGGTCCATACCTGGTAACCATAAAGTATCGTATCCTTGCATCCGTTTTTGACGGATAGACATATCTTGTAAAGTTACATCCCAAGCATGACCTAAATGCAATTTACCTGTTACATTGGGAGGTGGAATAACAATTGAATATGGTTCAGCAGTTTTATCTTCATTAGGGGCGAATACACCAGACGCTACCCATTTATCATAGCGTCCTTCTTCAACCGCATTCGGTTGGTATTTAGTAGACATATTAGTCTCTTTCATGAAAGTTTCCCTCTTTCTTTGATTCATATTTTTGGCAAAATAAAAGCCCTATACTATAACAATCTATGGTTAGACAATTATAGTATAGGGCGCAAATTTCATTGCTCGGTACCACCTACATTTTTACTTCATTGTAAGGACATGATAACGGTATGTACCGAAGTAAAGCGACACTTTGCCTACTGCGCAACCATTATTGACTGTCTTACCTGTTCACACCAACCACAAGCTCTCTTAAAGACAAACACAATAAACCTCACAGCAATTACTTAAATTATTTGCATAGCCAATAATAGCATGGAAAAAAACAGAAAGCAAGAAAAGGGTGAGAGCTTTGGCGCTCAGTCAGGTACCACTGGAAGGAATATACCGTAGCAAGTTCACTTGCTGCTAATATTCCTGAAGTGGAGACCGGACTGCCAAAGCGAACCCGACTATAGGATGTGAGACAGGGCGCGAGGGTCGACGCTAAGGAAAGAACCGTTGGAAGATTAGTGCAGTAAATGACGCAGTCAGTTACAAACTAATCTGAAACGCAGTCTTTTCTGGAGACCCGAACCCGACTATATATGCGGGGGCATGCTAGAAAGCGTCCGTCTCTATTGCCCGCTTAATATTCGTTATAACCTAATATATTCATCTAACAACTTTCTTACACCAATACATTTTAACTATTGGAAGAAATATATCTTTGATTGTCTGAAGTAAAGTAACGTCCTCAAATAGCGCCAACAACTTGTCCATTGATTTCTGCTACAAAACAAAGGTCTTTATCTAAATCAATATGATTAAAATATTTCTGTACATGCGCTTCATTCAAAATCGATCGCGGAAAAAGTGACGCTCCTTCAGGAACAAACAGCGCTTTGTAGAAATAATCTTTTAACAAGCCGGTCTCTGATTTCTTCATTTGTCTAATCAACATCAGTATCCCCCCTACTAATCGAATCTTACTTAGCTTAAGCATTTTAAAGATAAACAACATTCAGAAAAAGCCAGGAGCGCTCACTCCTGACTTTTCCAAAATGATTAATCTTGACGTTTTGTTTTGCCTTCCCACTCACTCAGGCCGCCCTTTAAGATATAAATTTTATCGTAACCTGCATCTTTTAATTTCTTCGCAGCACGACCAGTTAAATTATGTACATCTGCATATAAATAAATTGGACGTGATTTACTAAATCCTGGTACCCCTTGTTGTAATGTAGAATACGGTACATTACGGGCACCAAAAATGTGGGCAGAGTTAAATTCATTTGCTTCTCGGATATCAATAATTTGTGCCGATTGCATGGTTTGTTGGAAATCTTCTTGAGAAATCATGGTTGCGTTGTTACGACGCAATAAGTAGCTGTATAACCAGAAGCCTCCCCAAACCAATAATACGACAATTAAAATAATCCAAGAAATAGTACCAAAGTTGATCATAAGTGTTGTTTTCCCTTCTAACGACAAATACTAGACATTTTTCATAACTAATGACGCAGCACCATACACACCTGCATCATTCCCCAAAGTAGCTAGACGAATACTTGTGGTCTGTCCAACACCAGGATATACCGAATTATGGAAATAGTCTGTTACTTTATCTAGTAAGTATTGACCAGCATTGGCAACCCCACCACCAATTAAAATATATTGTGGATTCGTTACGGCAGCCACTTGGCCCAAAGCACGGCCTAAATGTCCCATCGTGTCATCAACAACTGCTTCCGCAAAACGGTCACCTGCTTCGGCCGCTCTAAAGATATCTTCAGACGTTACAGGGTCTCCGTTAAAAATACGGCCTTGAATGGTAGAACCCGTATCATCCATAGTATACGCTAATTCACCAGCAGTCCATACGATACCTGACGCAGAGGCCACAGTTTCTAAACAGCCATGTTGACCACAAGTACATTTACGGCCACCATCTTTAGAGAACATATGCCCAATTTCACCAGCAGCACCTTGTCCAACCACCAATTGGTCGTTGACAATAACACCACCACCAACACCAGTACCTAAAGTTACCATGACCACATTGGCCGCGTGGTCACCGGCACCCTTCCATTGCTCCCCTAAAGCCGCAACGTTAGCGTCGTTTTCGATTAAAATTGGCCAATCTGCATTAAAGTGGCTACGAATCAGTTCTGCAACGGGCTGTTCTTCAACCCAAGCTAGATTATACGCACCGGCAACCGTACCTTTTTCCCGATTTACAAAGCCTGGAGACCCCATACCAATACCTAAAATATCTTCGTTAGTCCAATTGTTTTCTAGCATTTTTTCTTGAACAGCTAGAATTAAATCTGGAATAATGTGTTGGCCATCTTCTTTAATATCTGTAGGCACAGCCCATTTATCAATAATTTCACCTTCAGTTGAAACAACGGATAATTTAATTGATGTACCACCAAGGTCGATACCGAATATTTTCTTAGTCATTATCATAACTCCTTCTCATCTTTTAGTTACATAACTCTATTTTATCAGACTTTAGCAAAAAAATTTAGGTTTTTAATCAAAAAATGATACCGGTTGCATAATATTTATATTTCCCCAACAATAATTTGGTCCACTGGCATATCAAAATCATCTATTTCAAAGGTCACTTCATTAGAGATCATACCTGGAAATGCTAAGGCAATCTTGGTTCCTGGATAATCCGCTAGAAAAATATCATAAAAACCGCCCCCATGCCCAACACGATACCCATCCGACCTAAAAAACAAACCTGGTACAAGCATTAAATCAATCGCGTCTTTCTCAATAAAATCAGCGTCAGCTGTTGGTTCATAGATACCAAATTTAGTCTTCTGCAAAGCATCCATCCCTTGATACTTGGCAAATGCCATTTTACGTTTGGGATAGGTTTTAGGCACATATACCTTCTTGCCAACGGTTAAAGCGTAATCAATAATAGGTTTCGTATCTATTTCACCTGGATGGGCAATGGTTGTGGTAATGGTATCGGCTTGAATAAAGGCTTCATTGGTAAATAATTGGGCGTAAATATCCGCCTGCAAAGCAATTCGGTCAACCTCTGATAAGGCTGCCCAGTATTTAAATGTCCGGTCGCGAATGGCCTTCTTGTCTAAAATTGTTTTCATTTCTTCTGTCAAGTAAACGCTCCTAACCACCAATTAAAGTATTGAAAATGCCATGGTTGATCAAAATAAATCCAGCAATCACCACAAAGGTAGCAGCTGAACCAATTCGTTGGGTCAACCGTTGATCTGGCCCTTCCCCCTGAAGGAGCGCCATGGTCATTAAGAAACCACCTACTAATCCGCCCACATGGCCCCAAATATCAATCCCTGAACCCATCATACCAAAGACCAAGTTAATTACCACAAGAGTTAAATATTGCGAACCGATGCTTTGAATATAACGATTTCTCGGGAATAGATTTTTAAGCGCTAGAAAGACAGCAAACAAACCAAATAAGGCAGTCGATGCCCCAGCTGAGATATTTTCTGAAAATTGGTAAGAGAACAAGTTCCCCATCAAGCCAGAAGCCAGGTAAATCACCGAGTAGCGCCAGTGACCCACAATATTTTCAACCATACTACCTAAATAATACAGGGTAATAGAATTAATTAATAAATGAACAATGCCAATATGCAAGAACATGGGGGTAATTAACCGCCAATACTCCCCAGCAGCAATCAATGGATTAAATTTAGCCCCGAATAATAATAAGGTGGCAGAACTTTCGGAACTGCCCATAAATTCCATCATAATAAATAAAATAATTTGAATACCTAGCAAGGTATACGTCACAAAAGGTTTTCTCTTAGACATGATTAACTCCTTTTAAAATAGTGAATGTACTTTTACATATTATACCCTAGTTTTCAGGATAATCACAAAATGGCAGCTACCTACAAAAAAAACTTTAGCATTCTGGCACGTGATACCCCAAACAAAGAAAAAAAGACCCACACCAACGCGAACGCCAATGCAGGTCTCCAATAGTAAATACGTATTTATTATTTGTGTGTTACCGAGTCAGTTATCTAATTTGCATTAGATTATTTTACCTCTTTGAAGACACAAACTTTACGTAATTTTGGACTATATTTTTTTAATTCTAAACGGTCTGGATTGTTACGACGGTTTTTCTCTGTCAAGTAAACACGTTCGCCTTTTAATTCAGTGTTTTCTAAAATAATGTTCACACGCATGTGATACCCCTCCAATACAATAAAATTATTAACTGATATACAGTAACCATACTCGAATATTGTACCATAATCTTAACCTATATGCCAAATGTTTTTTAGTATTGTAAAAAATTTGGTCAGACACTTAAAACAATCAGCATGTGGCTGTGAATTGAGTATCACAGCGCCACATGCAATTATTGTGGATCCGCTTCTTCCAAGGCTTCCGCCTCTTCTGCTGATGCTTCCGCGTTTTCTGCCAATTGGTCAGCTACTTTATTTTGATATTCCTCAATATCATAGTATAAACCTAAGACATTTGGTGCAGCTGCTTGGGCAGATACAGACACATTGGGGGTTGTTCCTGGAATAACGATCGACACCGCAATTTCAGGATCATCATATGGTGCCCATCCAGCCCAAGTTGAGTTTTCAAGGGTATCAGTTCTTGTCGCAGTACCTGATTTACCCGCTACCTCAATTGGGAAATTAGCAAAAATAGCGTTCCCCAAACCAGTTGAGGTATGAATAACAGACCAGATACCCTCTTGCACTTCCGCAAGCATTTCATCTGTAATCGATAATTCATTCAATACAGTTGGTTGATATTCATAAACCGTTGCCCCACCACCAGCTGTCTCCTCGTCTTCAGTAGGTGCCAAAATTTTATCCAACACATGTAAAGCATAGCGGGTACCACCATTCGCAATGGTTGAAATATATTGGTTTAATTGAATTGGTGAGTAGGTATCAAACTGACCGAAAGCCAAGTCAAGTGCGTTACCTGGGTCACCAGTATCTTGTCCGATTATACCAGTTGATTCATTTTCCAAGTCAATACCAGTCGATACCCCTAAACCGAATTCTGCATAATAACTCCGTAAGGTATCATAAACGGCATCTGTATCCAGTCCAGACAAGTCCATGTACGGTTCGTAGTAGTTTACACCACCCATTGCCATGGCCAATTTAATCATGTAGACGTTTGAAGATTGAGCTAAGGCTTGTTTATCCGTTAAGACCCTTGGTGTTGCATCGTTACCAGAAGTAAACCACCAAGAAGCTTTAACTGGCGTACCGGAGAAGTATAAGGGTTCATCGGTAATTTCATTATCTGAACCAACTTCAAGCAAGCCTTCTCCGTAAGCAGCGGAAATCGTTGCAGGTTTCACGACAGACCCAGATGGAAAGACGCTATTAATCGTACCTAAGGCATCATCCACGATTTCACCATCTGAATTTTTCTTCTTACCCACTAAGGCGTAAATAGCCCCCGTATCAGGATCAGACGCTACAATATAGATAGAATTGTTTTCATCAGTCGTTGCATCTTCTAAATACTGAGTTGCATAAGCTTCTAATTCCGCTTGGTATTCAGAGTCAATGGTCAACTGAACCGTATTCCCCATTTCACCAGCATAAGTTTGTTTAGAATTGACAATCTCTCCGTCTTGACTCACTTCTGTTTCATAGGTTGTTTTTGAACCACGTAAATTCGCTTCATACTGTTCTTCAATATAAGATACTCCTACCCGATCATTTAGGGCATAACCCTTAGCTAGGTAGAAATCTTGTTGGTCACTTGGGATTCCTTCTTCTGTAGAAGACACACTACCAAGCAATGAACGTAGTAATGAATCTTGCGGGTAAGTCCGTTTCCAGTCGGTTGTCACATTGACACCTGGTAACTCAGCTGAATGCTCTGCCACAACGGCCGTTTCTTCAGTGGTTACCCCATCATTTTTAATCATGACAGTTGAGAGGGACGAGGCGGCATTCATTTTGGCGAAAATAACTGCTGCTTCCTTATCTTGGTCACTTAGACCATTCAAGTCGTCGTCAGTCACCTTACTCACTTGGATGGCGTAGATTTCATCATCCGCTGCAGCGGCCTCATCGTCTGTCAACCGGTCATTGATGACATCTGTATTGGCTGCCACAAAATAATCCTGCAGGTCACGATCGGATACATCCTCGAAATCGACAGCTATATATTTAGCTAGATTCTGCGCCGTTCGGGCCATATCCTCACCGGAAGTGTCCTGGCCACGTGTATAAGAAATTGCTGGTAAAGCCTCATTAGACACCATCAACTCTCCTTCAGAATCAATAATCAAACCACGCGGGACCGATTCCTCGACAATAGTTGTTTCTGTTGCATTCACCAGATCAGAGAACATATCGCCTTGAACTAGTTGCAGATAAGATAAACGTAAAATAAGCATTGCAAACAGGACAAAAATCCCTATCATCATCACGTTCAAACGGTTTAAAAAGGAGCCCCATATGGGTGCACGCCTTTTTGGTTGGTCTTGATCATCAGAACCCATTTTATTCAACTTTTCCTCAGCAACCTCATGTTGCTTCGGTTGTTTATTTTGATCACCTTGATCCAACTTGTCACCTACTTTCAAATAAAACACTTATATGCAGCCAAAATAGGTCAGTCCACTCAGGCCAGCATAACCTTTTTTAATTATACACAAAAAACGGTCATAAGACTCGAGTAAATTATTAAGAATCCCTATATCCACCTAAAAATCACAGAAGTTTTTATTTTTGTAAAAAATCTTTAAACAAGGCAATCAATCTGCGAAATATGATATGCTAAAAGCAATTATCAAAAAGGAGTTCGTGTCATGACGCAATACATAAAAACGATTCAACAGAAATGTCAGAAACACCCACTCAAAGCTTCAATGATTGGCTTGTTTCTAGCAGTCTTTATCCTGATGGGACTCTTCTTTATCTTTGGCCTAAAAATATTTCCATTCGGCAATGGCACCATCATGACTGTCGACCTAGGCCAACAATATATCGATTTCTATCAATACTACCGAGACATCTTCCAAGGTAATTGGGATCAGATTTTCTATTCCTTCTCAAAAGCCACCGGAGGCGAAATGGTCGGGACCTGGTCTTACTACCTCATGTCCCCCTACTTAATTTTCTTGCTATTTTTCCCGCAATCCTGGCTTTCCTTTGCCGTCGCCTTGATTGTCATACTCAAACTCGCCACCGCAGCATCCGCCTTCCAGTTCATGTTAGGTCGGTTCTATAACGAAGTGACTTGGCAATCACTCACATTTTCATTCGCCTATGCCTTCATCGGTTACCTGTCCGCCAACCAACTAAACGTCATGTGGCTAGACGGTGTCATCTTCCTTCCCTTCCTCATTTGGGGTTTGGAAAAGGTCATGCGCGGTCGATCTGGCTGGACCTATGTAGGCTGGCTAGCCCTTATCCTAATCTCGAATTACTATATCGGCTACATGATTTGTTTATTCTTAATCCTATTTTTTTGCTACCGGATGGTCGCTCATGGACGAGCTGACTTACATGGTCAAGACCAGATGGAAAGATTCAACCAGGACTTGGCGCCAACAGCGCAATATCAAGCAAGCTACTTTATCAATTTGAAAACCTATTTCATACAAACATTTGGTAAATTTGCCGGTTGGTCACTCGCAGGTGGTGGTTTAGCTGCCTTTATTTTAATGCCAACATTCTATGCATTATCAACCAGTAAAGGGCAACAATCGTCACCCGAACTTGAATTAACCACCGATTATCCTTTATACGATATTGTGTCAAAATTCATCCTTGGGCCCTTTAACTTTGACCAAATGCCAGAAGGATTGCCCAATATTTTCGTAGGTAGTCTAGCACTTATCATGGCCATACTTTACTTTTTCAACAAGAAGACTCCTTGGCAAGAACGTTTAGCTGCCGGTGGATTGACGACATTCCTACTATTATCCATGAATATTTCAGGACTGAACCTGATTTGGCACGGGCTCCAGTACCCAATCTGGTACCCATACCGTTTTTCATTCGTCTTTTCATTCTTCCTACTATTTATCGGCTACCAGCTTTACCGGCAAAAACCATTTTTATCCATTAAAAGTGCAGTAGCCTTGCTGATCCCTTTCGCCATTGCCTACGGTTACTTGCTCTATAAGATAGAAGAATTCGACTATATTTCAGTCACAACCGTCCTAGTCTCCTTTGTCTTATTCGTTGGGATTACTGCCCTATTGATGATGGCTGTTGACTTCGACCGGTTGATTTACATCCTATTAATGTTCATCACTATAAGCGAAGTGTTCGCCAACTCTGTGATCACGGTTTCTTCTATTTCTTACTTGAAACAAGATGACTTTGCGGATTATGTCACCGAAATCAAACCAGAAATCGCATCCTATGCGCCAGGAGAAAACGAATTCTACCGGATGACCAAGACCTTCCAGCGGACAAAAAACGATGCCATGCAGCTGGGTTATTATGACTTAAACCATTTCAACTCGACAATGGAACGAAACACCACCCAATTGTTCAAACAATTAGGGCAACCCATGTCAGATGGCTTTACCAACTATACAACTGGGACCCTACTGACAGACGCCCTATTTGGTGTAAAATATTACTTTGACGTTACCCCGTTTGAAGATGATCAAGGCGCCTTAAAAGACCGGGTCAGGTCAACACGAGCTGACTTGAGTGAATACCCTGTTCTAGAAGTCACAGACCAATTAATCATCCATGAAAATCCCAATGCCTTGTCTCTTGCCTATATGGTTAGCCAAGACATCCAAGACGTCGCCATAGATGATGTCAACCCAGTTTACCTGCAAGATGAATTGTTGAATGTCTTAAGCGGAAATGGTACGACGGATGGCATTGACCTCTCTCAATTTGAGATTGCCAACTTTGCGAGCATAGACCTTTTCCATGTGGATTCACAAGATGCTTCAGTGGTAAATACAGCTTATACCCGCGATGACACCGGAGAAGATTCATTTATTGATATCCATATCAATGTGAAAACCAGCCAAGCGTACTATATCACCGTTCCTTCATTCTTAAATGATGAAGAAGTGAAGTATTACCTAGACGGCGAACCTTTAGACTACGATTCTTCTTACCAGTCGATTCAACTTTTTAATATCGCAAACGACGAAAAAGGAGAAGAGAAAGTATTTACCATCCAGTTGCTAGATGACGACACAACCCTAGCGGATATCAACCTCTATACCCTTGACCAGGAAAAAGTGTCCACCATGGCAGAAGAGTTGAAGCAAAATCAGTTGGCACTAACTGACTTCTCAAATGGGGCTTTCTCAGGCACCGTTACTGTTGACGATCCGAGTGAATACTTGATGGTTACTGTCCCATATGCAGAAGGTTGGCACGCCAAAGTCAACGGCCAAGAAGTCGATACCCTGCCCCTATTAAACGGTGGCTTTATGGGTCTCCAATTCAAAGAAGCCGGTGATTATGAAGTCACCTTCTATTACATCCCACATGGCTTGATATTAGGTGTCGCCATTACAATCGCAACCGGATTAATTCTAGTTTGTGTATATGTCTTCAACAAGAAAAAAGTGAAAACGAAATAAATACAAAACGTCTGCTGATAATTGTCGGCAGGCGTTTTTTAGAGGCATTTTACGAAATTTGCGAAAAAAAAAGAGGCTAGCCAAAGCTAACCCCTCTATTACCAATTTAATGGCGATCACATTATTTTGCTGCGTCGAAACGTTTTGCAACTTCATCCCAGTTTACAATGTTCCAGAATGCTGCAATGTAGTCTGGACGAACGTTTTTATATTTCAAGTAGTAGGCATGTTCCCAAACATCAATACCTAATAATGGTGTTTGACCATCCATTAGTGGTGAGTCTTGGTTTGGTGTAGAAGTAATTGCCACTTCACCGTTAGCTAAAACTAGCCAAGCCCAACCAGATCCGAAACGACCAGTTGCTGCAGTTTTGAATGCTTCTTGGAAGTCTGCAAATGAACCGAACTTAGCGTCGATAGCTTCTTTCAAAGCGCCAGTAGGTTCACCGCCAGCATTTGCTGCGAATTGTTCCCAGAATAATGTGTGGTTTGCGTGTCCACCAACATTGTTACGAACAGCAGTTTTTTTGTCTTCAGGTACAGCGTCAAAGTTAGATAAGATTTCTTCAGCAGATTTGTCTGCTAAATCAGTACCTGCTAAAGCTGCATTTGCATTTGTTACATAAGTATTATGGTGTTTGTCATGATGCAAGTGCATTGTTTCCTCGTCGAAATACGGTTCTAATGCATCATAAGCGTATGGTAATTCTGGTAATTCAAAAGCCATGTAAAATTCCTCCTATAAAACTTATCATTATTTTCTTACTAAAATCACTATATCAAGTCAGAACATAAAATTCAAAGGAATCGACTTAAAGCGCTCACTTATTTTTAAGAAAACTTTTTCCTTTTCCAATCATCCGTTCATTGTTTTTGACCAATCTTTGTTATAATGAATGTTAACGTGAGAATGCTTAGTCATTTTCCAGATCCACCAGCTAAGAGTGGGAATATGAGAACAGAAAAGAGCGAATGTATGAAAGAAAGCAATATCCTCGTCATCTTATACGATGCCCTATTGAATTATCCAAAAATTATCCGTGTCATTTCCTATAGCTTTAAGAGAATGTTGGTCTATGCCCTATTAATTGCAGGTATATCAGCAATTCCGACCTTCTTCGATACCTTGAAAGTATTTGATTTACTAGAAACCAACGCAACATCAATCGTTAATCAAATCCCTGACTATCAAGTGACAGATGGCAAGATAGCCACCAGCGATGACCAATCGGCCTTCATTTTTGAAACTGACCTGATGACCTATGCCTTTGATCCAAATGATGAAATCGCCAATCAAGATGTGGCGACTAGTCAAAACAATCTGATCACTGTTGAAAACAACTCAGATAACCTAACTTTATCATTTATGGGACAACCCATTGCCTTCACCTACGCACAATTAGGTGACACTGCCAATAGTGATGGTGTCAAAGGCATTATCCAGTCAATGACTAGCCTAACTTGGGCCTACTACCCGGTTATCTTCGTCATTGTAACCCTGTCTAGCCTATTAAATCTAGTGCTAGCTAGCCTGATGATTGCCCTTGTAATTGGAATGCTGCCTGATTCAACCCGGTTAAGACTAACCTTTAAAATGCGGTTGTCTTTAGCCCTTGCGTCATTAACTATGCCACTAATGGTCATCACCCTCTTTAACCTATTTGGCTTCTATGTTGTCTATCAATTAGAAATCATGTATGTCTTCGCATTGATTCGTTTATGGCGATTGTTGAAAAAAGTACAAGTCATAAAAATGCAAAAATAATAGAAGAGGTGAGTGGGTCCGCTCAGCTTAACAACTTCTAACGCATTTAAGCGAGTGAGTGCTAAAGCATCAACTCGCTCATAAACTGGAAGAATAGTGCCGTATCAAACAAAGTATGTTGCAAACTATTCTGAAGTGGACTTGAGCTGATCGAGCGAACCTGACTAGGTTGCGAGCGTCAAAAAACAATTTATCAGTAACACAAAAATCCGAGGAATTGATCAAAACGATCATTCCTCGGATTTTTATTTTGAAGATGTTAGTGAATTTAGAAATCCACTTGGTTGTCTTCTTTGTTTTTACGACGTTGGTCACGACGTTTTTTACGTTGGTCAGCCATGCGGTTGTCTTTGTTATGTTTAGAAATTTGACGGCTTAGTTTTTTCTTGTAGCCTGGTTTAACTTTACGACGTTTGTTTCGCTCAATCATCCCCACTACAGTATGGTCAACTTCAGGTGCTTTTTGACGGGCAGCACGGGCATCGTGGTCTTTACCGTCGATTAATTGATGATCTTTGATATCTTTATTTTCAAAGATGATCCCCTTATTTTCCAACCATTCAATATCTTTCAATTCATCCGGCACGTAGAAGGTAATGGCAGTACCTGGTTTGCCTTGACGACCAGTACGACCAACGCGGTGGATGAAGAACTCTAATTCATTCGGTACTTCGTAGTTGATTACGTGAGATACACCCTCAATATCGATCCCACGAGCAGCTAAGTCAGTGGCTACCACATATTGGAAGTCCAAGTTTTGTACTTGTTTCATTACACGACGACGTTCACGCGATGGTAAGTCACCATGAATTTGGCCGACATTTAAACCTTGAGATTTCAAATATTTGAACAATTCTTGTACAGTTTCCTTGGTGTTAGCAAAGATTAAAGCTAAGTATGGTTGACCAATTGTTAAGGCATCGAATAACAATGATTTACGGTCGCGCCCTTTAACGGGTACCAAGTAGTTATCAATGGTATCTGAAATTTTGTGACGGGCTTCAATTGTGACCCATTCAGGATTGCTTAAGTATTTTCTCAAGAATGGTTTCAATTTGTCCGGAATAGTTGCTGAGAAAACGTACATGTTCAATGATTTCGGCATACGACCTGCAATTTGGTCTACTTCGTTTAAGAAACCTAAATCAAGGGTCATGTCTGCTTCATCGACAACGAAATCTGTTACTTGGTGTACAGAAATCAATTGGTTGTTAATCAAGTCTAATAGACGCCCTGGTGTCGCAACAACGACTTGCGGTACGGCATTTTCTAGACGGTTGGCTTGTTTAACAGTATCTGTCCCACCAAAAGCGCGCTCGATATGCAAATCTTCATCTGAAAATGACAAGATTTGACGCCCAGCTTGGTATAACTGCTCCGCAAGTTCACGACTAGGTGCTGTAATAACTAACTGTGTGTGGTTTTCAGCTGTAATCTTATTTAAAAGTGGTAATAAGAAGGCGTGCGTTTTCCCTGATCCTGTTTGGCTTTGGGCAATGACATCGCGGCCTGATTGAATGACTGGAATAACTGTCGCTTGAATTGGAGACGGCTCATAGAAATTTAAATCTGCGAGTGCGTCGTTGATAAATGGTTTTAAATTAAATTGTGTAAAAGACATGGTCTCCCACCTTTCTCTGCTTGCCAGCTTAGGCAAGTGCGGTTCTTTTTGCTCATCCGTACTATTGTACCATTATCCTTCTTAAATCGAAAATAATAGAATATTAAAAAATACTAAGAATAGTCAGGACTAATTCTTGTGTAAGTGATGAAAGTTCGTATATAATTGAAGATGAACTATGAAAGGATGTAGCATAATGACTAACAAACAAGTTGGTGGGCTTATCGTTATGTTTGGTGCAGCAGGAGATTTAGCGCGCCGTAAACTATACCCATCTTTATTCCGATTATATCAGCGTCAATTATTATCTGAAAACTTTGCCTTGCTAGGAAACTCTAGACGTGAATGGACTGACGATTATTTCCGTGATATCGTCTTAGATTCAATTTCTGACCAAGAAGCAGACGAAGAAACAATCAACAACTTTATCAAACATTTCTTCTACACATCTCATGACGCCACTCAAGCGGATGATTATGAGCATTTGAATAATGAAATGGCAAGATTAAGAAATGAATTTAATACCGGTGAGAAAAATTTATACTACCTATCGACTTCACCAGCCCTATTTCCCGAAATTACCCAGGGATTGAAGGATGCTGAGATTGTGACAGATGGCGGTACACACCGAGTCATCTTAGAAAAACCATTCGGTACTGACCTATCATCAGCCAAAGAATTAAATGATGCCTTAGCGATTTCTTTCGATGAAAAAGATATCTACCGTATTGACCACTATCTTGGTAAAGAAATGGTGCAAAATATCTTAGCGACACGTTTCTTTAACCCTGCAGTTGAAGCTTTATTAAACCAGGAATTCGTTTCAAATATTCAAATCACCTTAGCAGAAGACATGCCAGTTGGTAGCCGTGGTGGTTACTACGACAAATCAGGTGCTATTCGTGACATGCTACAAAACCATATCCTACAAGTGGCGACATTACTTGGTATGGACCTGCCCGCTTCACCAGATCAAGACGATGTGCATGCCAACAAGTTAGCTTTCATGAAACAAATCGATTCATTAACAGCTGACCAAACCGCTAAACAAACTGTGCGCGCCCAATATCTTGCAAGTGAAGATGGTGAATTCATCAACTACTTAGAGGAAAATGAGGTCGCGGCTGATTCTGTGACTGAAACTTATTTGGCGGGCTACTTCCAAGTCAACAACGATCGTTGGGGCCAAGTACCCTTCTACTTCAAAACAGGTAAAGCCTTGGATGACAAACGGACAACCGTTGAAATCATCCTAAAAGATGCCGGTGATAAAACAGACATCGATAAGGGTTGTAACCCAAGTCAAAGTCGCATTACCTTCAACATTCAACCAGAAACTGGTTTAGCTTTTAACCTAAATCAAAAATTACCTGGTGAGGAATTATTGCCAACACTGGTGTCTATTCATTCTAATGTAGACGAATTAAACGCTGCTTATGTACCAGATGCTTATGAAAAATTGATTTACGATGCCTTAATCGGTGACCAAACCAACTTCTCTACATGGGATGAATTGGCTGAACAGTGGCGTATCGTCGATTCAATTATTGAAAATTGGAAAAATGCCGGTACTAAGACCTTACCTACATATGTTGGTAAAACACGTGGTCCTAAAGAGGCAGATGAATTATTACGCCAAAACGGCCATGTTTGGGTAAAATAGTTTTATTGAACATTGCCTTATAGAAGAAACAGTATATTTCACACAATCTAATCCATATAAACAAAACCAGGAACTAAGATGAAAATCGTGGTTCCTGGTTTTTTGTGTTCACTAGTTTAACGCACCTGGTTTCAATTGCCTTATAAGCAAACTAACTTTCAGAGTAAGTGAACTCTGGCACTTGAATGTCACCGGCGATGATCGCAGCTTTTACTTCTTCAATTTGCGCCCATTCTTCATCTAACAATTGTCCTTGAGTTAGCGAAACGCCGTCATTTTCCAAGCCATAAGCTAAACTTTCACCTGCAGGAAAGGCATTGTCTCTCGTTTCCTCAGCTAAAGCAATAATGGCGGCGCCGGTATCTTTAAGGGTCGATGCTAAGGTAAAGTTTCCGCCAGTCCACTCGCCCTCGTCAGTTTGATCTCGGTCAACGCCAAGTACCCATAATTGCTCTTCTGGATTTGCTTCTAGACGGTTACGGGTCTCAGTGAAAACACCGTTACCAGACCCACCAGCAGCTGTATAAATCACGTCAACCCCCTGGGTATACATTGCATTAGCAATTTGTTGTCCTTTAGAGGCATCGCTAAATGATTCCGTATATTGGCTTTCTACTTCAATATTCTCGTCAATATAGGCAACACCCGCTTTAAAACCTGTTTCAAAACGGTCAATCACTGGGATTCTAGTCCCACCAATAAAACCAACTTGATTCGTTTCTGTAGTTAAAGCAGCCGCAACTCCAGCTAAGAAGGCAGATTCTTGGTCTTTAAAGGCGATAGATACCGCATTGTCTAGGTCAACTTCCCCATCAATCAAAGCAAAATTTTGATCAGGATTTTGCGAGGCCACTTCACTTAAGGCTTCTGCAGTTGTATACCCAAGACCAACGATAATATCGTATTGGTCTGCAACCGCAACATTTAAATTAGGGATCAATTCAGATTGATCAGGTGATTCATAGTATTGGACCTTGGCCCCAGTTTCCGCTTGCCAAGCTTGTAGCCCTTCCCAAGCAGATTGGTTGAACGACCGGTCATCAACGCCCCCTTCATTGGTTACCATACCGATTGATAAGGCATCGGTAGCTGTTGATTCACTCGCTTGTGAACTGGATGATGACGCTGTGCCAGCATTGGCATCCGTACCGGCATTTTGCCCTTGGCAGGCCACTAAAAGTAAGGCAGCACTTGAAATAAGAATGGTCTTAAATGTTGAAGACATGAATTGATTTTCCTCCCAACGAAAAACGGTAATGTTCGTTTATTCGCATTATTCTTTTCTTTACCCCATTACTTTAGCATAGTTTTATTACTAAATCCATATGTATAAATGGTTTTATTTATTATCGTTCGTTATATTACACATTTACACGCTATAATTTCAGTAAAATAGCCGATTCACTTTGTAAAGCCGAACAAAAAAAGACCGCAACTGAATTTTACATCCAGGTTGGGGTCTTGAAAGCTATAGCCTATTTTTCTATTAGTCAAAAAATTGGTCGCGACGGTATTTCATAGCCACTTCACCTAGTTGAGCTAATAATTCGTCTTTCTCCTCTGAAGAATAAACGTTAGCGCCTGAGGCTTTCTCGTGGCCACCACCATCATGTTGTGCAGCAATATGGTTGATTGCTGGCCCTTTAGAGCGGATTCGGCAACGCACTTTACCATCTGGTTGTTCGATAAAGGTTACCCAAGTAATAACCCCTTCAATCGTTCCTGGAATTTGGACTATTTGGTAGGTTTCATTGGCTGTTAAATCAAGCGACTGCAGTAAATCTTGTGAAATATAAACTGAATTCACAGTCCCTTGTGCTGACAATTTCATGTTTTGTAGGACATAAGCTTGCAAGCGAGCTTGAGAAATAGTTTGTGTATTCGATTCTTGCATCAATTCAGAAGCTGGGAAGTCGTAGTTCAATAATTCACCGGCAATGTGCATAGTATCGCGGGTTGTGTTGTCATATAAGAAACGACCAGTATCCCCTACAATTCCTAAGAAGAAGCATTTAGCTGCTTCATCATTCATTTGCAACTTGTTGTCCTCACGCAAAACAATAGATGCCCATAATTCTGAGGTCGATGAGATACTTGGCTCAACGATCATAAAGTCCCCGTATGGATCATCATTCGGATGGTGGTCAACTTTGACAAGGGTCGCCCCTTTTTTATACCGTTGATCATCAATCCGTGGTCGGTTAGCTGAATCGTTCACGATAACAAGTGCATGCTTGTAAGTATCATCCGAAATATCGTCCATATCGCCAAATTCTGCTAATGAATCGTCATCTTGCCCTACTGCGTAGATATCTTTATGTGGGTAAGTTTCTTCCAAAACTGCCTTTAATCCCATTTGCGAACCTAATGCATCCGGATCTGGGCGAACATGGCGATGAATAATGATAGTATCATGTGCCTCAATTGCCGCTAATATTTTATCTAACATGTTGACCTCTTTCTAAGTCCTAAAAATTTTCTCTTTTATCATTATACCCTTGATTGACAGATTCGTCATTAATTGGTCAGTGTTTTCACACTTGCCAAGGCTTTAGTCATCACTTGCTTGCCGTGGTAAACCGTAATATCAATCTCCATAGACCGTCTAGAAACATCTAAGAATTCTAAGACGATATCGATGGTAGATTGTAAGGGTACTAATTTTAAATAATATGCACTTACCTTATCGACAACGATTGATTTATCTTGCATCTTCTTGACAAATTGTTTAACCGATAGTTGGATAATACTATGTTGTAAGGCATTAGATAAGGCACCGAAATCATTCGTTAATGAAACATCACTTAGAAATCGGTAGCGAGCTTTTGTCATATCCTCATTTTGTGCAACAAATTTCAACTTATCAGCTAATAGCATCTCAATCCGGTTTTCACTCTGTTCCGTTTGTTGGGTATACTGTAAAGTCCGTAAGACATCTTGTCTAGATAGGATGCCTTGTAAATAATCCTCTTCATCCACAACCGGTAGTATTTCTAACCCATCCCAAATCATCATATGTGTAATTGAAGCAACACTCATTGGCTTTTTAGCCGAAATCGGCGTTGGTGTCATGGCTTTAGCTAAAGGGGTATCCGGTGCGAAATCTAAGATATCCTTAGCTGTTAAGATCCCCGCTAACTTACCATCTCTTTCACAAATTGGAAAACGGGTATGCCCCGAGTTTTCTGACAATTGCCGGTAGGCCGTAATCGTGTCATCCGTGTATAAAAATTGCGTTTGCTCAAGCGGAATGTAGATATCTTCAACAAGTAAAATATCCTTCTGCATAGACCGTTCTATCATCGCTTTATTGATTAAAGTAGCCGTTGCATAGGTATCGAAGTTGACACTTAAAAGTGGTACTTCCCGCTTGTTAGCCAAGTCCACAATGGCATCTGAGGGTTTAAAGCCGCCCGATATTAAGACAGCGACGTCATTCTCCAAGGCAATCCGTTGAATTTCATCACGGTTACCAACGATAATCAAGGAATCTGGTTCGATATAACGACGCATCCCGTCCGCTTCCATGGCGCCAATAATAAATTTACGGACCTGACGGCTCACACCTGAAGCCCCACCCAAGACCTGACAATCCGTTACCTGGATAATCTCTTCGATGGTTAAATGGTGCATGCGGCGGTTTTCGTTTTCTTCAATTCGGACGGTTCCCACCCGCTCTTTGGTCGCCACTAAATGCAAGTTCTCAGCCGATTTAATCGCTCGATAAGCTGTCCCCTCTGATACCTTCAAATTGCGTGCGATAGACCGAACCGAAATTTTGGCATCAATGGGGAGGTTTTGAATATATTGTATGATTTGTTCGTGTTTAGTTGCCATTGGCATTGCACCTCCGTTTAAAATCTGACCCATTCGGTTCTAGTCGTCATCATTCTCTTCTTTAGATGACGTCTGATCTGGGGCAGGTTGAATTGCTGCATCTTCTTTTATATTTTTATTTTCATATATATCTTCATTCTCTGATAATAATGTGTTGGATTTGTAGGCCAGCGTTCCCGCTTCTTTTGCTTCATTGGTATATAAATTCAAGCGAATATTTTCAAAAGCTAACTGCGACAAATCACTCACCGTAATTCCAAGCAACCGGATTCCTTGACTGACATCCCCATATGTTTGCCATAGGTCCAAGGCGTAGAAATAAATATCCTGGCTATCTGAAATGGCGTCCACAAGTGACGTCTGCCGTGTAACCGTCTCAAAATCCGCATTCCGAAACTTCAAAGTCACCACTTTTCCGTGCATGCCCTTTTCACCCAAGGCATCAGACACAGAATTAGCTAGCTTACGCAAGGTTTCTTCCACCTCATTATCATGGTAAAGGAAAGGATAAAAGGTCCGCTCCTTTCCAATCGATTTACGGATCCGGGTAACTTTAACCGGCCGGTCATCAACACCGCGGACCCTTTCATACAAGGCCAAACCAGCTTTTCCGAAGTACTGAATGCATTCATCTTGTGATAATTTCTTCAAGTCTGCGCCTGTATAAATAGACAGTTCATGCATTTTTTCGGTTGACCGTGTCCCGACCCCATAGAAATCTTCAATTGGCAATTGCTCTAAAAAGGGAATCGCTCGTTTAGGTGTAATGACCGTCATACCAAAAGGTTTTTGATAGTCAGACGCTAATTTGGCAATAAACTTATTATAAGACACCCCAATCGAACAAGTTAAATTCAATTCTTTATAGATGGTTTCTTGGATTTCCTTGGCCACGTCCATGGCGTAAGGAATTCCCTTCTTATTGTCAGTGACGTCTAAAAAGGCTTCATCAATGGAAAGGGGTTCAATAATATCTGTATACCGCTTGAAAATTTCCCGTACTTGTTCTGATACCTCTCGATATAAGGCATAGTTGCCCGACACAAAAATCCCTTGCGGACATAAGCGGTAAGCCTCAGCCGCAGACATGGCTGAGTGGACACCGTATTTACGCGCTTCATAAGAAGCCGTTGATACAACACCCTTACCCGAATTCTCTTTTGGATGGCGGGCAATAATCACCGGTTTTCCCCGATAAGCAGGATTATCCCTTTGTTCAACCGAGGCGAAGAAAGCATCCATATCGACATGTAATATTTTCCTCGACCCATCAATTTTTGGGTCCTCAAATGATAATATCCCTATCGTGCGCATGACACCTACCCCCTTTAAACACTGGGTTACTTGTGATGATTAGTCTTCGTCGACAAAAATATTCACAGTCGCCTTAGGATTCAATACAATTGATTCCCCTTTACGTGAAATCGTAAATGATTTGTCAAAAGGTTCAATTTCATCGATTGTATATTTTTTATCTAGTTTAATATCTAACTTATCTAGGTAGTTTAATAAATCTTTATCATCTGTTACACGTTGGATTTTAAACTTATCACCAACCGCTAAATCAGCTAAAGGCACCGTAGCCTCTTTAGCCATCACGCCATCCTTATCAGGAATAGCCCCACCGTGCGGACAGTATACAGGTTTACCTAAGAATTCATCTAACTGGTCAATGAAGAACTCTGTCCCAGTATGCTCTAACTGTTCAGCTTCCGCATGAACTTGATCCCAGTTGTAACCTAATTTTTCATATAAGAACATTTCCCATAAACGGTGACGACGTACTAAAGAAGCACCCATTTTAATGCCTTCTTCAGTTAATTGGACACCTTGGTAAGGAATGTAAGTGACCCAACCCTCTTCTTGTAATTTAGAAATCATTTCAGTTACAGAGGCTGCGGAAATATTTAAGGCTTCGCTAATGGCTTTGTTGCCTACACGGTCCATCTTGCCACCGAACTCAAATATGACTTTCATATAATCTTCTCTACTTTTAGACATGGTTAATCACCTTTCCTCAATGCTTACGCTCATTAGTACTATTATACCTTATTTTTAGGTATTTTTGGAAATTACCTACTTTATTTTTATAGATATACCTAAAAAAAATGTTTTGAATTGAAATACTTCACGTTTCTTTAACGTCCAAAAGTACGAGGCACTAGACCGTGGCTAATGCCGGCCTTACTGCATCTAAGGCAATAATAGGAAAAGCGAAAGTTGAAGGTTTACTATTATAAATTAATCAATATGATTGACTTGTTACTAATCTCTATTCAATAGTCATTCATATAATCAAAAAGAGCATGACACATCGTCATACCCTTCTCCATTTTTCATTTTTGAAATCATGCTATTTTAACAAGTCGTCGATATTCATTTCATCTAGCGGATGAACATCATATACGGTCGCTTGTAGTTTTGCATAATCTAAATAGTCATTTGCGTGCAATTTCTTGATTTCTTGAATACGGGCCCTAAATTTCTTTGGTGCCTGACGTTTCCACGCAAAATCTTTAAAATATTCTTCAATGTCTTGCCATTCTATCCCATTATACCCTTGTTTTTTAATACTTTGAGATTTTGAATGAAACCATGGACGAAGACAGAGGAATTCAAAGTTCGAAACTTTCATAATGGCCTCCGTAACGAAAGGTTCAATCATTCTGAATCAAGCAGTTGCTTTGACTAGATTTGATCGTCCTCTTGTTGGTCGCCTGCTTCTACATCTTCAATGATAACATCATTTTCGCGTGCTTCTTCTTCAGCAGCATCGCTCATGATATCGTTAGCCATTTCAGTATTCATTGGGTCAGCTTTTTGTGTACGCGCAATCGCACGACGGTCAAATACTAAGTAGACACCTTCACAGTCTAAAGTGATAGTGTTTTTAGTTTCATCGATTTCAGCAATGACACCGTGTAACCCACCGATTGTTACTGCTGAATCACCAACTGCCATTGCAGCCATCATTTCTTGTGTTTCTTTTTGACGTTTTTGTTGTGGTCTAATTAACATGAAGTACATTAAAGCCACTAAAACAACGATATATAATACTGTTCCTAATCCCATAATAAGCATAACCTCCTGTTTGATTATTTGTTCACATATGAACGCTTAATTTTTTTTCATCATTAGCATAATCGTACCATAAAGTACCCGTTATTTACATAAGTTTAGCCTTATGCGGCAAAAGTTTTAGCAAGACCGCACTCAGCCCTTTTTCAAAAGAAAGGGCTTGACCTAGAAGGCGGTTTTTTGAACCTTACCGTAATATTGCAAGAAGAATTCGTCTCTAAAGTCCAATAGACGGTCTTCGCGAATGGCGTCTTTAATTTGCTCCATCAAATTGATTAAGAAATGCAAGTTGTGGATCGATGTTAAACGCAGCGCAAATGTTTCATTGGCTTTTAATAAGTGACGGATGTAAGCACGTGTGTAGTTACGGCAAGTGTAGCAGTCGCAGTTTGGATCTAATGGCGTAAAGTCACGAGCGTATTGAGCATTTTTGATAACCACACGGCCTTGACTAGTCATGGTAGTCCCGTTACGTGCAATACGAGTAGGCAATACACAGTCAAACATATCAACACCACGGATGACCCCTTCAATCAAGGCATCCGGACTACCCACACCCATTAGGTAACGCGGTTTATCTTCAGGCATGACAGGTGTTAGGTAATCTAAAACCTTGTACATATCTTCTTTTGATTCACCAACTGATAAACCACCAATTGAGTAACCTGGGAAGTCTAAACCAATCATATCTTTGGCATGTTGTAGGCGTAAATCTTTGTAGCCAGCACCCTGTAAAATGCCAAATAAGGCTTGATCATTGGGTCTTTGGTGGGCATTTAAACCACGTTCAGCCCAACGCGTTGTACGGTGAATCGATTTTTCAACATAGTTGTGGTCGTGGTTGAAGTCTGGACATTCGTCAAATGACATAATGATGTCCGCACCCAAGTTGTTTTCGATATGGATGGCTTTTTCCGGAGATAAGAATAACTTTTTACCGTCTAAATGAGATTTGAAGGTAACCCCTTCTTCCTCAATTTTTCGAGAATCTGCCAGCGAGAACACCTGGAATCCACCTGAATCGGTTAGAATTGGTTTGTCCCAGTTCATGAATTGGTGTAAGCCACCCGCTTCTTTGACTAGGTCATCACCTGGACGTAACCATAAATGATAAGTGTTTGACAGAATGATTTGGGCATTCATATCCGTTAACTCTTCAGGAGACACAGCCTTTACAGATGCTTGCGTACCAACAGGCATAAACACCGGTGTTTCGATTGTACCATGTGGTGTTTCCACTTGGCCTAAACGCGCACCTGTATGCTTTTCTTTTTTATGTAATGTATATTTTAATGCACTACTCGTCATTAGAATTCCTTTCTTTCTACCACACAAACAACAAAATGTATCAACATAAGCGATGTGTGTATGACTAGATTTCTACCTAGTCCAACATATTGACAACCAAACAATGTTAACATGCATCTGCCTTGCAAGCAAGGTCCACAAACTAGCCCATAGGCATTTCTAGCTGTTTTCTAATTTAAGCCAGATAGGATATTTTCGATATCATTTTTGATTTGTCCTTCAACTTCAGAAATATCAGAAGCTTTATATTGACACTCAACCGCAACCGGAATGGCTTGGTCTACCTCCTTTAAGACAGCAAAAATGTCCACATCCCCGACTGATAAGCCTGCTAGACTAGTATTTGTCGCTTGTTCCACTTGTTTTAGGTGGACATAATAGACCAGTGGTAAGACATTTTTCACCGCTGCTACTGGATCTTCATTGAAATATAAGAAATTGCCCACATCGAAGCACATACCCACTTTGTCGTTGCCATTATCTTGTAAAAAGGCTTTAAAGTAATTGCTAGCGCCTGTTGCTTGCACGTTGTCATTTTCCAAGGCTAGGGAAATGCCGAAACGATCAATTAAGTTGTTGACTAGGGTCATATCTTCAGCCACTGTTTCTGGGCTGTAGGTACCTAAGTTGACCTTCAATTGTACAGCGCCCACCGCTTGAGCCAATTCAAAGAATTTTTCTAATTCAGGGTTCACCAAACCTTCTTCAAATAGAGTTGCTGGCACAGAAAGGAAAACAGTTAAGCCCGCTTCTTTGTTTGCAGCCTTTAAGTCGGCCAATTCTTGGTCTGAACCGTCAAAGTACTCACTTCTCAATTCAATATAGTCAAAACCTAACCCTTTAACAGAATCAATCATGTCTAATTGCCCAAAATCATCTTGTGCCAGCAAGTCACCATAAGCAATTGTATTTAAAACCCAGATCATTATTGATACATCCTTTCCGATCTAAAAATTCGAATAAACTAAAATCACCAAGCTAGGCTTGGTGACGTTTAGCTACTGGTTTGTCCAGTATTTCTTTTAATAATATACCACGTTTTAGGTCATTTTGATTAGATAAAGCTAACATTTCGCGTGGATTTCGTGATTTTTTCTTGCTTTCAGTCGTCACATGTAAATCTTTACCTGGATCTTCCATTTCCTTAAACAATCGGCCTAACTCTCTATCCAAACGGTCCGCCTCACGGTCATACATTTCATCAATTTGCTGCAATGCATTCCCTAATTCGAGGTCACTGACAGCTATTTCTTGGTTTAAATAATTACCCTTCGACATTGCAGTTTCAGATACAGAACCTTCATTAGAGCCACGACCTTCTGTAGAATAGCCACGACCGTCAGCATATACATCCGACTCATCCCAACCGGTCCCCTCACCAGCAAGCGCGGTACTTTGACCGCCCTCAGCTTGCTTTAAGGTTGCATGTTGGTGTTGACGTTTCTGGGCCCGCATAGCTTGATTTTGTTTAGCATACTGCTGACTTCGATTTTGTTGACCTGCATTTCGTTTTTGCTTATTCTGCTTTTTAGCTTGAACCTTTTCAGCCTTCACTTCTTCAAAAGTCATTTGCGCATCCGAATCAATTTCATCTAAATACGCTTGCGCTTTAGCTAGATAATCCGTCAAAGTTTTTGGTTTCTTGTCCTCTTGCTGTCTACCGCGACTAGTATTTTGCGTTTGGCGCGTGTTCCTTTGTCGATCCACGCCATTTTCACTCATCCGCGAAGGCTGGTTGGACGCATCAAATCGTTTCGCCGCCGCCTTCTCTTCTGCTTCCAGCTTCTTTCGATAATCCTTGTAAAAGCTGTGCGTCAGTCCAAATATGAAGAAAAGAATTGCAATCAGTTCCATTATTGATCACCTGAATTGTGTTCAGAATCTCCTTCAGAAAGACTTTCACGCATCTTCGTATCTGCTTGAATATTTTGCATATTGTAGTAATCCATTACCCCAATTTTACCGTTTCTAAAGGCCTCAGCTAAGGCTTCTGGTACTTGAGATTGTGCTTCCACTACTTTCGCACGCATTTCTTGGGTTTTCGCAATATTTTCTTGCTCTTGGGCAACGGCCATCGCACGACGTTCCTCAGCTTTCGCTTGGGCAATTCGTTTGTCCGCTTCCGCTTGCTCTGCTTGTAGTTTAGCCCCAATATTACGACCTACATCTACATCCGCAATATCAATCGATAGAATTTCAAATGCTGTACCGGAGTCTAAACCTTTTCGCAAAATAGTTTGTGAAATGGCATCTGGGTTTTCCAAGACTTCTGAATGTGTCGCCGCAGAACCAACGGTGGTTACAATACCTTCACCAACACGGGCGATAATAGTAGATTCACCAGCACCCCCAACTAAACGTTCAATATTAGCACGAACAGTTACTTTGGCTTTCGCGCGCACTTCAATACCGTTCATCGCAACCGCCGAAATAATCGGTGTTTCAATCACTTTAGGGTTTACGGACACTTGAACGGCCTCAAACACGTCACGACCTGCTAAGTCAATAGCCGCAGCTTGTTCAAATTCTAGGTCAATATTGGCACGTTGGGCTGCGATTAAGGCATCCACGACCATATTGATATCCCCACCTGCTAAATAGTGGGCTTCTAAATCATTTAAATCAATGGTTAATCCGGCTTTTGTCGCCTTAATCAAAGGTTTAATAATGTTATTTGGATTTACACGACGTAGACGCATACCGACTAAATCGCCAATCCCCACTTTTACCCCTGAGAAATAAGCTGTTACCCAAAGGCCAACTGGCACAAAGGTAAAGAACAGCGTTAAAACGACTAGAATAATGATGGCTAAAATTAAAATCCCCCAAATACTTGTATCATTTCCATACGAACTACTCATGGTTCACTCTCCTTACTAATAATTGATTGTTACGAATCCTCACAACAACCACCCGTTCATCACTACCAATCACTTCATTGTCACTCATCACTTCCAAGATATTACCGTCCGAGAAAGTTGCCTTCCCAGTCGGTCTCAGTGGCGTAAGCGTCACAGCCTCTTGCGAAACATAATCTGCAACAGACACACTCTGCGATTGATATCCTCGCTCCCGATTCAAAGATGTATTCAGTACGATTTGATCGTTAAAAGGAATCCGGTAACCCAACTTGACTAAAATATAAAAGGCCACGATACCCACAACAACACCGATAGTTAAATCTACCATCGCGTCGCCGATATCAGCAGTCTGTCCCATCAATCCCCAGGCACCGATCAACAAACCTACGACACCCAATATTCCGTAAGTAGGTAAAAATACTTCGGAAATAATCAAGACTGTCCCTAAAGCGAAAAGCACCAGCGACAACCAAGACCCATTGTCATACAAACCAAAATACAATAAGAAGGATCCCGCGCCCACAATGCCTCCAAGCATATAATGACGCGTCATCATTCCAGCGATAATGGCTAGGATACCAATGGAAAATAATACTGTCTCCATTTCTCCACCTCCATCCATCTTCTATACTATATATTTTACCATACTGAAAGACCGCTTTCATAATGATAGCTTAGGCCCAACAGTTTCTCCTGCCTGAAAATAGACGTATGCAATAAAAAATTCTCCACAAGCTGGCAAGTAGTATGCCTAGTTTGTGGAGAATTGATTGATTAATTACTTATTTTTTATATAGATTTAATTTTGGTCTAATGGGGTCACATCAAAGGTGATTTCATGATTTTCATCAATTGAGATATTCACTGCCTGTTGTTTACTGATCGTACCTGCAATGATGGCACGTGCTACTGGTGTTTCCACTTGGTTGGTGATGAAACGACGCAATGGTCGTGCACCAAATTGTGGATCATAAGCAGTGTCACCAATCCAGCTCACCAATTCATCACTAAATGTTACCATAATTTCTTGGCTAGCTAAGCGATCGCTTAATTGTGCTAACATCTTGCGTACGATACCGTCCATATCATTGTGTGATAATGGTCTGAATAAGATAGTGTCATCGATACGGTTTAAGAATTCAGGTCTGAAGTGCATTTTTAAAGCACTTTGAACAGCTTCTCTTGCTTCATCATCGATTACCCCGTTTTCATCAGTACCGTCTAACAAGGCATCTGATCCTAAGTTACTTGTCATAATGATGATGGTATTTTTAAAGTCTACAATCCGACCTTGTGAGTCAGTTAGGCGACCGTCATCTAAGATTTGTAATAGGATATTGAAAACATCTGGATGGGCTTTTTCGACCTCATCTAGTAAGACCACTGTATATGGATTACGACGGACGGCTTCAGTTAATTGGCCACCTTCTTCGTAACCAACATAACCAGGCGCTGCCCCGATTAAACGGGTCACATTGATTTTATCCATGTATTCACTCATATCAAGACGGACCATGTTGTTTTCTGAATCAAACATGGCTTCAGCTAAGGCTTTAGCCAACTCAGTTTTACCAACACCAGTCGGTCCTAAGAATAAGAATGAACCTAACGGGCGGTTTGGATCTTGAACACCGGCACGTGAACGTAATACCGCATTTGTCACGCTATCAACTGCTTCATCTTGACCTACGACACGTGCATGTAAGGTGTCATCTAAATGAAGTAATTTTTCACGTTCCCCTTCGACTAATTTAGTCACGGGGATCCCAGTCACTCTTGAAACCACTGCTGCGATAGAGTCTTCAGTTACAGATTCTTCTACCAAACGGTCAGCACTCTTGTCTGCATGCTCGTGGTAGGCTTTTTCCATATCTGCCAATTCTTGTTCCAAAGTTGGAATAATCGCATGTTGTAATTTGGCTGCTTCTTCAAGATTGTAGTCATTTTCCGCTTGCTCCAAAGCATGTTTGGCATTGTCAATTTCTTGACGTTTAGCGTTGATCTCAGACATACCGCCTTTTTCAACTTGCCATTGCATGGTTAATTGATTAGTTTTTTCACGGACCTCGGCTAACTCTTCTTGAAGGTCAGCTAACCGGCGTTTACTTGCCTCATCTTTTTCTGCTTGTAAGGCTTTCTCTTCAATTTCTAGTTGAATTAAACGACGACGTTCTTGGTCTAATTCTGTTGGCAATGAATTCATTTGCACGCGGATTTCAGCACTAGCTTCATCCACCAAATCAAGGGCCTTATCTGGTAAGTACCGGTCAGTGATGTAGCGGTCTGACAATTCAGCTGCTGCTACTAAAGCTTGGTCATGAATCGTTACTTCATGGTGCAATTCATATCGTTCTTTCAAACCACGTAAGATTGAAATAGTATCTTCAACACTTGGCTCTTTAACTAAGACACGTTGAAAACGACGTTCTAAAGCCTTGTCTTTTTCCATGTATTGACGGTATTCATCTAAGGTTGTAGCACCAATGCAGTGCAATTCGCCACGAGCCAACATCGGTTTAAGTAAGTTCCCAGCGTCCATTGACCCTTCAGTCTTACCGGCACCTACAATGTTGTGGATTTCATCGATAAATAAGATAATCCGTCCGTCTGCCTTTTTAACTTCGTTTAAGACAGCTTTCAACCGTTCTTCAAATTCACCCCGATATTTAGCCCCTGAAATCAAGGCACCCATATCTAGTGAGAAGACTGTTTTGTCTTTTAAGTTGTCAGGGACATCTTTTTTCACAATACGTTGGGCTAAACCTTCAACGATAGCGGTTTTACCTACACCAGGTTCACCAATTAGGACCGGGTTATTTTTAGATTTACGAGACAAGATACGGACCACATCACGAATTTCTTCATCACGTCCGATGATAGGATCCATTTTACCTGCTTTAACTTGTTCGACTAAGTCGACGCCATATTTCTCTAAAGCTTCGTAATTTTCTTCTGCTTGTTTACTTGTCACACGATCACCCTTTCTCAAATCTTCAATTTTTTCTTCTACTGCTTTGGCGGTAATTTGATGTTTTTTAAACCATTTTGCAAGGTCTGTATAAGCGACATCATTCAGTGCCGCTAGCACCATTTCGGTGGCTAAGAATTCGTCACCTTGTTTTTCTGCACGCGCTTGGGCTTTTTGAATCAATTCACCCAAACCACGTGATATTCCTTGGCCATATTGTACATTTGTACCTTGGACCACTGGTACCGCATCTAATTCACGGTTTAGTTCTTCTGTAAGTTCTGCCATTGGCACATTTAAATCTTCATAAAAGTCATAAGCAAAGTTTCCAGGTTGCACCAACGCTGTAAACATATGGGGAATCCCAATTTCTTGATGTTTACGTGTCACAGCAATTTGTTGGGCATTTGCGATAGCCTCTTGTAAGGTTGTAGTCATTTCCATGTTTGCCATTTCACATCTCTCCTTTTCACTTTATGTATATAGTATAGCAAGAAGGTCAGTAAAGGTCAAACATTTATTAGTGATATTCTTGCCTTTTTTAACCTTCAGAAACCTTGATATATCAGTATTACACTAATACTTGACTCTAAACATCAAACTAAAGGTCAATATGTGACCACTTACTTTCTTTGACCAATTCAATATGGCGCACATCATCCCACAAAATCTTCTGACTACCGATTAAAAAATAGAAATAATTACTCTCCCCATTAAACCAACCAAAGATATGATCAAGGTAACGGCCTAAATGATCTTTCAAAGACAATTGAATAGAAACAGGATAGTGGTTTAACCAAGCTTCCTGCAAGACTTGGTCAACCTCTTCCCTGGTCATCTCTGGCAATGGAATAGATGCCTTAGCTGCATCCTTATGGTTGGTTTGAATGCCTTTGACCAATTCATCCATGGCATAAGCAGTAGCCCACTTCATACCAAAGGTCCGGTCTTCGTATTCGTTATAAGGCGTAAAATATTTACGGGTTCTTGGGTGTCGTTGCTTTTTCAACCAAGACAATTGGGCTCGTCTTGTAGCGTTCGGGAGTTCCCAAGGTTCAAGACGCTTAGCCATGCGCCTCACCTTCGATACCCGCCATACCACCAGCATGTCCGCCGACCAAACTAGACCGGTCAATTGCCCGACCGCCAGCTTTAAGAGACGAGGCATAGACCAAACTCTTAAAACCGTATTTCTTACGGATGGTATCTACAATCACATCTGTTTTCATATCCGCTACTTGATTATTTTCACTTTCAAATAAATTTAATTGAATTGCTCGATGGTAAACAAGGTTGCCGCTATATAAAGAAATATGCCGAATTACTTGATCATCATAGAGTAAGGACAGCAGGTACAAGGCCACTTCAGCAATCACCTTACTTTGATTAGTCGGTATTACCTTAACTTGCTTATGAATACCCCTTTTACCACTTGCATCAAAGTAGCCCATAGAATAGCCTAAGCCAAGACCGACGACTTGTGTTTGCGCGCCAGCCCGCCTTAAACGAGACCCAATTTGATCAGCCATTTCCTTGACGACGACAGCAATTTCGTCCTTGTCGGTGTAGTCTCTTGGGAGCACTTGACTGTTGCCGATAGACTTGTCCTTTGTGGTATAAGGGGTGCCGAGAAAAGACCGGTCTACGCCCCACGAATGGGCATAAAGTTGGGCACCAATGACCCCTAATTTATCTTTTAATACGTGATACGAAGAATGGGCAAGGTCGTAGACATTATTAATACCCATCCCCTTTAGCCGGCGGGCCATTCGGTGACCAATACCGCACACTTCTGTTAAATCAGCAATCTGCCAAAGGGTATCCGGGACATCCTCATACCGCCATTCAGCAATCATGTCGCCCTCCTTTTTTGCGCCAATATCTAGGGCTACTTTAGCTAGAAACGGGTTATCGCCAATACCAATCGTTGTATAAATACCGGTCTGGTCATGGACATCCTTTTGAATTTTCTGGGCCATTTCGTAGGCACTACTGACCTTAAATAGTTTGAATGAATCGGTCACATCTAGGAAACTTTCGTCCACTGAAAACACGTGGTGGTTAGCTTCGTCCACGTAGCTTTTATAGATCCGGTTAATTTCTTGGTTCTTCTCCATATAAACCCGCATGCGCGGTTGGACAATCACCAAATCATCTGGATAGGGATAAGGTAAATCGCGGGCCCGGGTCACGTTGGAAATATTAAAGGCTTTCTTAGCGGCTGGTGAACTAGCCAAAATAAGCCCCGATCCCCTACTCTGACCGCCAGCCTCATCATGGTAGGACATGACAACTAATTTGGTCGTTAATGGGTCTAAACCACGTTCTACTGCCTCCACTGAGGCGTAAAATGACTTACAATCAATACACAAAATATCGCGGCTAGGTTCCTTTGAATAGTCAAACGTTACATTATTCGCAAACATCTTTAGCCCTCCTTCGCTTAGACATTTAAATTTACGCCCTTAAAAACAGAACGTATGTTCCCATTAATAATAGAACGTACGTTCGGTAAATACAAGTGGTTTCGAAGGAAATTTTGAAAGGAAAATAAAAAGGCCACGATCCATACGGTCGCAGCCTCCTCAGTTAACTATTTAAATACAATTTTAGTCTTCCTTTTTTATCTTCTTCGTCTTACTCTTCTTCGCGCTCAACTACTAAGTCAATCGCCATCACCACACCTAAAATAATCGGCACCACGTCTGCTGGCACATGGTCTTCAATATCAATCACAAAAGTATCGCGAATTGAAATCAACTTGCGATCGATGCGGGCAATCCGGTCGCCATTTTCATCCGTAATACGGAAATCAAAATCAAGGATATTCCCCTTCACATCCCAATCCAAGGACGTGACCTTGTAGTTATCTCTAAATAAAGAAATCTTCTTGCGAATTTCAGCTACCTTGTCATTATTTTCATCATACACATCGACCGTTGGCATCAAATCAATGATTTGCTCTTTCACTTGCGCCACTTCTTTATCTTGCACCAGGTCAATAATGCGAAATTGTTGGCCAATTGACAGCCATTTATTCTTGATTTTATAAACAGGATCGCCATCTTCATTCTTCAAATTAAAGTCACGTTTCAACGATAGTAATTGGTTTTTCATGTATAATTTCATGGTTTATCAACCTTCCCCTTCTTAACTTATAGTTAATTATACCTTTATACTAGCGGAAATTCACACCGTAACCCTCGTACCAAAGACCGAAATCTAAGGTATAATTGGAAAAGGAATTCATTATCGTAAAGGAGTTATTATGTATTTAACCATTTTCGCTATCTTGCTCGTTGTCGCCGGTTTCGTTAACGGGTATATCTTCTTATTTAAATACCCCAAAGAATTTCAATCGACAAAAATCGTCCATGGTTTCTTGACCCTATCCTTACTTCTTATTGGCCTATATTTATTGATTAAAAATATATAAACCAAAAAGAAGCAGCTACTTTTTAAATCAAGGTGCTGCTTTTTTATTTTAGGTAGACAAGTCCGTTTTCACAATCTCACCGTCTGTAACCCTTGATAATACTGGAACTTAGTATAATATTCGACTATGTTAACTTTCAAAATAAATATACTATAAAAATTTCAAAGCTCTCAAAATCAATTTTGAGGGCTTTTTAGTCTTCCTAATCATTAAATAATGTTTTTCATTCTCCCCTATGATTAAGATTCGTATGAATATCTCTTTATATAAAAAAATCTATTTTCATTTTTTACAGGAGAATTTTCTATTGTTGCTAAAAGTTCAAATCCTCTTTTCTCATAAAAGGTTGGTGCATTAAAACTCATCGTCTCTAATAAAATATAAGATACTTTATTTTGTTTAGCTAGTTCTTCTATCTTAGAAAATAAACTTATGCCCACGCCCTTGCCTCGTGCGTCTTTCGAAACAAAAAATAATTCTATTTGAATATGATCCCAGTGTTGGAAACCAACAATCCTTCCTAAAATTTTTCCCTTCTCCTCATAAAGAAAACTAAACTCTTTTGATTCGTTATCTAATTCAGGGAAGATTTCTTTTGTATACTTATCAAGCTCTGTTTTTGTAATATTTTTATTTTCTATATAATCACTTTCTTTTATTTCCATAAATTATATCCTCACTTTCTTTAAATACAAAAAACCGGATAAGATAACTAATTAAACTAGTCATCTTATCCGGTTTGAATTTAAGAATTTATCTACTGACTTAATTCATCCTCCGATGTGAAAGTAATATATCAAAGTTAGAATTTAATGTCAATCATTAACTATACAAACAAAACGTTTAAAAAATATAGATAAACACCTTATTGGTGAATACGCAAAAATATCGAGTAAATTTTTATGCTTGTGTTTGGTAAGCATATTTTTTCTTATTCGTTTGTTACGGAATCAGAAATTATGATTTTCATCGTTAATTATTAAAAGCCAAAACAACTCCTATAACCGCTCTTTTTGATGTCCAAACCTATAACACAAGCCTAGCGACTCTTCATTAGTAACTGAATGGCTTGTTGAATACGCTCTTCACCTGTGCTGCCATCTTTAATATTTTCTTGCACACATTCTACTAAATTTTCAGCAACAATTAAACTAATCGTACGATCGATACTAGAGCGAACCGCTGATAATTGAGTCACAATATCTACGCAATCTTTTCCTTCTTCCATCATATTCAAAACGCCATGCAATTGACCGTCAGAACGTTTCAAACGGTTCACAATTTTTTTATCGTATTCCATTAAACGATTTCTCCATTCCAAGCAGAAATTCCGCCCATTACATTTATCACTTTGTATCCTTCTTGTGATAATTGTTGACAAGCCATTGAAGAACGCGCTCCGGAGTGACACATTACATAATACTCTTGATTTTTATCCAATTTATTTTTTTCAGCTGAAAGATTACTTAAAGGAACATGGATTGCGCCGTCCAGGTGACCATTTTCCCATTCGTCGATTTCTCTAACGTCTACTAAAGGAAGATTATTTTCTTTCCATTTTTGTTCAAATTCTGACATTGATATTGATTGATACATTATTTTACCACCTTTTCTGGTTTTACAGTTGAGTAAAGAGCAAATGCGCCATCTAAATTTTTGGCTTGGTAGCCATTTTGTTTTAATATTCTTTCTGCTGCATAGCTACGCAGTCCACTGTGACAGCTGACAATAATCGGTTGATCTTTGGGCAACTCCGCCATACGGTCTCGCAAACTATCTAAAGGAATATTGACTGCACCTTTTAAGCGTCCGTTGGATTTCAGTTCACCTTCATTTCGAACATCCAACAGTAAATATCCTTCTGCTTGCTTGTCTTCTAATTCATACCATTGAATAGACTCACTAATGCCTTCCATAAGATTTAAAGCTGCATACCCAGCCATATTAACAGGATCTTTAGCAGAGCCAAATGGAGGGGCGTAAGTGAACTCTAATTCCGGCAAATCTTGCACCGTCATTCCTGCTTTAATAGCTGTAGCAATGATATCAATCCGTTTATCTACACCATCTTCTCCGATGGCTTGAGCACCATAAATTTTACCTGTGGTCGGATGAAACAATAACTTTAATACAATGGTTTTTGCATTAGGATAATAGCCAGCATGACTTTTACCTTGAATGTGTATCACTTCGTATGCCTCATCCGCTTGTTGCAATTGGCGTTCATTCAAACCGGTCGACGCTGCTGCCAATTTGAACACTCGTACAATCGCTGTCCCTATGCTACCTTTATTTTTACGGTCTAATCCGCTAATGACATCAGCCACTTGACGGCCTTGACGGTTAGCTGGCGAAGCCAATGCAATCATTGTGTCTGCTCCGTTGATTTGCTGTTTAACGACAATCGCATCCCCCACGGCGTAAATATCTTTTTGACTAGTTTCATATTGGTCATCAACGACTATCCCGCCGCGTAAACCTGTTTCGACACCGGCTGTTAAAGCTACCGTTGTTTCTGGTTTTACACCGACAGACATTAAAGTGATGTCACTCTCCAAGCGTTCTCCATTTTCTAATACTACGATTTTACCTTTTTCTTCAAATGATTCAGCAGCCAATCCTGTATACAATTTTATACCATTAGCTATCAATTCTTTCGTTATATAAGCTGCCATTTCTTCATCAAAAGGCGGTAGTACATGTGGTGCTTTCTCCACAATAGTAACTGACATTCCTCGATGGGCTAAACTTTCTGCCATTTCTAGCCCAATAAATCCAGCACCTATGACCACTGCTTTTTTTGCGTCGTGTATATTGATAAAGTTGGCAATCGCATCGACATCGGGAACGGAACGTAAGGTAAAAATATTCTCTGCTTCTTCTAATCCCTTTGCTTGAGGAATGAATGGTTTTGCGCCTGGGGATAAGATTAATTTATCATACCCCAGCGTGTATGTTTCTTGATCAGTTTGCACGACCACTTCTTTGTTATCGGAATCGATAGAAATAGCTTCACTATTTGGTCGCACATCTAAATCGAATCTTGCTTGCAAAGTTTCTGGCGTTTGAACTAACAAATCCGTCCGTTCATCGATTTCTCCAGCGATATAATAAGGCAAACCACAGTTCGCAAATGACACATAAGGCCCTTTTTCTAATACGATAATTTCTGCTGTTTCATTCAACCGTCTTAACCTTGTAGCGGCAGACATTCCGCCTGCTACACCACCTATAATGACAATTTTCATTAATTTTTACCTCCTTTTGTTGCGCCTGTCCAAGCCATCATGCCGCCACGGACATTAATAACATCATGTCCTTGTTTCAGTAACATTTTCGTTGCTCGTTTACTACGCATCCCCGATTGACACACTACATAAACTTGAGCTTTAGGTGTGTAGTTAGGAACTTTAGACAATGGTATATTTTTTGCTCCTGGAATATGACCATTTTTAAATTCATATGGTTCTCTCACGTCAATAATTTGCGGTTTATCGGCTAATTTCTTTTCCAATTCAGTGGTTGAAATCGTAGGCAATTTTTTAAAAAACATATTTTTTCTCCTCAATAGACGATTATTTCATGGTTACTTTTTCCGTTAAATACTCTTTCAGTACTTCTTTTGGTTGATAGCCAACTATTTTTTCGACCGGTTGACCATTTTTATATAAAACCATAGTCGGAATACTCATGATACCCAGTTGACTGGCTGTTTCCTTATTTTCGTCAATATTCAACTTTGCAATTTTAATTTTAGGCGCAAACTCTGCTGCTAATTCTTCTAATACTGGTCCTAGCATTTTACATGGTCCACACCAAGGCGCCCAAAAATCGACTAATGTAATCCCCTCTTGTACTTCGGATACTAAAGTGCGATCAGTCACTTTTACTGTCATTTGGTTGTTCCTCTCTATTTATCTTTGGTTTGGGATTTCTTTACACTGAAAATGTACTTGGCGCTAAATCATACCTACCTTTAACAAATGGACGTCACCGCAAGATACCTCCAGCCTGCATCAGAGATCCTTTTGTTGCGCCGTGTTTTCCAACACCTTAAACACCGTAATCGGCGCACGTGGGATACTCGCGACCACTCGGCGGAAGCGACGGTAAAATCCCTTTTTAATCTTCTTTCATAATTGGCAAAAGGATGAGGAATCTATTTATTCAAATACCCCTATCCGTATCCTGAGTATACCCCCGTACGTATTTTTTGTAAAGTTTTTTCTTACCGAATATTGCAAAAGGCAAATAACATTTTTTGATATTTTATTTGTTTCCCAGATATCGCACTAGCAAACAGTGTTAAATAGGCTTGAATATAATAGGTCATTTAAGCGCATCTTGTGATTTGGAAAGACATTGAAAATTGAACAAGGATATTAAAGATATGCCTATTTTTTATCGCAGAAGAACAAGAAATTAGAAAATCATAGCGACAAGTGTAAGGAGAATCAAAAAATGAGGAAATGAATCAATACGTCGGTTAATTCAAATAGGTACTCTTATAGAAATCTATTTCGGCAAGCCTAATACCAGTGTTGAAGAAAGGGAGAAAATATGAAACGGAAGTGCACCAAGAGTAAAAAAAGAGAACAGGCATTTTATCAACCTGTTCTCTTATTTTTATTTTATGGTTATATCTATTTGGCAAATTGACTGTTATAAAGGTCTGCATAGAAGCCACCCTCAGCCATTAAAGCCTCGTGGTTTCCTTGTTCAATAATGTTCCCTTTATCCATAACTAAGATAATATCAGCATTACGGATAGTGGATAAACGGTGGGCGATCACGAATGATGTTCTACCTTCCATCAATTTGTCCATGGCTTCTTGTAATAAGACTTCTGTACGGGTATCAACTGAAGATGTCGCTTCATCTAGAATCAATAAAGGTGCATCTTTCAATAAGGCACGTGCAATGGTAAATAATTGTTTTTGCCCTACGGATAAGGTTACAGAGTCATCTAATACGGTGTCGTAGCCTTTCGGTAATGTATTGATAAAGTGGTCGATACCTACTGCAGCGGCTGCTGATTCAACCATTTCATCGGTAATGTGGTCTTGGTTGAAGATTAAGTTCTCACGAATAGTCCCTTCAAATAACCAAGTATCCTGTAATACCATTGAGAATTGGTCGTGGACAGCTGCACGTGAGATTTCACTGGTTGGTATCCCATCAATGTAAATTTCACCTGAGTCGATTGGATAGAATTTCATCAGCAAGTTGACGATTGTCGTCTTCCCAGCACCGGTAGGTCCTACGATAGCAATCTTCTGACCAGATTTAGCAGCTACTGAGAAGTCTTTGATAATTGGTTGATCTGCTTCATATCCGAAGTGTACGTGTTCAAAAGTCACGTCACCATGGACATCCGGCAATTCGCTCAATAGGTTTGTATCGTCAACCATTTCCTCTTCATTTAGGAACTCAAATACCCGATTTAAGGCTGCTGACGCAGATTGGAATGAGGCGAATGATTGTGATAATTGACCTAGAGGTTGGGTGAACATGCGGACGTAAACCATAAATGACACAACGACCCCGAAGGTAATATCGCCATTTAAGGCCATAATTGAACCGACAACAGAAACGGCTACATAACCAAAGTTCCCGATGAATTGCATCAGGGGTTGCATGATACCTGATAAGAATTGGGCATGCCAAACACTATCATATAAAGCTTCATTCGCTTCGTTGAAGGTTTCAATCATTTGGTTACGGGCGTTAATAGTTGTTAAAACACTTTGCCCAGTATACGACTCTTCGGCAATACTGTTCACATTGGCTAGATTTTTTTGTTGTGAAGTAAAGTATCCTTGAGAACGACCTAGAATCAAGACGATCCCTACAAAACCGATAACCACTGAAGCCAAGGCTACTAGGGTTAGAATAGCATTATTGTAGAACATCATAGCCAAAGTACCAATTAATAAAGTCACTGATGGTACAAATGACGGCATGGTTTGGTTTAGAGATTGTCCAACCAGGTCCAAATCGTTGGTTACCCGACTTAAGGTGTCTCCGTGACTATGGCTATCAAAATAGCGTAAAGTCAAACGGTCAATTTTATCGGATACATTCTTCCGTAATTTTTTTGAAAAGTTTTGAATAATTGTGGCCATCACGAAAGTTTGAATATAAGTGAAGACAGCCCCAAGGACATAGATAACCACTAAAGTAATTGCTATGTGTGAAATACTCTCTAGGTCAATCCCATTTGGTGACATCAAGCCTTCCGTAATTTTATCGGTCATATCTCCTAACCGGTCGGGACCGATAATTGAAGCCATAGAACCAATCATGGCTAGGACAACCGCTGCAACGAACGGCCATTTATATTCACGCGCATATGTCAAAATATTCGCCATCAATGAAGGTTGATTTGCATCTTTTTTCTTACTCATTTGCTAATTCCTCCTCTGATAATTGTGAATAAGCAATTTCTTGATATACCTTGTTGTCCGCTAATAATTCTTGGTGTGTACCACGGCCAACAATTTCGCCTCTATCTAGTACTAAAATCTCGTCCGCATCCATAATAGTTGAAATACGTTGGGCTACAATGATCTTAGTGGTGTCAGCCATACGTTCGGCTAAAACGCTACGCAAGGTCTTATCTGTCTGGTAGTCCAAAGCAGAGAATGAGTCATCAAAGATTAGAATCTCAGGTTTACGGGCAAGTACGCGGGCAATCCCTAAACGTTGCTTTTGACCACCGGAGAAGTTGTTACCACCTTGGGCAACATGGGTATCTAATTGGTCAGGTTCTCCTTCAACAAAATCTCTTGCTTGTGCGGTGTCTAAGGCAGCCCAAATTTCATCGTCTGATAAGGACTCATGTTCAAGGTGTTCGTTACTTTCACCAAGGTTCATATTTGAACGAATTGTGCCTGAAAATAGAACTGGTTTTTGTGGCATGTAGCCGACAATATTATTCAAGCCAGCGTGGTCAAAGTCTTTGACATTTTGCCCATCGACAAGTACTTGTCCTTCAGATACGTCGTATAAACGTGGAATCATTTGGATTAAAGTGGATTTACCTGAACCAGTTGATCCGATAATGGCTAAGGTTTCACCCTTGTTGATTTTGAAATTAATATCTTTAAGGGCTGGTTTGGCATCGTCACCGTATTTAAAAGTCACGTTTTTGAATTCAACAGATCCCTCCTCACTAGTTTGAATGGCATCTTCTTTAAATTCAATGGATGGTGCTAGATCAAGCACTTCGTTGATCCGTTTTGCCGAAACGATGGCACGCGGTAAAATCATGAAAATCATGACCATCAATAGGAATCCAATGATTACCTGCATTGCGTAAGAGGAGAAAACAACCATGTCTGAGAATAGGCTAATTTGTTCTGTCCCTTGTGCTGCATCGGCGATTAAGTAAGCACCTGACCAGTATACTACTAGAGTTAAACCACTTGATACAAGGGTCATACCTGGTTGCATGATCCCCATCACTCGGTTAACGAAGAGTTGGGTATTGGTTAAATCATCGTTAGCTTTAGCGAATTTTTTATTTTGATAATTTTCTGCGTTGTAAGCTCTAATAACACGTAAACCAGTTAAATTTTCACGAGTCACGGCATTTAAATTATCAGTCAAGGTTTGGATTTTGCTGAAACGAGGTACAGCGAAGTACATGATAAATCCAATCATCAATAATAAAACACCCACAGCGACAGCAGTTGTCGTTGACCATTGCCAGTTTTGACCGGAAATTTTCGCAATCGCCCAAATAGACATGATTGGACCCCGTAACACGACTTGTAGTCCTAATGCGATTAACATTTGGATTTGGGTCAAGTCATTGGTAGAACGGGTCACTAAACTTGGAACTGAAAATTGGTTGATTTCATTGGCTGAATAGCTCATGACTTTATCAAACACTTCCCCACGAATACGGGCAGTTAAACTTGCGGCAATGCGTGCAGCAAAGAATCCTACCAAAATGGCTGAAGCAAATGATGCTAGTGATAAACCAACCATGATGAAACCTGGTTGTAAAATATCCGCAGTCACGGTATCTGGCATCTGTAGTAATTCTGTAATTTCTGACATATAGTCAGGGATTTCTAACTCTAAATAAACCTGCAGCATTATCAGCAGCACGCTTAGTAAAGCGAAAAATTTTTCCTTTTTATTTGCTTTCGCTAATATTTTTAGCACCTTTCATTACCTCCTAATACCCACCTTTTTAAGGTAGCATGTTCTGAATTAGTCTATTTAATAAGTTGACAAGAGTGTCGACCTCTTCCTTTGAGAGACCTTCAACTAGTCTGTCATCTATCTCTTGTAAAAATTGGAGAATACGGTCATGGGCTTCATGTCCTTCCTCTGTAACAATTAGCCTTTTTAAACGACCATCTTTTTGCGATTTCTCCGTTTTTACGTACCCATTCTTCTCTAATCGGCTGACCAATTCAGACGCAGTAGATTTACGAATCTTCATATATTTTTCCAGGTCTTTCACATAGATTTCATCTTGTGCTGACGCATGGATTAGATAACCCAATGCCATCGATTGTGGACCCTTCATATCTCCCAATTCGTGCTCACTAAGTTCTACACCAATATTTCGGTGGACTGCAATTGTTAACTCCCGTAGCAAACCACCTATATATAATGGACGATCCTCATGTATCACTTCTTCACCTTCCTTGCATGTCTATTTTTGATTAGTTCGCACCCGAACCTTATAGTTCGCATACTAACCATTTTACTTAGAAATTCACCAATGTCAACGGATTAGATTCAGAAAAATATGGATTTTTCTATGAAAACGTTTTTTATTTTATGACAACGTTTTACCATGACTAAACCATTTTGCCAATAAAAAAACTAGTATACTCAACCACCCCATTGGGATAGCTGTCGCATACTAGCTTTGGAAAAAGTATTTACATTTATAACTTGGCAATATCGGTCCGATAAGTCAGTGACGCGCCGTGAATCTGGTCCACAAGCTTGTAGGCTGCCTTGCGGGCGCTTTGAATGTCGTCTGCTAAGGCAACTGGCGTGAGGACACGACCACCGTTTGTAATCAATTGCCCTGCTTCATCTGTCGTCGTCCCGTTATGGAAAATCAAGGCATCTTCAGGTACGGATTCAATCGCAACATGATTGTCGTAAGCACCAGGATAGCCTTTAGAATATAAGACCACGCCGACTGCAGCTTGTTTAGACCAGGTTAAATCGCTGGGTTTTAAAGTGCCAGCAAGGGTCTTTTCAAATACCGTCAGCAAGTCACTTTCAAGTCTTGGTAAAAGGACTTCCGTCTCAGGATCCCCAAAACGGACATTAAATTCTAAGACTTTCGCTTGGCCATCTTGAATCATAAAGCCAATAAACAAAATCCCATAAAAAGAAAATTTTTCAGCAATTAACCCACGTTCAATCTGCCCCAAAATAGCTTTGATCTGTGCATCCAAGGCTGGATCTGTGGTTTCAGGCGTTTTTGGTAAAGAATAAACACCCACGCCACCCGTGTTGGGCCCTAAATCGCCATCAAATGCCTTCTTATAATCTTGGGCCGTATCCATGGCGACCAATTGGTTATTGGACACGAAACATAAAAGTGACTGCTCGTAGCCGTCTAAATAGTCTTCAATAACCACTTGGCTAGCGGAATCACCGAAACTTTGATCAAGCAACATGTCTTTTAAAGTAGTTTCTGCTGCTTCAAGACTGTGACAAATCACAACGCCCTTACCCTTGCATAAACCGTCCGCCTTAATAACGATTGGCAGGTCAGCTTGGTTGATATAGGCCTTAGCTTGATCAAAGTCGCCTGTGGTGAAAGAATTGGCAGTTGGAATTTGATATTTATTCAAAAATTGCTTGGTCAAATCCTTGCTCGCTTCTAGTTGGGCACTTATCTTGTCTGGGCCAAAAACAGCAATACCAGCCGCTTTAAAGACATCCACAATGCCGGCACAAAGCGGATCTTCTGGGCCTACAATGACAAGGTCGACGGCCTCAGTTAAGGCAAAATCAAGTAAGCCATCAAAATCCATCACATCGATTGGGACATTGGTATAAGCACTTGCGGTACCTGCATTTCCAGGTGCTAGAAAAATATCAACTGGTCGGTTGGATTGGGCCAATTTCCAAGCAATGGCATGTTCTCTACCACCAGCACCAATAATTAAAATTTTCATGATTTCTCCTTAGGAATGAACAGCTCGTCATTAGTGTTTGAAATGACGCATGCCAGTGAACACAACTGAAATATCGTAAGCTTTAGCTGCTTGAATCACTTTCTCATCTTGGACAGAACCACCTGGTTGCACGATGGCTTTAATGCCATATTCATGTAAACTGTCGATGGTATCTGGGAAGAAAAAGCCGTCTGAAGCGACAACTGCCCCTTCTAACGGGAATTCAGACCGTTGTAAGGCATCTTCAAGCGCCCATACGCGACGCACTTCCCCGTGACCTAAAGCGTAGGTTTGTTTGTCTTTTGCAATGACCATGGCGTTTGACGCACAGTGTTTAGCTACTTTCCAAGCAAAGTCCATATCTTCTAACTCTTTGTCCGTTACTTGACGGTCTGTTTTAAGTTCAAGACCTGTTTCAGCGTAGATTGGTAAGTCTTTATCTTGGATTAACAAGCCGCCCACTGTTTCCTTGTAAGTCGTCTCTTTACCCTTGAATTCACCTAATTTCGTTGATTTCACTAAACGTAGATTTTTCTTTTTGGCTAAAATGGCAAAAGCTTCTTCCGTAAAGTCAGGCGCCACGATAATTTCTAGGAAAATTTTCGACAATTCTTCAGCCGTTTCAGCATCCACCGTACGGTTAAAACCAATAATCCCACCGAAAATAGACACTGGGTCCCCAGCAAATGCTTTTCTGTAAGCGTCTGCCGGTGTATCAGCAACCGCTACCCCACAAGGGTTGGCATGTTTGACTGCCACACAAACTGGCTCGTCAAACTCTTGGACAAGGTCCATATTAGCCCGCATGTCATTGTAGTTGTTGTAAGAAATTTGTTTCCCGTGTAATTGTTCTAAGTCAAAGTCATCTTCAAGCGGACTTTCATAGTAAACAGCCGCTTGATGAGGGTTTTCACCGTAACGCAATTCTTCCTTATAACGGAAGGCTTTCGTCAATAATTCTGGGAATTTTTCATCAGCTAGTCCAGTAAAGTATTCAGCGATCATGGCATCATAGAAAGCCGTTAATCTAAAGGCTTTTGCCGCTAGATTTTCCCGTAATTCAAGAGTATTCTTATCATTTTCCAAAGCGTCAACAACTAAATCATAATCCGCTGCGTCAGTAACAATTAAGACGTCTTTGTAGTTTTTAGCTGCTGCACGGATCATTGAAGGACCACCAACATCGATTTTTTCGATAATTTCTGCCTTAGATGAGGCCGTATTTTTTACGGTTTCTTCAAATGGATATAAGCTGTTGATCACCATATCAATGGCATGAATCCCTAATTCGTCAACTGTTTCTTGATGTTCAGGAATGTCACGGTTGAATAAAATGCCACCATGAATATGTGGATGTAAAGTCTTCACACGCCCCTGTAAAATTTCAGGTGAATTGGTCACTTCTTCAACAGCAATCACCTTAATGCCAGCTTCTTCTAATAAAGATTTTGTCCCACCTGTAGAGATGATTTCCCAACCTAATTGGTCTAATTTGGTCGCAAATTCAACAATACCAGTCTTATCGTAAACAGAAATTAAAGCTCTTTTCATTTTTGTCTCCTTATGTCTCCGTAATATTTTTTCTTTGCTTAATCGCTAAACCTAGCCGTCTAGACCGCTAATGACTTCAGCAATAGCTGTGATTAATATCCTGTGTTCTACTGCTAAAACGCGTGCCTGCAAGGTTTCTGCAGTATCTGTCGGCAAAACAGCAACCACTTCTTGAATCAAGATTTTCCCCTCATCAAAGTTTTCATCCACTAAATGAACGGTCGCCCCAGTTACTTTAACCCCGCTATCAATGGCTGCTTGATGGACTTTCAACCCGTAATACCCCTTACCTGAAAAAGCCGGAATAAGTGACGGATGAATATTCAACATCCGCCCTTCAAAAGCTTGGACCAAGTCTTTAGCAATCAATTTCAAGTAGCCTGCTAAGACCACAATATCCACGTCATAGGTCTGCAAGGTCGCTAAAATCCGGTCATCATCATTGGTATACAATTGGTCAATCCCGGCCTTTTTGGCCCGTTCTAAACCATAAGCATCCACCTTATTTGAAATAACTACTGACACTTCAGCTGGTAGGTCACCTAGCCGACAACCATCTATAATGGCCTGCAGATTGGTTCCACCGCCAGAAATTAAAACGCCAATTTTGATCATACAAAAGATACTCCATCAGCTTGCGTCGTCACCTGACCTAATTTAAAGGCGCCGCTGTCATTAGCCGCTAAAACTTGTAAGGCCGCATCAACATCCGCTGGGTCTAGGAAAATGACCATGCCGATCCCCATGTTAAAGGTTCCAAACATTTCATCCTCTGCCACCTGGCCTAGATCTTGTAAATAATCAAAAACATCTAGCGTTGGGATTTGATCACGATTAACCGTTAAACCAAGCCCTTCAGGTAAAGTACGCGGTACGTTTTCAAATAAACCACCGCCTGTAATATGGGCCAAACCTTTAACAGTCACGGCATTGACTAAAGCCAGCACATCTTTAGCATAGATTTTTGTAGGTGTCAGTAAAACTTCGCCCACCGTCTTATTAGTATCTCGATATTGATCATTAAAATCAATCTTATTTTTTTCTAATATGGCTCTAACCAAAGAAAATCCATTAGAATGGACACCTGAAGATGGCAAGGCAACAGCGATATCGCCCGCTTTGATGTCTTTTCCTGAAATGATTTTTTCTTTATCGACAAGGCCGACAGCAAATCCAGCTAAATCATAGTCGTCTTCGCCGTACATACCTGGCATTTCAGCAGTTTCACCACCGATTAAGGCAGCACCAGCTTGTTTACAACCATCGGCTACGCCTTGGACGATACTGGCCATTTTCCCGGGGACTAATTTACCTGTCGCAATATAGTCCAGGAAAAATAAGGGCTTGGCACCTTGGCAGATAATATCATTGACACACATCGCGACAAGGTCAATCCCAACGGTGTCATGGATACCAACTTCTTGGGCTACCATTAATTTGGTTCCCACGCCGTCAGTACCTGAAACAAGAACGGGCGCCTTCATATCCGGCGCACCCAGTTCAACCATACCTGAAAAGCCACCCGTTTCAGTCATCACCTGATCTGTATAAGTGGCTTTCATCATGTCTTTAATTAATTGCACCTGCTGGTAGCCGGCTTCTTTGTTGACCCCAGCAGACTTATAATCTAATCCCATTTTGATCTCCTATTATCTTCTATCTGTCGCTTATTCTTCAGTAAAATAAGGTTCATACAGTTTATTGCGCCCGATGGCACGGTGAAAGCCATCTAAAGAAATATATTTCAAGCTGTCACAGCCAATCAAATCTCTCACTTCCTCAATCGTTCGGTTGTAAGCGACAAGTTGATGCTTGTCTGGAATATCCACCGTCATCGATTCACCCTTCACAACTGGTGGCGCGGCAATGCGGACATGAATCTTACTTGCCCCTGCTTCTTTTAAGGTATTGACCGTTCGTTTAATAGTTGAGCCCCGCACAATAGAATCATCGATTAAAATGACTTCACGATTGGCCACAATACTTTTAATTGGGGTCAATTTGATTTCAATATTTCGTTCGCGAATGGTTTGCGATGACTGGATAAAGGTCCGGCCAATATAGCGGTTACGGACAAATCCTTGCTCATAAGGTAATCCTGACGCCTTAGCGTAACCCATAGACGAAATCACACCCGATTCCGGTGCCCCAATCACAATGCCTTTATGCAATTGGTCTTCTTGCCACAAGGTTTCCCCTAAACGATAACGCGCATCATAGACAGAAATCCCGTCCAGAATTGAATCGGGACGCGCCGTATAAATAAACTCGAAGGCATCCAGGTTTTCAGTTGCTGCCATGTTGGCCGATAGGTAATGAGAAATGCATTGTGTTTTTGTTTGAATAAACAATTCACCCGGTTGGATTTCACGAATCACGTGTCCAGCGATTGAATCAATCGCCGCCGTTTCTGAACTCGCAATGATGGTATCGTCCATTCTCCCAATGGCTAAAGGTTTAATCCCGTCCAAATGTTTATAGGCGATAAACCGGTCGTTATTCATATAGATCAAGGTAAATTTCCCGATTAAAGCTTCAAAATAAGCCTTAATTATTTCAACATCTTGCCCAAGTACTTCAATACAAGCCTGGTAGGTGAAATCTTCATTTTCAATTTCCCCATCAATCGCCATTAAAGCCCCCTCATGGTAAAAAGGCATAGGCTCACTTTCACGGTTTTCAAAGGGGTATTGGACAAATCCAATCCCCTTATTCCCCGGCATATGTTCAATCAAACCGTCACCAAAATGTTCACTGATTAACCCTTTTTCACGGATTAATTGACTGTCACCATCTGGCGTAATGGTCCCAATACCAACGGTCGCTTGCCCCCGGTGTTGCAAGGCATAGAGACCGTAATATAAATGTGGAAATGCTTCAATATTATTGAAAGAGTAAACGCCTAAAATACCACTCATTTAGTCCCACCTACTACAACGCTTGAATCGCTGCTTCGTTGTTCATATCACGAACGCCGGCACTTAACTCTTTTTTATAGTCGTTTAATTTTTCTGTTAAAGCTTGGTCTGCTACTGCTAATATTTGTACGGCTAAAACAGCCGCGTTTTCCCCACCATCAAGGGCCACAGTCGCAACTGGGACACCTTTTGGCATTTGAACGATAGATAATAAGGCATCTAAACCTGACAAGGTAGATGATTTAACCGGTACACCGATTACTGGTTTAACCGTCATGCCAGCAATCACCCCTGGTAAATGCGCCGCTTTACCGGCAATGCCGATGTAAAGGTCAGCGTCATTTTGCCCAACTAAGGCTTGTAGATCATCTAAGGCACGGTGGGCAGAAATCACAGATACTTGGTAAGGAATTTCAAATTTACTTAGGTTACTAGTTACTTTGCGGGCGATTTCAACATCACTTGAACTACCCATAATAATTCTAACGAACATAATTTCCTCCTATTTGGCGTTTAAATACGCAAAAGCTTCAGTTAAGAATGGATTTTCACCTTGACTTGGCACATTTTGGTAGAGGTCTTGGCCACTTCTCTCAAATGAAGAGATGGTCCCAAAGACTAAACCGTTTGGACTAGCTAAGCCGTCAATATTTTCTTCTGCAAAATAAGTATCAAAAGCAGCAATCACTTGACCATTAGCTTTGATTTTTTCTGCTGCTTCACCTAATACGACACGACCAAATGCTGTGGCAATTGGTGCGGTATAGGTTTTGTTAGCCCGACCAGTGGTAAAGGCTGATTTTTCAGAAACGACACGGCCAGTAGTTAAATCAGACACGAACTTGCCGTTTTGATTTGGTAAAACACGAATTGCTGAATGACCAGTCACTTGGCCAAATTCAATTAAACCAGTGCGGATTAAGGCTGAAAAAGCAGATCCAGACCCGATAATTAAGCGGTCGGCTTTTAAATGAGCGTCAATGGCTTGGCTAACATCCGGTCTATTAAGGATCAATTCCCAAGCACGGCCTTGTTCATCCGTTTGGTTACCAAAAATTGAACCATTTGGTAAAGCCAGTAATTGTGTCTCTTTTAACTTTTCAATTAACGTTTGAATTGATTGCTCGAATTTGGCATTTGATGAGTCAGCGATAACCATCACTTGGCAGTCAAATCCAGCTTCTTCAAGGGCAAATTGTAAGTCATATTCACCATTAGTTCCGTATAAAACAGGAATCAAGGCTTTGACAGGGGTTGCTGTATTGCCAAGGAAACCATTAGGGCACGCAAAGCTATTGCCTGCAACGATCTTAGGTGTTTGGCGGTCAGCAGTTTCAATCTGATCAAATACAGAAGCGAAAACTTCATTTGAAGCATTTTCAATCGCCTTAACCGCGTAGTCTTGACCCGCAATTTGAATAGTATCCGCTTGCGTTTGGCCAACAACCTGGTAAGGAATATCTCCAAGTAAGTCTTTAGGATCGCCAACTAATTCTAAAAGGAAAGCCCCCATCATTGGTTCAGCCAAGCGGTTGGTGAAGTCCTCTGAAACAGCGACAGAAATCCCATTTCCATAAGACATTTCGATTAAATCTTTCAACATGCCGTTAAAACCAACAGTCGAAGCAGCTAATAAAGCGTCCCCTTTAGCCAATTGATGGATGGTTTCATAAATAGCTTTTTCTTGGTCTAAATCAATGGTCCAGTCACGGTTTAAGGGGTTTTCCACTAAGACAACTGTTGAACCTACTTGCTTGAAGGCACGAGAAACCACTTGGTCTACATGGCCTTGTGCAACCGCGAATGACAATAAAGTTGGCGGTACGTCGATATCATCAAAGGTGCCTGACATAGAATCCTTCCCACCGATGCTCGCTAAATCAAGTCCAGACATAGCTAAGTTGGCTCCTAATAGAGATAAAACAGGTTTACCCCAGCGTTCTGGATCATTTTGTAAGTTTTCAAAGAATTCTTGGAAGGATAGACGTAAATCTTTGTAGTCGAATCCTAAGGCCACCATGCGGCTAACTGATTCAATGACTGAGTAGAAAGCCCCGTGGAATGGTGATTGTTCTGATAAGTAAGGGTCAAATCCGTAAGCCATACCAGACGTTGTTGTCGTTTTACCACCAGCAACTGGTAATTTTGAAACCATCCCTAATTCAGGCGTTGCTCGGTATTTTCCGCCGAATGGGAAGAGCACAGATGCACGGCCAATCGAACCGTCAAATTGTTCCGCCATAGCCTTTTGGCCCGCTCTATTTAAGGTTGACATATAAGCTTTTAATGACGCTTCATCCCAGACTGTCCCAGCTTTCACATCATTTTGGAAAAGGGTTTTCGGTTGTAGTAAGGTTGCATTCGCGTGTTTAGCCGCCCCGTTTAAATCTAAGAAGGCTCTTGATAAATCAATAATTTGCTTACCTGACCAAGTCATTTGCATCCGGTCATTACCAGTCACTTCAGCAATAATCGTCGACTCAACATCTTCCTCTTCGCAGTATTGTAAAAAGGCTTCAATATCTTTCTCAGCAACCACAACAGCCATACGTTCTTGCGATTCAGAAAGGGCAATTTCACCACCATGCATACCAGGATATTTCACCGGTACATCATCCAGTTGAATATCCAATCCGTCTGCAAGCTCACCAACAGCAACAGAAATCCCACCAGCACCAAAGTCGTTACAACGTTTGATTAAACGTGTTGCTTCACCGCGTCTAAATAAACGGGTAATTTTTCTTTCAATGGCCGCTGCCCCTTTTTGCACTTCAGCACCTGCATTTTCAAGAGATTGTTCGGTTTGAATTTGTGATGACCCAACGGCTGCACCCAATCCGTCACGACCAGTCCGACCACCTAATAAGATGATTTTGTCAGTTGCAACAGGTTCTTCGCGGACAATATTTTCTTTTGGTGCCGCTGAAATTAAGGCTCCTGTTTCCAAACGTTTAGCTTCATAACCAGGATGGTAGATCTCTTCAGCGTAACCACCCGTTAAACCGATTTGGTTGGCGTAATCACTATTGCCTTCTAAGGCACGTTTCGCGATGGTTCTTTGCGATAATTTTTCAGGATGAGTGGCATCAAGCGGAAGATTCGGGTTTTTAGCACCCGAAATACGCATCCCTTGGTATACCCAACTTCTACCAGATAATGGATCACGAACCCCACCACCAACACAAGTAGACGCACCACCAAATGGTTCAATTTCTGTCGGGTGGTTATGGGTTTCGTTTTTAAAGTAAAGAATCCAATCTTCTTCAGTGTCATCAACGTCTACTTTAATTTCTAAAGCACAAGCGTTGACCTCGGGTGAAATCTCAACATTGTCAAGGATGCCATATTCCCGTAAGTAACGGCTTTGAATTGTTCCTAGGTCCATCAAGGTGATAGGACGTTCAGATCGGCCAAGTTGTGCCCTTTTCTCTAAATAATCATTTAAAGCTGCCTTGAATAAGGGTTCATAGCGACCGGCATCGATGGTCACGATATCGATTTGAGTGTTGAAAGTGGTGTGACGACAGTGGTCTGACCAGTATGTATCAATGACTTTCAACTCAGTTAAATTGGGATTACGGTTTTCAGATTTAAAATATTCTTGGCAGAATCGCAAGTCGTCTAAATCCATAGAGAATTTTTGAGCTAGGTTGACTAAATCAGCTTCAGTCATTTCGGTGAAACCAACAACTTCCTCAAGCTCTTCTGTAGATGAAGGGTAAATCTCAAATGGGGGTTCATCCATGGCAATGACGGTATTTTCAACCGGATTGATGAAGTAATTTTCAAAAATTTGTCCTTGGTTTGGTGTGACATTATTTAAAGTCACGACTTTAGAATGGAAAACTTTGACTTCTTCAAAGCCAAGCACATGTTGGATCATTTCCGTCATCATTTGCTCATGTTCATTGTATTGACCAGTCACTTGACGGTAGCGGAAAGTGTAGTCAGCGGTCGGGATTTCTTCGATAAAAGTTAGTTTCTCAGTATCGAATAAGGCTTTTTGAACCGCTTCAAGGGTGGCTTCAGAAGCCCCCTCAAATTGATAAAGATTGTAGAAAGCAATTTCAGTATCCGCAGCAAAATTTAAAAACTCTAAGGCCTCTTTAGTGTATTTTTGGCCTTCAACATCGAACTGGGCGTTATTTTTTGTAATAACTTGCATGTTTGGCCACCAATTATTCAAAGTAATGCACTAGCGCTAAAGGTTCGATGTATTCATCACCTTTATAGACACGCATATTGCCACCTGCAACTTCATCAATTAAGACAATGTCATCAGAATTGTCTAAGCGACCAAATTCTAATTTAATATCATAAAGTTCTAGGCCTTTTTCGGCTAATGCTTCTTTGATAACTAGGGAGATATCTTGGGTTAGTTTTTTCAATTGGTCGTATTCGCCAGCTTTTAAAATATTTAATTGTTCTAAGGCATCTTGGGTGATCAATGGATCTTGACGGTCATCATCTTTTAAAGTGAACTCTACGTAGGCATCAAGTGGTGTACCTGATTCAATGTAAGCGCCGTAACGTCTGATAAAGCTACCAACAGCTTTAAAACGACAAATCACTTCTAACCCTTCACCAAATACAGAAGCTTTTTCAATCTGCATGGTGTTTTCTTCAGTGTTTGAAGAAATATAATGCGTTGGAATATTCTTTTCTTTAAATAATTCAAAAAAGTATGTTGAAAGCACAACATTCGAGTGGCCTGACCCTTCAATCGTCGCCCCTACTTGGTTTTCACCTGGGTCAAATACCCCATCTTTACCCGTAACATCGTCTTTAAATTGGAAATAATATTGGCCGTTATCATCTTGTAATAAGTTTTTTGTCTTACCTGAATAAATAAGCATTGCTAAAAATCGCTCCTTTTTTAAACACATACGTTTCCACTGAATTACTTATGAATATTCGTTTTCCGGATAATCATGTGCTTACCTTAACGAACTTCAAGCGTAAAGACAAGGGTAAAACTGAACATTTTAATAGAAAAAGTAAATTCAGGTCGAAAAACAACTCCTATAAACGAACATTCGAATTTTGATATGCATTTATTGTTAAGAATTTAATATTGTCGATGGAAATAGTGCAACTTTTGTATTTTATCAAAATCTGCTAGCCAAACCGGAAAAATTGGCAAAAAAAAGACCGCCATCAGTGCAGCGTGTTGCGCACTGATGACGGCCTATCTGCCCTTGCATGTAAGGTTGGGCATGCACTTTGGGGCGAGTTAGCTTTTAAATATTCGAATTTTTATTCAGCTTTTGGTTGGGTTTTGAGCACTTCAACCTTTTTGCCATTAATTTTCTCTTCTAATTCCGGGTACACAAGACGCGCGGTCGCTGAACCAAAGACCATTAATTCATACAATAATTGTGGATCTTCAGTGGTTCTTGATAATAAACGCAGGTAAATTTCCCCGTCACCAGTCAAGATTAAAGTGTAGTAGCCTGCACGTTTTAAGTTAATTTCATTGATCACCGCTAAGGCTTTTGTTTGGTTGTTGAAGTCCTCTACTTGGACTAATTTACGATAAGTGATTTGGAATTCTGTAACCGACGAACCTTCTTTAAATTCACGCGCTACCACGTTAAAGGGAATTGTTTTATCTTCAGCAATACGGTAAGCACCAGAGAAAACAACTTGATCTTCGTTGAATTGATTCTTCTTAACGGGCACTTTCTTATCGTTAAACATTTTCTCTAAAATTGGTTGAATTGATGGCATGGTATTCCTCCGTTTATCTTCTAAATTCATTACTATCATCATTGTAACATAAGCTTGTCAGAAACCTAGAACAAGGTTGGTCAAAAGTTGCATAGCTTTATTACTTTTAATTCATTAGGCGGTTAAAGACTGCAGCGTTATCTCCCCTGTTAGCTAAACTAAAATCGGGTTCGAGCCTCCAAAAAGGACTGCGTTTCAGTTTAAGTTGCTACTGACGTTGTCAGCCACTGCCTTAAACTTCCAACGTTTCCTTTCTTGGCGTCGGCTCTCGCCTCTTAGCTACAAATTCTGCCATCATTTCTAGTGCCTCATCTGCTTCAGGAATCGGATAAATTGGGAAGATATGGGCCATATGCTGATAGATTTTGAAATAAATCGGTAATCCCTCAGCTTCAACTTTTTCTTTCAAGGCAAGTGTGTAAGTCAAGGTTAAATCTCTCGTTCCGCTGACAACTAATATGGGTGGTAAGTCATTAAATGATCCATACCATGGTGAAACTAAAGGACTAATTGCCGGAAAAGGTTTAGCAAAAGTTTCTGTTTCAAGCGCAATTAATTTTGGTTGTAAAAAGGGTTCGTACTCCACATGGTCATATTCTACCAGGAAATTTTGCAAGGTTCCATCCAAAATGGGTGCGATAAGTACTGCCGACTCTGGCAAAGGTAAACCATAGTCACGTAATTGCTGCATAAAGGAAACCGCCAAAGCACCACCTGTCGAATCACCAAGAATAGCAATGTTTTTTGGTGCAATCCCCTTCTCTTCGATTAAATATAAGTAGCGTTTTAAAATCATTTTGTGAGCATCAACAACGTTGTGGGTTGGTCCCTTTGGAAAAATAGGCATGACTACTTGTCGATTAGTTAGGTCTGCCAATTTACGGGCCATATTAAAGTGCAATAAAGTTGGTTGTAACCAATAGCCACCACCCGAAAGATAGAAAACGACCTTTTCGGACCTTTGTGAGCTTGGTGACTGGCTGTCCTTTTGCATGTTTTGCACGGTAAAGGTATCCGTAAAATCGTCTAAATAATCAAAACCCATTGAACGCTTGGTCAAGGTGAGTTCTAGGGGCAATTCATTACGGTTGTAAGCGACGGAATAAAGGCGGTCATAGTTGGAATTTTGACCAGGAAGAATACTGGAAGCCAGGGTCAAACTATCCTCGACCAATTGCGCAGCGTAAGAAATATTCACCTTACGGGCCCTGATTATTTGACTGGCAACAATACCTGTTAATGCGCCTAGTGCAGCTTTTGTCCAAGTTTTCATAGGAACCTCCTAAAGGATTTTCTTAAAATAATCATAACATGATAAGTGATACATAAAAATCTATCTGTATTAACCCACCACAATATTTCTAAGATATAGAAAAAAGCCCAAATAAAATATTCAGGCCTAGGTAATTTTAAAATGTTAGCTTTGGTTCCCAAATTGGTTGTTCTATTAGGTTTGAATCAGCAATAGCCATATCTAGTATTTCCATAACTGTTAAACTTTGGGCTAAATGTTCTTCTGCATACATGGTATCCTCATGATCAATCCAATTGGCAAAAATCTTAAATTCTGCACCCATTTTATGCTCGCATGTATTCAATTCAAAATGATCTGTATAGCCATCATTTGTCCAAATATCAAATGAAGTGACCCTATTAGTAGCGCTATTGACCCTAATAGTGCCTTTAGTTCCTTGAATAGTTGCCCCATTTTCCCCTGTAGAATCCTTTGAAGCCATGCATACAGCTTTTGTGTATCCATAGTCCATGATTAAAACGCCAGATGTATCGATAGCATTTTCGATGTTGGGGTAGTAAGTAACTTTCTTTGGTCTACCAATTAAGCCAACAACGAAATGTATATTGGATGAATTTAAATCCATTAAGGCACCGCCACCATTTTTGATATCAAAGGCTGGTAACACGTTACCTGCTGTGAAAGAGTCATACTTACTCGAATATTTTGAGAAATTGCATTCAATTAACTTAATATCTCCAAGAAGTGGTAAAAGTTCACGGATTTTACCATAATTTTCAACGAACTGCCCTGTTACAGCCTCAGCCAATACTAAATCGTAATCAATGGATAGTCGTTCTAATTCGATTAATTCCTTTTGTGACATCGTAAAAGGTTTCTCACATATCACATGCTTACCATGGAGTAAGGCTTCCTTAGCAAAAGGAAAATGTAAGTTATTAATGACGGCAACATACACTGTATCAATATCTGCTTCAGTCAAAAATTGGGTGTAATCACTATACACTTGGTCAATGCCATATTGTTTTTGAAAGGCGATTGCCTTGTCAACGCTTTTAGGTGTTGAGTTAATTGCAGTTACTTGTATTTCTGGCAACTCAGCAATTACCGGTAAAAATTGCTCAACGACTTTTCCAGTCCCTGCTATCCCTAATTTCAAATCTACCCCTCCATTAACCTAAAGATACCGCCAAATTAGGTGTTAACATTGTTTTCTGATAGCTAATTATAAGCCTCTAAACCCACAAATTCTAGCCCTTTTTGACAGAAATTTTATTTTTCGTTAAATTTTATACAAAGTATCTGATAAGTTGCTGTTTTAAAATAAAGAGGCGCTTTCAAACTCCCCGGTTACGAACAAAAACAAGCTAACGTCAATTCGTTTCACTAGCCAGCCACTCCAATGTCCTTTATCATATAAAATAGTTAGGCAAAAGATTTTAAGGAGGATTTCTCATGAAAAAGTATAACAATTTCATTAACGGTGAGTGGACAGCCCCTACCAATAATGAATACAAAGAAGTAGAAAACCCGACAACTGAAGAAACGTTTGCCCAAGTTGCATACTCTGCAAATGAAGATGTTGATCAAGCAGTTGAAGCAGCTAAGACCGCCTTTCCTGCTTGGAATAATCTATCTCTTGAAGAAAGAACCCGTTATGTAGAAAAATTATTAGATGAAATCAAAGCCCACAAAGATGAAATTCGTGACATTATTGTCGAAGAATTTGGTGCTGCCAAGACCTTCTCCGAGTCAGGACAAGTTGGTTTAGCCATTGATGAAATGTCAGCTACAGTTGAGGCCATTAAAGATTACAATTTAACGGAAGAAATTGGAAATACTAAAGTGATTAAAGAAGGTTATGGTGTAGTTGCTGCCATCACACCTTGGAACTATCCGTTAAATCAAATTCAACGGAAAATCACACCTGCTTTATTAGCTGGGAATACCGTAGTTGTTAAACCAGCATCTGATACACCACTCACTGCAGTCAAACTATTTGAATTAGCTGAAAAAGTAAGCTTTCCAAAAGGTGTATTCAATCTAATCCTAGGAAGTGGTAGTGGTGCTGGTAACTATCTAGCAGAACATGAAGATGTCGCCGTTGTTTCCTTTACTGGGTCAACTGAAGTTGGTCAAGGGCTATACGAAAATGCTGCTAAAGGCATCAAACACATCATTCTTGAACTGGGTGGTAAATCTGCGTTAGTTTACTTACCTGGTGGCGATTTATCCTTTGCAGTTAAAAAATCAATGGGCACTATTTTAAACAACCAAGGGCAAACTTGTACTGCACTTACAAGACTATTAGTGCCTAAAGACGAATTAGCTGATGTAGAAGCTGAAGTAAAATCCTTCTATGAAAACAACGCCATTATCGGTGATCCTGCTGATCCAAATACGCTTGTTGGGCCAATGGTATCCGCTAATCAAAAGAATACAGTGCTCGAATATATTGAAAAAGGGAAAGCAGAAGGTGCCACTGTCCTAGTTGGTGATAAAGAACCAGCCCAAGAAACAGGACACTTCGTTACCCCTACTGTCTTTACAAATGTCACTAATGATATGACGATTGCCCAAGAAGAAATTTTTGGACCTGTACTTGTTATCATCACATATGATACTGAAGAAGAAGCGATTGAAATCGCAAATGACTCAATTTACGGTCTTTCAGGTGCGGTAGTTGGTCCTACTGAAGATGCATACAGAGTAGCTAAGCAATTACGAACTGGTAATATCTTCGTAAACAAATCAGAACGTAACCCACTTGCGCCATTTGGAGGCTACAAACAATCCGGATTAGGTCGCGAAAACGGTCTATACGGTGTTGAAGACTACTTAGAAACAAAAGCGATTTTCTTAGAAGATTAAATAATAGCATATTAAGAAAAATTCATATTAGTTTATCAAAAAAGCCCTGATATTAGGTAGTTTACACCACCTAATATCAGGGCTTTAAAATTGGTCATAACGAAGAATGAATATGCAACAGATGAAGATCATGTCAATAATTATGGAATAATATACTTTTTACGATAATTTACTTGAAAACAAATAATAGATGATACCATTCGAAATAACATAACTATAAAAAGCATGAGCGGGAGTGATTCAATGTGAACCCCTACCAATAAACTGAACAAATAAAAAAGAACATTATACTACCCACAAAAGATGATCCCGATAAGCAGTCGGGGTCATCTTTTTTAATTTCTTCTGATAACGATGATTGTTGTAAAATTCATATGATCTTACACATATGAAAGAAAAAGATAAATTTCAGCAATACATGTCGCTATTTTAGATTAGAATCGTGATTATTATATATTTTTATAAATTGAACGTTTTTTAATTTAATGATTACACTATAGATCTCGGAGTTACTTTCATTTTAAAGTTAAGTACCCAAATCAGATGTCGTAAGTCAAAAATTGCTTCGTGCCTCCCATGATATGGAAAATAATCAATAGTCTTTTTTATAAAAATTATGTATCTAGATTCACTAAAACTATTTGCACGGAAGTTATTTTAGTGAAATCTTCTAAAGTTCATCCACAACTTCAACATCAATTTTTAGTAGTGATAAACGGTAACCCATGGTTTGAATGCTTCTAGCAATATTATCTAAAGAAACTTTTGAGAAAAAAGGGATTGCTTCGTAAATTGTTCTACTTGCTTTATCAACTATTGCAATCACGATTTCAAAATCTGAATTTTGATTATTAGGACCTATGATATCTGGACTTCCTATAGGTAATAAGTTCTGAATGTGCGATTTGAAAGAACTATCAGAAGCAAAAGTTTGAGCTGAAACATAAGCTTGATTAAATAGATGGCTTAAATTGGATGATCCTGTTCCAACCTTCACATGAATAAATCTCTTGGGTTCTAAACCAAAAAGGTCACATGGTTCAATTGAGCTATTATTTACATTCGTATAGAAATTTTTCTGGTCTATTAAAATATAACTTGCATTACTGACTCTTGAATTATAATCTTCTTCTCGCTCTTTAATCTTGTTATTTTTCTTTTCTTTGAGATATCTAAATTTCGGAAGACTAAATTGAGCGTGTGGTATGGCTTTAATATTTTTGATTATTCTACCGTAATAATCGCTATTAATCACATACCAATCCCCAGAATATAAGACATATTTTTCACTATTAAGTACTGTTTCAAATATAATTCCATGATAAACACTACTAACAATTTCTTTCCCCTCGTTTAAATATCTAACAAAAATCTTATTGTTATGTAACTTTTTAACAGGATCTGTCTTTCCTTTATTTATATATTCTTTTACATTATTAAAATAATAATCATACTTTATTGGATCAGAAATAATATCGTCTGTTTTCGCGCCAGTACCTGTTAAATAATACCCCTCAATCGAATCGATTTCTACTTCAATATTTGGCTGAATAATTACCTTATCTGATTCACTTTGAATGGCTTCAATCAACTTTTTATCTAATTTATCTTTGATTTCATTGTCTTTTTCAATTTGTATATTATCAATCCAACCAAAGCCGTTTTTTTGATAATCATTACTAGAATAAATTGTATAATATTCTTCAAGATATGATTTAATGTTATTAAAGTCAATTTTTCCTTTAATTAATAAAGAATCAGATCCATTTACAGATGTTCCTATATTATCCTTTAAGGGTGTACCAGCAATCGATTTGAAAATATTTGTGTTTAAATCAATATTCATCTGATTTATATTTAGTGGAGAAATCGGCTGAGCAGTATTGTTCACCATCGATGCATCGCTTACATCCAACATCGATAGCTTGGATAATTTATCATCATCTAAAACATTAACTGCCACTTTTAACCCGAAATTTCTGACAACGCTATTCATATTTAACATTCCACGCCCATACCCAAACGTTATACTAAAAAAACGATTGTTACATTTTATTATAACCACAGCCCTGTTAGAAATATTGGGATCTAGTACTATTTCTTTATCAGACATTTTATTTAAATCTTCTGTCCATCCCGGTTGCATTCCTGAAGTTGTTCTGCCAATAAATATTTTACCTTCTAAACCTAACTCGTTATTTAAATCTTCGGAGTACTCATAAACATTACCTTCATCCTCTTTCAAACAACTGTAGATACTTCTAACTTTTTCCTTATGTAGAAAAATAGAGATGCTCCGTGATTTTTCTTTACTTTTAGCCATATCTTCACTCCCAATATTTATGGTATAATGTTTCAATTCAACCCCTGCGCTCTTTCTATAATCAATCGTATATTATTTTTATATAAATTGGAAATTGTTAGCATACTTTATAAAAATATAAAATGGCTAGTGTACAATATCTGGAGTAGACTAATTAGAAATTCCTCCAATAGCTTGAAAAGTAAAATATTCAAAATTTAACTAGTTAAACTTCTTCCGGTTTGCCAAAAAAAAGAGCAGAAACTCACCTGCTCCAAAAAATATATACTAAAATTTACTTCCTCTTTATCTCTTTTACCCGCAAAATCTTCAAAGTTTCCTTTCTTTAGAGAGCAACAGTCTTCTAAACCGTAGGTAGCTTGAATATAAATAAATTATTTTGCATTAAAATCATGATTTCTTATCTCTACAATAATTATTACAAATAAGGAAATGAATAATAGTATCACAGAAAAGCGATAGACTTGGCCGTTATATGGAACGACAAAGGTAGCCAGATAAAATATTATGGCTACTACACCAGCAATATTAATGTACTTTCTAATTCCTATGTCTAATGCCACCTCTTCAAACAACACTTCCCATAATTGTCAAAAAGATTACGTTCTTTTTATCAGATACTTCCTTATGTAATAAATAATCAACATAGTGAGAATCACTGTAAATAGTGCGATAGCAGAAATTTTGTTTAGTTGCTGATTATAAGGGGCAAATATAGCAGTGGCTATAAAGAATACAAGCAGAATGCCTATCAAAATTCTTGAAATTGTATGATTAAAGATATCATCTTCTTCTCTATCGATAAAGAAACCATATATTAAAATAGTAACGGTAAACAGTCTATGCATGGCATCTTCTAATGCTCTATTATCTGGAAAAATAAATACAACACCAATATAGATTAGAAGCGCTACCCATATACTATTTTTAACAAATTTTCCAACAATCATTATATCCCTCTCACTGAACAGCTTATTCTTAAAACGATTTATCTCAACTCGCTTCACTTTTGAAAAACAAGGCGTAAGTTACTGTACAAAAAATGATGAACAACATTAAGTAGATTGCTACCTGATTGCTTTCACTCCAAAAAGTTTGACTAAAAAGTACTATAGATAAACCTAGCAAGATCCCTCTTATCCAACCTCGTCTCGTATTTAATAATTTACTAATTTGATCAATTGTGTAGTAGAAAGAACAAACCAATATAAATAGATACACTCTAACAATTAGAGACCATGGCAAAACAATTGATAGTACCACATACCCCAATATGCCTAATAAATTGAGCGACCATAGTAATTGTTTATTCATTTTTACCCCCCAAAACAAACATTTCTATTTTTTATTTAATCGTTAAAACTACTTCTTACCTCTAGTCTATCGTAAAAAGATATACCTTATCAAGTATAGCTTAATTTTTCACATCAAAAAAGACGCCCGATCGATCCTATCAATCAGACGCCTTAATCAAGGTTTTTATCATAGCTATTTCAAATGCAAAACCATGTTGTACCATGTTTCACCGGCATGGGTTGAATCCGAAATACCTTCATTCACATAGCCATTCCGCTCGTAAAAAGGAATTAATCCCTCTAAACAAGTCAAGCTAATGCCAACTCGGCCGCTCTTTTTCGCACGATCTGCCAGTTCATCCAACAACTTACTGGCAATGCCTTGACCGTGAAATGCGGGATCCACCACCAGACTCAACACACCCACATAGCCACCAACTGCCGGATTGGCTACCGTTTTCTCAAACAAGTCATCACGTAAATACCGGTCCTTAATCACCGGACCCACAACATAACCCAATATTGTCCCTTCCTGGTCTATCGCCAGTATAAAAGTATCTGGAATGACCGCTAGCCGCTCAGCCATAGCTTCTCGACTCGCTGCTTCCTCAGGAGTAAAACCGCTCTCTTCAATGACCATAATACGGTCTAAATCATTTAATGCTGCTTGCCTAGAATTTATCTGCATATTTTCCCTCCTATAGGCTCATTCTACGCTTTCACCATCAACCCCAACAATGATTCATACACCGGTTTTGATTGGCAGATTTCAGCTATAAAGTAAGCAATATAAGTCACGATGGCAATTGGTAGCAGGTATTGAATCGACCCGCCCGTCATTTCAAGTATCAAGAATATTCCCGTCAATGGCGCCCGCACAATAGCTGCGAAGTGTGCGGCCATAGCAATCACCGTAAAGACAGTAATCGTATAAACATCCACTAAACCTAAAGCATGTAAGCCACTTGCATAGAAATTCCCTACTAAAGCCCCAAGTGATAACAATGGGAAAAAGATGCCCCCAGGTATACCTGATCCGAATGCCACACCGAGCAGAACTAGTTTTGCCAGGAACAGATAGAGCAAAGTCAACAAGCCCGGATTATCTAAAAATGGTAGCAAAATCAATTCTTCACCCGACCCGATTAACCGCACATCTATCAAAAGTACAAGTGCCGTTAGCACAAAGGGAAAAACCATTTTCCAAAAGGTAGGGGCAGTCCATTGGCTATATAAAGCTTTGGACCACATGATTACTTTGTTGAAAAGAACGCCCGATAAACCAAGCAATACCCCTAAAATAATTAAATACGGATAAGTAGCTATTTTAACGTGTAAAGCTTGAGGTATAGTGATAGCAGCATCATCTCCAATAAGAGCTATCGATACTAAAGATGCTGTAATAATTGTTAAAGTGGCAGACAAGAAACCACGACGGGTGACCTTCTTCAATAATTCCTCTAAGCAGAAAACAATACCTGAAACAGGGGCATTAAAAGCTGTCGCTAAACCGGCGCCTGCAGCCCCAACAATCAAGTATTTACCCGATTTTGCTGGGGTTTTAGTGACTTCAGCCACCCCTTGACCGATTGCCGCCCCAATCTGAACGGATGGTCCTTCACGTCCAAGCGTCAACCCTGATCCGATAGCCAATAAACCACCTAATAATTTATAAAATAAGACCGATGTCCATGGAAAATTGAGTTTACCGCTTAATTTCCCGGCAATTTGTGGAATACCAGACCCACCAATCATAGGTTCCTGCTTAGCTGTCCAAGCCACAATGCAGCCAATAACCGCAAACATCAAAACAAAGCCGATACTGTGCCAAATGGATGTCTGCCCCCAAACCAAAATACTTTCAACCACATGCATGATTGCTGGAATAGCCAGTCGAAATTCCGACACCACAATTCCTACGATAATACCTGTTACAACTGACAATAGACCTAAACGATGGTTCAACCGTCCTTCGTCCATACGCTGCATCATCCTTTCTCCTAATCTATTATACGCCTCAAAACGCCCTGATTCATGCCAAACTTTCTTGCCTTTAAATCTTCATTTAAATATCTGCACAAAAAAATCCCCACCAAGACAACTCAGTAGGGATTTTCTGTATAGCTACTGTGGTAGCATTATTTTTGTTTACGGCGACGTTCTGGAATACGTGCAGCTTTACCATGTAAGTCACGTAAGTAGAACAATTTAGCACGACGAACTTTACCTTCACGTAATACTTCAATTTTAGCTACGCGTGGCGTGTGTACTGGGAAAGTACGTTCAACACCAACACCGTTAGAAATTTTACGAACTGTGTAAGTTTCGCTGATACCAGCACCACGACGTTGGATAACAACACCGTCAAATAACTGGATACGTTCACGTTCACCCTCAACAACTTTCGCGTGTACACGAACAGTGTCACCAGGACGGAAGTCAGGTACATCGTTACGTAGTTGTTCTGAAGTGATTTGATCAATTAAATTACTCATGTAGATTCTCTCCTTCCAACAACACTCATATGGCAATTTTGCCACAGCGGAATATCATAAAGTATGTGTTGAAACAACACCTTTAATAGTGTATCAAATTTATTACTTATTGTAAATAGAAAGTTGAAAGTTTCTTGTTATAAATAGTGGCAGTTCTATTTGAAATAAGCGGTTGCGATCACTCATGTGCTTTATGCTAAACTAGCATCCTCAGACTAAGTAAGCTCAATAGGCATCACTTCAATAAAACACCCCCATCACACTATACAAATATTTGTTAGTTGCTCTGGTTCACGTTACAATAATAAATGAGAAGGAAACGGTTACAAATATCTACAAAGGAGATGTAGCGATGACAAACGACAAACAAGAAATAAACAACATTTACAAAGATTTATATTTAGAAGTATCCCACTTACGTAAAAATGTCTATAAGGATGGCCAACAAATTTATGCATCCTGGGATCCTTCCACCCTCCGTGATGATTTTAAAGAAGCAGCCTTAAATTTTGCCTATTATGTTGCGCTTCGTCGCCGTGATATTCGCAACCTACAATTAAAATTGGGAAATCTTGGTCTTTCTTCACTCGGTCGGCTCGAAGGACATGTGTTATCTACCCTTGATTTAGTCGCTTATCACTTAGCAAAAAGCGCGAACATGCCTGCAGTTGATTTTCCTGAACATATGACGAAAACCAGTCAAGGACATGGGTCTACACTTGACCAACTCACCAATGATTTCTTTGGCCCAGGTGCTGAGGATCGTTATTCCCGTATAATGGTGACTATGCCCAATGAGGCCGCTACTGACCAAGACCTCGTTGATCGCATGGTAGAGGCTGGTTTAGACGTAGCCCGTATTAACTGCGCCCATGATGATGTAGCTACTTGGCGAAAAATGGTTGAAAATATTCATCAAGCTGGCAAAAAATACGACCGCGACATTAAAATTTTTACCGACATTGCTGGTCCTAAAGTACGTATTCAAGCCATCTATACCACCCTACAAAATCCCAAGCTTTATGAGGGGGATAGTTTTTTCCTCACAAGTGATACGGTATTAAAAGATTTTTATGATAGTGAAATTGTCTTATCCTGTCCAATTCCAGAAATTATTCAAGATTTAAAGGTTGATGAGGCAGTGTCACTTGATGATGGTAAAATTATAGGTAAAGTTCAAAAGACTTATCCTGAAGGAGTCAAAATTCGCATCACCCAAATGGCATCAAACGGTAAGAAAGTGAAAGCCACGAAAGGCATCAACTTCCCTGATCGTGAGTTAAACATCCCTGTATTAACCGATAAAGATATCGATGATTTGGCTTTTTCTAAAGAAGCTGCTGATGTGATTGGCTTCTCTTTCGTTCATAACTTAGAAGACGTCCGTCACATCAACCAAGTCATGGCTGACAAAGTAACCAATGACCAAGACAAATTAGCGACGATCAAATTAGAAACTGTCTCTGGTTTTGAGAACCTCATCAATATCATTATCGAAGCAAACCGCTACCGACCAACAGGCATTATGATCGCTAGAGGAGACTTAGCTGTAGAAGTTGGCTATCTCCGGCTATCAGTTGTTCAAGAAGAAATTCTTTGGTTCTGCGAGGCTGCGCAAATTCCTGTGATTTGGGCCACCCAGGTCCTTGAGTCCTTGGTAAAATCAGGCGTACCTTCACGTGCTGAAATTTCGGATGTATCTATGGGTTCACGAGCTGAATGTGTCATGTTAAATAAAGGTGAACATATCCTCGAAGGGATTGACCTCTTACGGTCAATTTTAGAAGACATCGATGAACACCAATTCAAAAAGACAGCCTTAATGAAGCAATTGAACGTCGCCAATACCATTTTCGAATAAAAATAAACACCTACCTCTAATATCCTAAAGGTAGGTGTTTTTATAATGGCTAACTACAATATTTTGATTGTTATTGTCGCTTACCATCTTTAGTATAGGTAATGACTTTTGTCCCCTTGTTGTCAGCAATTTCCTTAGCCCGCTTTATGGCATCCTCTTTTACATCAAAAGTATCCGCAGCACGCTTTGCCTTCACGGTAATTACTTGCCATTGCGCATTCTCGTGATCAAACTTCACTTGAACGTCCTCATCCATCAAATCAGGATTGGCTGATTCAGTATCATGCTTATCACTCTTTTTGGGATTGGTTGCCTGTTTAACTTCCGAAATTTCTTTATCAGAAGCATTTTGGTACCATTCTTTACCTTGCTGGATTGCAATGGGTATTAAATCTGCCTCTTTATAACCTGCAGCTTCCATCGCATTCATAATCTCAATGATTTTTTTCCGTTCAACCTTATTGAAGTTTTTTAAGTTGTCTGGATAATCTTGCATATTCCATGGCATAAAATCACTCCCCATCCTTAACTCATATTGTATCAAGAATAGTGGATGAAGCAAAAGAATATCCCTGCTTAAGCTAATTTGAAACTGTAGTCCACACAATGGGCCACTCTTATCAGTCCTACTCAGTTTCTGCTTTAATTTCTTCTAGCCATTTAGCTTGTTGATCTGTTAATGGGTAATTTTCTAACATATCTGGCCGACGTTCATAGGTCCGGCGTAAGGATTCTTTCCCCTTCCAATCAGCAATCTTAGCATGGTTACCAGACATCAACACATCTGGCACGGTCATGCCTTTATATTCAGCCGGGCGGGTATATTGGGGATACTCTAACAAACCAGTCGAGAAGGAGTCACCCGTAATCGATTGCTCGTTCCCCACAGCATCTTCAAGCAAGCGGACAGTAGCGTCAATCACAATCATCGCGCCAAGTTCGCCTCCAGTCAGGACATAGTCCCCAACTGAAATTTCATCCGTCACATATGACCGAATCCGCTCGTCATAGCCTTCATAATGACCACAAATAAAGATCAGATGATCGTCTTCTGCGAAAGATTCCGCATGTTTCTGCGTAAAAGTTTCACCAGCTGGATCCATCAAAATCACGCGTTTTTTAGTATTAGGATGTTTACCCTCAATTTCTTCTAAGGCATCATTGATGGGGTCAACCCGTAGCAACATCCCAGCACCACCGCCATATGGGTAATCATCCACATGTCCGTGTTTATTTACTGCAAACTTACGAAAGTCCGTCACATCAATATTGGCAACCCCTTTTTCCTGGGCCTTCCCGATAATCGACGTGTTCATTGGACCTTCAAACATCTCGGGAAAAAGGCTTAATACATCAATCTGCATTAGGCGTCACCCTTTTCCGCGTCCACATCATCAATCAGACCTTCCATTGGGTCAATCACCACTCGGTTAGCATCCAAATCAATCTCTAATACAATATCTTCAATATAAGGAATCAAAATATCTTTCCCCTTATTTGGACGCTGAATAGCCCAAACATCGTTCGACGGTAGTGACGTAATCTCACGGACCTTGCCTAGATAAGTCTCATCAGTCGTATAGACTTCTAGACCAATAATATCATCATAATAAAACTCATTCTCATCCAATTCGTCCGCCTCGCGCTCAGTGCCCGCAACCTTCAAATCAAAGCCTTTGAATTTTTCTACATCATTAATATTGTCCTTGCCCTTAAAATGCAACAAATTGAAATTCTTATGCAGACGGTGACCATCCACTTCAACAGTCTCCACCAATTTATTACCATTAAAAATCGCCAAAGTCGCACCAATTCTAAAGCGTTCTTCCGGGAAATCTGTTGTCGCCATCACACGCACTTCCCCGCGTAAAGCTTGCGTATTCACGATTTTCCCGACCAAATAATACTGCTCTTCAGCCATGCCTTCAATCTTTACCATATCTATTGCCTTCCCTTCTTATGTGCCTATCTTCCAACATTCAAACCACTTATTAGAAAAGGACACACCTCACATTTCTAGCGACCACTGTAACTAAAAAATTATCACGGTCGAACGTCAGTCTTATTTTACATGAATGCACCTTAAAAACCAAGATAACACAGTAAATACATGAAATACTACTAACAAACGGTATCAGTAAAAATCACCTAAAAAATACAAAAAAGACGCAGACATTTTTGTCTACGCCCTCTTAAAGCGGATTGCTTTGTTACAAACTTCGTATAAACCCAATTATAAGATGAGCGCTATTATCGCACCCTGTTTAGTCGGGTTCGAGTCTCCAGAAAGAACTGCGTTTCAGATTAGATTGTAACTGACTTCGTCAGCTACTGCTCTAATCTTCCAAGGTTTTCTTTCTGAACGTCGACTCTTACACCCTGTTTAATTTTCTCTATCAATTACCAAGCGAATTCTCTTTGGTCCTTCAACTCGAACTGAATAGATAATTGTACGGATTGCGTTTGCAACGCGGCCACCCTTGCCAATCACCCGGCCTACATCATCAGGATGTAGCAACAAATGGTATTCTAAAAATTCATCTCCATCAACAATGTGCAATTGGATTTCATCAGGATGATTCACCAATGGTTTCACAATTGTTAACAATAAATCTTCAATATTTGGCATATCATTCATAGTGTTTACGCTTATTTATTAGCTGCTTTAGCTTCTAATTTGTTTTCGTGGTGTTTTTTCATCACGCCTTGACGAGATAAAATGTCACGAACTGTATCAGTTGGTTGCGCACCATCTTTTAACCATTTTAAAGCTAATTCTTCATCTAACTCAATAGTTTCTGGTTGAGTAGTTGGGTTGTAAGTACCAATTTTTTCAATGATACGACCATCACGTGGTGAACGTGCGTCTGCTGCAACGATACGGTAGAATGGGTTACGTTTAGATCCCATACGTTTTAAACGAATTTTTACTGCCATGAGTAAGTTCCTCCTAAAAATTAAGTGTTTTTATATATTTAAAGCCTTAAAAGCTCATCACAAGTAAATATGATAACAAGTTTTTGTCAGCTTGTAAAGTATTTTCTCTTTACAGGGCGAATATATTTTCCCCTATCTCTGAAAAAAGGCTTATTTCCCTTTTTTCTTAGCTTTTTTCAGCTTGCGGGCCATTTGTTTAGCTTGCAATTCAGCGACGCGGTTCTTGTTGCGGTTACCGCCGCCTCCGAAGCCACCACCGCCAAAACCTCCGCCCATGCCGCCCAGCATGTTTTGAAGAGCGCCCATGTTACCATTAGACATTGCGGACATCAATTTACGTGACTCGTTAAATTGTTTAATTAAACGGTTGACTTCTTGTAGTGTAGTCGCTGAACCTTTAGCGATACGACGTCGGCGTGATTGGTTGATCGAATCTGGATTTTCACGCTCATACGGAGTCATGGATTGAATCATGGCTTTAGTTTGCGCCATTTGTTTTGGATCAACATTTAAGTCGTCCAAATTCCCCATTTTATTCATACCTGGAATCATCTTCAAGATATCTTTCATAGAACCCATCTTATTCATCTGGTCCATGTTTTTAATGAAATCATTGAAGTCGTAGGTATTTTCACGCATCTTAGCGGCCATTGCTTCTGCTTCATTTTCATCAAACTCAGCTTGGGCTTTCTCGATAAGGGTTAACATATCCCCCATACCCAAAATTCGGTTCGCCATACGGTCTGGGTAGAAGCGCTCAATTTCGTTTAATTTCTCACCAGTACCCGTAAATTTAATCGGTTTACCAGTTACAGAAACGATAGATAGTGCAGCACCACCACGGGTATCACCGTCTAGTTTCGTTAAGACAACCCCTGTGATATCTAACTCTTCGTCAAAGGCCTTAGCCACGTTGGCAGCCTCTTGACCAGTCATTGAGTCAACCGTTAATAAGATTTCATCCGGATTAACGGCTGCTTTAATATCTTTTAACTCCGTCATTAACCGTTCGTCAATTTGTAGACGACCGGCCGTATCGATGAAGACTAGGTCATGACCATTCATTTTAGCATGTTCAATCGCTTGAGTCGCAATCTCAACTGGACTTACTTGGTCACCTAGAGTAAAGACTGGTAAATCCAATTGTTGACCAATTGTTTGTAACTGGTTGATAGCAGCTGGACGGTAAATATCGCCGGCTACCAGCAAGGGTTTCTTGTGGTCATTTTTCTTCAAGAAGGCCGCTAACTTACCAACGGTAGTCGTTTTCCCGGCACCTTGAAGACCAGCCATCATAATCACGGTTGGTGGTGCAGTCGCAAATTGAATATCTTCGTGTTCTCCACCCATTAAGTCAGTTAATTCGTCGTTAACAATCTTCACGACTTGTTGCGCTGGCGATAGTGATTGCAATACCTCACTGTTTAGCGCACGTTCATTGACACGTTTCACAAAGTCTTTCACGACTTTAAAGTTCACGTCAGCTTCTAGTAAAGCCAAACGCACTTCACGCATCATTTCTTTTAAATCGCCCTCGGTAATTTTACCCTTCTTACCCATCGTTTGGACAGCGCCTTGTAGCCTATCCGATAAACTTTCGAAAGCCATTCTTGGTAACACTCCTTATTTATTCATTCATCTTAAGCATTCAGTTCGGACATTTATTAAATCAGAAATTGTTAAAATTCTTCACTTGCTTCATCACGGTTATCGATCGCAATTAATTGCTTCATATAGTCAGCTAGTTGCGTATCATCTGGGTAGTTTTTTGCTACATAGGCAGCCATCTTTTCCCCTACCGCTTCACGGGCGTAATAATCACGCGCCAAATGCAAATGATTCTCATACTTCAACAAACTCTTCTCAGTCCGCCGAATGTTATCATAAACCGCCTGTCTCGACACATCAAAATGTTCAGCAATTTCCCCTAACGAAAAATCCTCAGCATAGTACAATTCAATATAAACACGTTGTTTTTCAGTCAACAAATCCCCATAAAAAATCAACAGGGTATTCATCTCATTCGTTTTTTGAATCTCCATCTAAGCCACATCCATCTGTCAAAAATTTGTCAAGCAGTTTTCCTTTACAAGTGTTTAGTATACACTATCAAACCTATTGAATCAACGATATGCCCCAAGTCCTTTGGTCGTTTTTACAGGTGATTGACTTCAGTTATTTGATAGACTTTATGCACAATATTAAAAAATCGGAGGCTAAATTTAGCCCCCGATCACGCACTTGCCTAAATAGTTAAGCTTCCGGATCTTTCAACCCAGCTAATTTCTTCACTAAGTATACAATAATAGTCACCACTAGAACGATAGCTAGGATAATACCCCAAGTAGCTAATGTCAATGGCTCTGTACCAAATACATTGTTTAAGAATGGTACGTAGACAACCAACAATTGTAGGACTACTGAGAAAGCCATTGCGGCTAATAGTAGTTTGTTTTGGAAGAAGGTCTTATCTAGACCAAATCCTGATAAACGACGAACGTTTAAGATATGGAACAACTGCGCAATTGCCATGTAAGTAAATGTCGCAGTTTGTGCATAAGTTAAGCTCATACCAAAGATATTATGGAATAGGTAGAATACCCCGAAGGCACCTAGTCCAATAATCACACCTGAGATGATAATCCGACTTAAGAATGTCTTATTCACTAAACCAGATTCTGGATTTCTTGGCGGATGTTCCATGACATTGTCCTCTGCTTTTTCATAGGCTAAAGCAATCGCTGGGCCAATGTCTACTAATAGGTTTAAGAATAAGATGTGTAGTGGTTGAATTGGCATTGGTAACATAAAGACAATCGTTGTTAAGATCGCCATAATCTCTACCATGTTACATGCGAATAAGAAGGAAATGTATTTTTTGATATTTTCAAAAATAATACGTCCTTCACGAACCGCGTCCACAATCGTACCGTAAGCGTCATCCGTTAAAATCATGTCTGATGCTTCTTTGGCAACTTCAGTACCACGGATACCCATGGCAACACCGATATCTGCACCATTTAAGGCCGGTGCATCGTTAACCCCGTCACCTGTCATCGCCACAACGTCCCCTTCATCTCGGAAGGCACGGACAATTTGTAACTTGTTTTCTGGTGATACGCGGGCAAATACTGCTACATCGCGGATTTTATCGATAAAGTCTTTATCCTCATGGATTGCATCCAATTCTTTACCGGTCATGGTATTTTCATGGTTTTCAATCCCAATATCGCGAGCAATAACAGATGCCGTTCTTGGGTGGTCTCCAGTAATCATTTTCACCTGGATACCGGCCGCTTGTGTTTGGGCAATAGCATCTTTCACGTCTTGACGTGGCGGGTCAATGATCCCGAATAATCCGTCCATCGTTAACTTGTCTGTATTGTTATCCAACCAAGCTTCCATGTCGTCAGCGACTTTATCCGCCTCCCCTTGGTCTTTAATGGTATATGAAGCCAAGGCAATTACACGGTTACCGTCTGCTGTCAGGATTTCATTCTTCTCTTGCCAGAAATCTTCTTCACCGTCTTCAGTCGCCACTAAATCTAGGACCACATCCATGGCACCTTTTACGATTAGGCGGTGGATGTCATTTGGAAAATGATAAAGTGCTGCCATATATTTCTTCTCAGAATCAAAGGGAATTTCTTGGACAAGTTTGTAGTCGTTGTCTTTTTCCCACTGTGGTGATAGACCGACTTTATGACCTAATACCGTTAAGGCACCATCTGTTGGGTCACCTTTAATGGTATATGGGTCTTGATTATCTTCATCTCCAGCATCGTTTTCTAATTCAGCTGCTTCTTCATCATCTAGTTGATCACGTTCGATTAAACGGGCATCAGATGATAAGTACCCATCCGTAATCAATTTCAATAAGACAGCCTTGTTGTCGCTTAAATCATCAACATCTTCAATCGAATCAATATCAAAAGTGGCCTTTTCATCATCTTTTGTAATATCGCCTTCAGGTGTATAACCTGAACCTGAAACTTCATATTGAATATCATTTTTAATGATGATACTTTCAACCATCATTTGGTTTTCTGTTAACGTACCCGTCTTATCTGACGCTATGATCGACGTAGCACCTAGGGTTTCAACTGCAGAAAGTGACTTTACTAAAGCTTGGTGCTTTGCCATCGTCTGCATCCCATTGGATAAGGTAATCGTTTGAACAGCTGGCATAGCTTCAGGGATTGCTGCTACTGCAAGGATTACTGCAATATGTAAGATTTCACTTGCTGGGTTGCCGTTGAATAAACCAATAGCAACTACTAAAGCTGCTGCTATAAAAGCTACGACAATCAAGGCTTTACCTAATTGGTCAACCTCTTTGTCTAACGGGGTTTGCATGTCCTTTTCACCCGTCATCATTTCAGAAATACGGCCTACTTCAGTTTCCATTCCAGTACCAGTCACGACCACTTGCGCCTTACCACGGGTCACAGCCGTACCTGAGAATACCATGTTCAACCGGTCACCAATCGACTCTTCTTCATCGTAAGTCGCATCCGGGTCCTTGTCCACAGCTTCAGATTCACCGGTCAATGACGCTTCCATGACTGCAAAATTGTTGCTCGTTAATAAACGACCATCTGCAGCAATCGCGTCTCCTTCACCAAGAACCATCACATCACCTGGGACTAATTGAGATGAATCAATCTCCACTTCTTCCCCGTTTCGGATCACATGTACACTAGTATTGACCATATCCTGCAAGGCTTCCACAGACTTTTGCGCTTTAGTTTCTACAAAATATCCAGTCAGCACCGAAATTAAAACGGCCAGCATCACGGCTATAGCTTCAATCCAATCGCCCATTGCAATTGAAATTATGGCTGCGACGGCTAGTAAATAAACGATAATATTATTTAAATTATCTAATAGGATCTCCCACTTAGACTTACTATCCGATTCTTGTAACTTATTTTCCCCATAAGTTTCTAAACGCTTAGAAACTTCCTGGTCATTCAATCCTTCAGTATTCGATGTTTCTAATTCATCAATGACCTCTTGTAACTTTTTTTGATAAATGTTTTTGCTCATCGCCTCTTCCTTTCTTTAATAGAACGTTCAGCTCTATTTACATAATATGTTAACATAATATTTTATTCATTAAAAATGATACAACTTGCGAAGATGCGATTTTTAGCCATTGCTCATCTCAAACATAAATTCTTTCTATCAAAAAAGGCTGGAAGATAACTTCCAACCTTTTATATTACACCTGACTGAAATAGCCGAACTGGTCACTAGCTCACCCTATTTTACATCTTTTAAAGCGCGTTTCGCTAATAGCAGCGAACCAGTAATCCCCGCATTATCACCTAGCTTAGGTAACTGGATATAATCTGGCAATGCTGGCAATTCAACATAATTAGCAAGCGCTTTTTCTACTTGTAGACGAACTTTATCTAGCAGTTGGTCTTGATGCATCACGCCACCACCTAGTACGACGCGTTCTGGTGCTAAAGTTAAAGTATAATTGGCAATGGCTTGCCCTAAATAGTCCGCAACATAATCCCATACTTCATGATCAGAGGGTAAGTCTGCTCCTTTAATACCTGTTCTCTTTTCAATGGCAGGCCCTGACACAAGTCCTTCAATACAATTGCCATGGAATGGACAAGCCCCTTCAAAGTGGTCATGAGGGTCTTGAGCAACTTTAATATGGCCCATTTCCGGATGACTATGTGCATGGTAAATTTCCCCGTTGATAGAGAAACCACCACCAACACCAGTCCCAATCGTCAAATAAAGACAAGAGTTAGCACCCTCAGCTGCACCCATCGTGTTTTCAGCAAGTGACGCGCCATTTACATCCGTTGTCCAAGCAATCGGCTTGTCGCCAAACCAAGTTTTCATTTGCCCTACAAAATCATAATTTTGCCAAGGTAATTTAGGCGTTGAGGTGATATAACCATAAGTTGGCGAGTCATGATTGATGTCGATTGGCCCAAAAGATGAAATACCGAAACTTTCCACTTCATATTGGTCAAAGAATGCTTTCAACTCACCCATAGTTTCTTCAGGGACTGTTGTATCAATACGCACTTGGTCGATAATATTCAAGTCGGCGTCAGAAACCGCACAGATAAATTTTGTCCCACCAGCTTCGATACCACCATATAATAAATCTCTTGTCATGATTAATTGCCTCCATTGTTGTATTCTTTTCTCATATTATACAATACTTACTATTATTATAAAAAGAGAGGCTGACACTTTTGTGGCTACCTCTCTACAAATTTATTTTAGCTATATGATCTACTTGGTGATTTATACTTCTTCAAAGAATTGACCAGGATGTTCAATTGCTCGAACACGGATAATATCTGGAATCTCCTCTAATTTTGCGACTAAACGCTCAACTTTCTCATAATCTAATTCCTCTAAGTCAACTATTGTATAAGCAAAGTCACCACGACCACGGTTCACCATGTTGGCGATATTCATTCCTTGTTCCGCAACAAAGGTTGAAATCTTACCAATCATGTTTGGAATGTTACGGTTGATAATGGTGATACGCACTGGTGAATTAAAGCTCATTTGTACAGATGGGAAGTTCACTGAATTGATAATATCCCCTGTATTCAAGAAGCGTTTTAGGTTTCCAGCTGCCATACGAGCGCAATTGATTTCAGCTTCCTCAGTAGAGGCACCTAAATGTGGTAAGACACGGATTTTTTCATGGTGCAATAAATCAGCATCCGCAAAATCTGTTGTATAGCCACCAATACGGTTTTCGTTGACTGCTTTTAAGACTGCGTCCTTATCAACAATAGGGCCACGGGCGAAGTTATATAACTGCGCATCCTCTTTCATCATAGCCAACTCACGTTCGCCAATCATACCACGCGTTGAATCCATTAAAGGTACGTGAACTGTAATAAAGTCACAGATTTTCAATAGGTCATCTAATTCCATCACACGGTTCACACGACGAGAAATACTCCAAGCAGTATCTACAGACACATATGGATCATAACCGTACACTTCAATTCCTAAACGGTAAGCATCGTTAGCAATCATAGCACCAATTGCACCTAGTCCGACAACACCTAACTTCTTACCTTCTAACTCATTACCCGCAAATTGTTTCTTGTTTGCTTCAACAATTGCTTCTACATCATCACCTGGACCAAACTTGTAATTTTGTATCCATTCATGTCCTTGTAGAATAGGACGAACAGATAATAATAAATTAGCTAGCACTAACTCTTTAACCGCATTCGCATTCGCACCAGGGGTATTGAAAACAACAATTCCTGCTTCAGTAGCACGCTCAGTTGGGATATTATTTGTACCCGCACCAGCTCGCGCAATCGCTTTTAATGAATCGTTAAATGTCATATCATGCAGATTTTTTGAACGCAAAATTAATGCATCCGGATCATCATTTTCATTAATGGCATATTTTGCTCGTTCAAAACGTTCCATACCCTCTGCAGCAATCGCATTATAAGTCGTTAATTGATAAACTTTATCCTTTAATTCCATTTGTTAAATAATTCCTCCATACTTTAAAGTGGGCACAACATCCGGTTACATGTCGGTTGATGACCATCATTACACTGTAAGCCGCATATTTAAGTTGTTGATCGGCTATTTATTTTCCTCTTCAAATGCTTTCATAAATGCTACTAGTGCTTTAACCCCTTCTAATGGGAAAGCATTATACAAGCTAGCACGCATACCACCCACTGAACGGTGGCCTTTTAATTGTTTAAATCCAGCAGCATCCGCTTCAGCAATAAATTTCTTGTCTAATTCAGGATCATTCGTTAAAAATGGAATATTGGTTAATGAACGGTTTTCTGCTTTTACATGGTTGATAAATAAATCAGATTGATCAATGTAGTCATACAATAAGTTCGCACGTTGTTTAGCATTCTCATACATGGCTTCTTGTCCACCTTGTGCTGCTACCCAATCCAATACCAAACCAACCATGTAAACAGCAAATGTTGGTGGTGTATTAATCATAGAGTCTTTATCTGCTTGTGTTGCATAAGAGAAGAAATCCGGTAGAGATTGATCATCTTTCAGTAAATCTTCTCGTACAATAACAATTGTAACCCCTGAAGGACCCAAGTTCTTTTGTGCACCCGCATAAATTAAACCGAACTCTTCTACTTTATAGTCATTTGCTAAAATATTAGAGGACATATCCGCTACTAAAGTCACCCCATCAAATGCCGGGATATCATGGAAAGTTACGCCACCAATTGTTTCATTCGTCGTGATATGTAAGTAAGCTGCCTCTGAATCAACAGCTTCAGCAGTAATTTCTGGTACTTCTGTAAACCCTTGTGCCTTAGAAGATGCAATGACATCAACCGACACATCATCTAAATTTTCGGCTGCTTTAATGGCTTTTGTAGCCCATGAACCTGTATTCACATATTGAGCCTTTTGCCCTTTTGCTAGGTTTGCTGGTACCATTGTGAATTGTTGTGTTGCCCCACCCTGTAAGAATAACACTTTATAATGATCAGGAATGTGCATCAAATTGCGCAATTGTTGTTCAGCTCGTTCGATAATCTCAACAAAGGAGGATGAGCGGTGACTCAATTCCATCACGGACATCTCTGTACCGTTGTAATTTAAAAGTTCCGCTTGTGCTTGTTCTAATACAGCTTTTGGCAATACTGCCGGTCCAGCTGAGAAATTATAAACAGTTGTCATTTAATTTCCTCCATCTATTGGTTTGCATATTTTGAACGACTTCACATCGTCACCACTATTATATGCTTTCATTTAATTTTAATCTACCCTAATTTCAACTTATTTTTCTCTCATTTTTTATTCGAATAGCACCTTGTGCATATAAAAAACAGAATATAACCTTTAATTTTGGGATTTTCGTACGTTTATAAACTATTTTTTCACAAATTAACGCTCGCAATGTTCGTGTTTTCAGGACTAGAAAAGATTCCTATTTCCAACCAACTAGTACATATATTGTCCTTTCTGGATGATATAAGTTATCATTCTATAAAAGAGCTTGAGGGAGTGACAACATGAAATTATATATGAAGCAAAAGTTATTTTCATTAAAGCAGGATTTTAATATTTACGACCACAATCAAACGCCCCTATTTCGTGTATCAGGTAAATTATTTTCAATTGGACGCCAATTACGGATTTACGATGCCCTAACAGATGAAGAACTGGCTTATGTAAAAGAATCGCCTTTTCGCTTTTTAACCCAGCTAAAGGTTTACCAAGGCAATGATTACGTGGCGACTATCCAACAAAAAATGACCTTATTTAAAACCAAAATGGCCATTCAAGATATCGGATGGACAATTGAAGGAGACTTTTTAGGTTGGCATTACGTCATTAAAGATGAAGAAAATCAGACAATTGCGCAGGTTAAAACAAAAGTGCTATCTTGGTCAGATACTTTTGAAATATCGATTGATGATACTCAAGTAGATCCTATTATTGTACTAGCGATTATTCTTTCGATTGATACTATCCGTGACAAGCAACAATCTGGTTGAGAAACGTAAAACTGATGACCGCTACCTAAGCTGAAATTACTATAATAAAGGCTTACTGGAAGCACATACCAACAATTTTCAGTAAATCCATTCACTTTAGCCTAACAGCTAAAACATTTTTCTTCCTCAGGAATAGGCCTGCTCTCATTCCAGGACTGCCTTTTTATGGATAAGTTTCAGAAATACCGTAGAGATTTGTCTAAAAGCCACAGTTTAAAGTGATCAGATAACGAAAATGCCTTAAATTAAGATCATCACCGGCAATAGTGACCAGAAATACGATTAAACAAAATTCAATTCTTTGTTGTATATGCAAAAAAATAGACTGACTTATCCATTCATCGATGGTCTAAGTCAGTCTATTTCTGTCTATTAAAGTTATACTTCTACAACATCTTTAATTAATTGGTAAATGAATTTCTCTGCATCAAACACTTGCAGGTCATCCACTTTTTCACCCAGTCCGATAAATTTAACCGGAATATCCATCTCATAACGAATTGCAAAAATCACGCCACCCTTAGCAGTTCCATCAAGTTTGGTTAAGACAATACCGTCAATATCTACAGTCTTATCAAACTCTTTAGCTTGGACTAAGGCATTTTGCCCCGTTGTTGCATCGAGTACCAATAAAATTTCATGCGGTGAACCAGGTAATTCCCGTGTTAAGATACGTTTCATTTTATCTAATTCGTTCATTAGGTTAATTTTAGTTTGTAATCGTCCAGCTGTATCTACTAATAAATAGTCATAACCACCTTCACGCGCAGTTTTCGCTGCGTCAAAAGCGACAGAAGCCGGATCTCCTTGCGCCTTACCGGTCACAATTGGCACATCAATACGGCGTGCCCATTCTTCTAATTGTTCAATCGCACCCGCACGGAAAGTATCCCCTGCAGCAAGCAAGACTTTTTTACCATCTTGTTTTAATTGGTAAGCCATTTTCCCAATAGTAGTTGTTTTGCCGACACCGTTTACGCCAACAAATAAAACGACTGTTGGACCATCTGGATTTTCATTGATTTCAACATTAGGCTCGCCACCCTTGTCGTAAATCTCCACCATTTTTTCAATGATGACATCTTTTACTTGTTCACCTGAACTAGCACCGCGACGTTGCACTTCCTCCCGCACTGCATCAGATAAGGCAAGTGTCATATCAAAACCAACATCAGAAGAAATGAACGTCTCCTCTAAGTCATCAAAAAATTCATCATCCACTTGGCGGAAACCAGCAAATAATTCATTCATACGGTCAGAGAAAGAACGACGTGTTTTCTCAACACCCTTATCGTACTTTTCAAAGACAATCTGCTCTTGACTAGATGATTCAGATTGACGCTGTTGTTCAACAATCTCATCCTCACCCGTAAACGCGCGTTTAATACGGTCAAATAATCCCATCGTATCACTCCTTCACTAAATTAAAAATTTTAAATGCAATCGTAACATTATAAGTTAAGTAATAATTCCAATAGACCTACTTATATGATAAAAATAACTGTCTTGTTTAACGCTAAGTTAAATACTATTTTTGGTAAAAATTGAAACAGTTTTACTAAAATCAAACAATATTTAATAAAGTATTTATTTTGATACAACTTATAAATTTAATTTACTCATTATATATTGTACTAAATAGTATTTTCCATATTCAGCATGAGGCTGGAACTTTCCTATCATGCCTTCGCAGTGAAAAAGGATGACTGACCCATATCATTCTGTTTGAAATTTATTCCTTACAGAATGAATCGTCAGGCAAGGAATTAGACCTTGGCTAATTCCGGTCCCACTGCAAGTTGAGCTCTGCAGGATAGACAGGTTTCCGCTTCAGAATACCTTGCATCACACCTTGTGTGATACACGCTATTCTTCCATCGTCTCCTGTCTGGACATCCTTGCATCACATCCTAATTTTAAGGCAATGATAGGAAAAGTGTAAGCCGAAGGCTTATAATATTCTCCTAAAGGACTTAAATCAATCAGTATATTAATCTAATTATAACGTTATTTTTAATCATCTGTCTTAAAGAAAACAAAATGGTCGATTGCTTTAGCAACACCGTCATTCTCATTAGAATCTGTGATATAATCAGCGAACGCTTTTACATCTGGTCGACCATTTGCCATCACCACAGATGTGCCAGCCCACTTAAGCATCGCTAAGTCATTCTCCTCGTCACCAATTACCATCACTTGGTCTTTGGTTAATTCTAAAATATCGGCTAAATGACTCACACCAGTTCCTTTATCAATCCCTTTAGGCATGATTTCTAATTGGAAAGGATGACTACGCATCACTTCAAAATCTTCATATACCCAGTTTGGAATTTGATCAATCACACGCATTAAATGATCCGTTTCTGTATTCACGACTACTTTAAAAATAGCCGTTTCTGGATCTAAATTGGCCATATCAAATTGTTTAAACGGTAAGAAATTCATTGTTTGTTGATAATGACCTGGATGATTTTCAGGGAATGGGAATTGGTAAACTGCGTCAATCAATACGGCTTCAAGTGGCAATTCTAAAGACGCCATCACGTCATATAACCGTTTAGCATCTGCCATAGACATGGTCACTTGGCTAGCCACCTTACCAGTCTTATTTTGAACAACTAGCCCACCGTTATAAGTAATTGAATAGTGGTCAGCAGAATTGGTTTCTAAAGTATCCAAAAATTTTTGAATGGCTTCAAGTGGTCGCCCAGTACAAATGGCGACATCCACACCGTTATCAATCGCCTTGCGGATCATTTCACGGTTACCCTCACTAATTGTCTTATCGTTCCGTAACAAAGTGCCATCTAAATCAATTGCAATTAATTCAATCATAATACCCTCATATTTCTATTCAATATTTCTACTAAATTACTTACATTTTGCCACATTTCCCAATGAAACACGAATAATTCCTATTTAATTTGATGATTCTAGTATTTTCTCATCGAAATCTTCTAAACGAACTGCCGCTAATTTAGATACCCCAGAATCTTGCATGGTCACCCCGTACAAGATATTAGCTGACTCCATTGTCCCCTTACGATGAGTAATCACAATAAATTGCGTCTTATCCGCAAATTCACGTAAGAACCGTCCGTAACGGGCAACATTGGCTTCATCAAGGGCTGCTTCCACCTCATCCAAGATAGAGAAAGGCACTGTTTTCACATCTAAAATAGCGAATAATAAGGCGATTGCTGTTAAGGCTTTCTCCCCACCTGATAATAAGGACAAGTGTTGAAGTCGCTTGCCAGGTGGTTGCGCTTCAATATCAATCCCTGATTCCAGCAAGTTGTCCGGTTGTGTCAATTTAAGACTCGCCCGACCCCCGCCAAATAGTTTAGGGAAGATCTCTTCAAATGCGTCCCGAATAGCAACAAATGCTTGTTCAAACCGTTCAGACACTTCTTCATCCATTTCAGAAATCGTTTGATAGAGTTTTTCTTTGGCAGCCAACACATCATCTCGTTGCTTTTGCATAAAGGTAAACCGTTGATTCACTTCTTCAAACTCATCAATGGCTGCTAAATTAACCGGTCCAATTTGTTCAATTTCTTTTTTCAACTGACGCACTTTAAGGGACGCTGATTCCATGGACATGGTTAATTCTGACGTCGCTCTTGCCCGTTCGAAGGTCAAACCGTACTCTTCCCGCAAGTGGGTCAAGTGGTTGTCAATCGACACTTCATAACGTGAGGCTGTTGCTTCCACTTTAGCTTGTTTTTCAAGCAAGTCTTGGAGATGCGTATTCATCTCTTGAACTTCTTGGTCCAGTTCATCCGCCTTGGTTTGGGCGTCGTTTCGGACTTTGCGTATGGCCTTCAATTCAGCTTCGCAGTCTTTTTGGGCTTTAACTGCCGCTTGATAGTCAGCTTCCAAGGTCCCTGAAGTTTCAGAATTGGACAAAATAGCCTCTCTCATTAACTTGAGTTCAGCTTCCACTTGGCTGACTTGGTTTTCTTTTGCGGCTAGTTCCGATTTCTGACCCTGCAATTGGATTTCAACTTGCTCATATTTGGACCTCAAGACCGCTAATTCGGTCTCCGAAGCCTGCAATTGTTCTTGTAATTGTGCCCGTTTTTCAGCCTTATCTGTAGCAGATAAGTTCATATCCTCAATCAGATTTTTCAATTGGTCTACTTGGTCGTCAATAACTTTTAAATCGGCTTCTAACTTTGCTTTGGCTTTTTCTTGCTTGGCCTTTGTTTTTGAAGCAGAAGCTTGCAGACTTTCACCGGTTTTTAAAGCCTCAGTTAAGTCAGCAATTTGCCCGGTTAACTGGTCAATTTGATTGGTTAAAGTCCGTTCACTAAAGCGCGCTTCATCCCCTTGTGCCTTGACGATTTCAAGGTCTTTCACCATCTCTTCAGCTTCTTGTGACGCGTGCTGCATCTCTTCTTGCAAGTTGCTTACGGTTGCGGTCAAGGTCTTGATTTCCTGGCTTAAGTGGTCGATGTCCGTTTTCCTTGACAATAAACCAGCATTGTTACTTCGTTTCGTTGCCCCACCAGTCATTGACCCGCCAGCGTTAATCACATCTGATTCTAGGGTCACAATTCGGTAGCGAGAATGCAAGGCTTTCGCAATCGCACGGGCATTATCAAGATGATCAGCGACAATGACATTCCCCATTAAATTGGCCATGATGTGTTGGTATTGGCTGTCAAAGTCAACCAAATCAACCATCACACCGATAAATCCAGGCATAGATTGGATTTTATTCAAGTCATTGGGATTTACTGACCGGCCTTTAATTACATCAAGAGGTAGGAAAGTTGCCCGCCCTGCACGTTGCCGTTTCAATTCACCAATTAATTGGCTAGCAACCTGACCATTTTGGGTCACAATATTTTGCATAGCGCCAGCTAGCGCTGTTTCAACGGCGCCAGTATAAGTATCTGGCACGCGGAGCAATTGGGCTACCGCCCCGTGGACCCCTTGGATAGAACTCGATAGATCTAAAGCGGCCTTAACTCCTTGGTAGAAACCAGCGTGGTCGCGGTCCAAATCTTCTAGCGACTCTTTACGGGCAGTAGCCTGCATCAACCGTTGATTGGCCTGGTTCATTTCCTGGTTGGCCCGGTAGGCCTCGTCTTGCTTGGCTTTGACTGCTTGGTCTTGAGCCTGGTATTGGCTTAGCAAGGCTTCGATTTCTTGGCCCAGGGCTTCTTTATCAGCAACAGCTTTGGCCAATTGGTCTTTCAAGTCTTCCAATTGCGCTTCTTTTTCAGACCGGTCAGATTGGTCTTTTTCCACTGAGGCCGCTTCATTCGCCATATCTTTTTCCAGCTGACTCAAGTCATTTTGTAAGCTAGATTGCTTTTGTAGGGCCGCAATATATTCGGTCCGTTTGGCTTGAACTGCCGCTTCAGAATCATCCGAAAGGTCTTCAAGCGCAGACAGTATACTATCGCGGTCAGTCGTTTTTTCTGCGATAGCCTTTTCCATATCCCCTAACTGGGCTCTCAATTGGATAATAGAAGCTTTAAAGTCTTTTACTGCAGCCTTCAAACTATCAAGGTTTTCAGCTTGGTTGGCTTGGTTATTTTCCTTGAAAAGGACTTTTTGATGATGAACTTGAATTTTGGCTTGTAGTTGCTCCGCATTTTTCACCAAATCAACATATTGCTCTTGCAATTGATTAACAGACGCGTCTGCTTCATTCGCTTTACCTTTATGTTCAGCTAGATAAGTCTGCGTTTCGGTTAACGCAGCTCGACGTTTCTGGATATCCTCACCGTAAGCTACGATGTCATTTTTCGCTACTTGCCACTGCTCATTCAAGGTTTCAATCTGAACAGCCGTTAAAGCAATCTCAATTTCAGATAGCTCTGCCTTTGATTCCTTATAATGTAAAGCTGCATTTTTTTGCATTTCAAGGGGTTCAATCCGGTCGGCAAGTTCAGATAAAATATCATAAATTCGGTGCAAGTTCTCTTCAGTATGTTTCAACTTCCGTTCAGCTTCATGCTTACGCGACTTGTACTTCATAACACCAGCAGCTTCTTCAAAAATCCCCCGTCTATCTTCCGGTTTCTGGGTGAAAATCTGTTCCACCTTACCTTGGGAAATAATGGAGAAAGAATCTCGTCCGATGCCCGTATCCATCATCAATTCCGTGATATCACGCAAACGACATGGACGGCGGTTAATCAAATATTCAGAATCCCCAGCCGCTGTATAACGACGTGAGACAGATACCTCATCCGTATCAAAATCCAAAGCCCGGTCGCTGTTATCAAAAGTCAGGGTTACCTGGGCATATTGGCCCTTACGGCGGTCTTCCGCACCAGCAAAAATCACGTCAGACATCTTAGACCCGCGCAAGGACTTGGCAGATTGCTCCCCCAAAACCCACTTAATGGCCTCTGTAATATTCGACTTCCCTGAGCCGTTTGGTCCTACAATAGCTGTAAACCCATTATCAAATTCGATTGTCGTCTTATCTGCAAAACTCTTAAAGCCGACCATTTCAACTGTTTTTAGGTACACAGGCTAATTCCTTTCTCCCACTATTTTTTCAACATTTCTAAAGCATTGGCCGCCGCAGCTTGTTCCGCCGCCTTCTTAGAATGGCCAACACCTCGTCCAATGATTTCATCATATAAACGAACCGCCACGTGGAACTCCTTACTATGGGCTGGACCAGACTCACTTTCTAATTCGTAAGACAACTGGATAGCACCCTTTTTCTGTAATTCTTCCTGTAAAGCCGTCTTCGCATCAGATAAACGCGTAAATTCGCCATTCTTGATCTTAGGATAAATGGTTAGGGACATGAAATGCTCTATCGCATCTAACCCAAGATCAAGATAAATCGCACCTAAAACAGACTCAAACAAGTCACACAATAAAGACGGACGCTTGCGACCATTACTTGCTTCTTCACCGTTACCCAAACGGACAAATTGGTCAAAACCACACTCAACACAACGTTTAGCTAATGACTCCTCGCGAACAATTAAAGCACGTAAAGACGACATCTGTCCCTCATCCATCTTAGGATAATTTCGGTATAAATAATTAGATACCACTAACTCTAAAACAGCATCCCCTAAAAACTCAATCCGCTCATTATCCAACAACGCCAATTTTTGGTTCTCATTCACATACGAAGAATGGGTAAACGCCTCAATATAGTGCGTTTCATCTTGTAACTCTAAACCAAACTGATCAGCTAATAGAGCCTTTACACCTGACAAATCCATGAAAATTCCTCCTTCTTTAATTTCAATAAAATAAGGCTGGACAACCAACTGCCAGCCTCCTCAAACATCGACTCCTAAGCCTATTTATGGCTATCGATATACTTCACAATATCCGCAACAGTTTTAATCTCTTCAACATCATCATCAGAAATCTGGATGCCGAAATTGTCTTCCAATTCCATCACCAATTCCACAACATCCAAGGAATCCGCACCCAAATCGTCCGTAAACGACATCTCAGGCGTCACACTAGAAGCCTCCACACCGAAACGTTCCACAATTAAAGCCGCTACTTGATCAAAAGTTGTACTCTCTGCCATGAAAATCCTCCTATATCAAACCTTCAGTAACATTTCATCTAAAAATTTTTCTTTTTTTAAAAGGGGGAAACTAGGCCGAGCTAGCCCCCAATATTATCTAAATTATTCTGCCTTCTTGGCAGCCATCTCATTTTCAAATGTCGTCGCTAATTCCTCAATAATACCTGCATCCACAATCGTCGCCGCTTGTAATATCGTATGGAAGACACTCGTCGCATTGGATGACCCGTGGGCCTTTAATACAGGTGCCTTAACACCAAATAAAATCCCACCGCCAGCTTGGTCTAAATCGATTTTTGTCATCATATCTTTCAATGACCCTTTAATCAATAAACCACCAAGTTTTGACGACACACCACCATCCATAATGGCATTTTTAACCAATTTCATGACAGCAGCCGCTGTTCCTTCCACTGATTTTAATACGGCATTTCCGGTAAATCCATCGGCTACGACAATATCTGCTACCCCGTTTAAAATTTCACGAGACTCTACATTTCCAGTAAAGTGAATCTGATCATTGGCTTTCAACAAACCAAAGGCTTCTTTCGTTAAGTCATTCCCCTTATTGTCTTCAGTCCCGTTATTCAATAAACCAACTGAAGGTGCGTCTTTTTTCAAGACTGCACGGGCATAAGCTGACGCCATGACTGCATATTGATTTAAATAAGACGCTTTCGATTCCGCATTGGCACCACAGTCTATTAATAATACTGAGTCCCCAATATTGGCTAAGTTTGGTAGAGCTGCCATTAAGGCTGGACGCTCAACACCCTTCATTCGGCCAACCACTAGTAAGCCTGATGTTAATAAGGCACCTGTGTTACCTGCTGAAATCAAGGCATCTGCTTCACCGTTACGGACTGCACGCGCTGCCATCACCATTGATGACTCACGTTTTGAACGCACAGCGCGAACCGGATCATCTTCAGATAAAATCTTATCTGCTGCGTGAATAATTTCCACGTTATCAGGTGTAGGCCCTTCAATTTCTGCTTTGATCGCATCTTCATCTCCATAAAATATGATGGTGACGTCTTTACGTTCAGCTGCAGCTTTTAAGCCACCCAAGACGATTTCTTTAGGCGCGTTATCGCCACCCATTGCATCTACTGCAATTCTCATTTCTATGCCTACTTTCTACATTCAATAAATTCAAAAATCTGTTCTTATTATAGCATACCCAGTGACACTTGTAGCCTATAAGGGCAAAAGGATTTCTGCTTGAAAACTTACAGCACCTTGATCCTGATTGTCCTTATCTTCCCCAATTTTTATTGCACCAATAATCCTAAGCGTTGATTGTTGTCACTTGCTGGTCAAGCCATCCGGCTAAATCAGCGAATTCAGTTTGGTTACCTTCAAAATAAGGGATAAACTGTATGGCGTCTTCACGAGCCACTTCTAAAATGACACCATCTTCTATTGGGTCAGCCACCTTAAATTCTGGTAAACCAGACTGACGGGTACCAAAGTAATCACCGGCACCACGTAATTCCAGATCTTGTTGACTAAGGTAAAAACCATCTGTCGATTCAACCATGATATTCATCCGCTGTTTACCGTTATCTGTTCTTGGATCAGCTACTAATACGCAGTATGATGCATGCTCACCACGTCCTACCCGCCCTCTTAACTGATGGAGCTGGGCTAAACCAAACCGGTCAGCATCTAAAATCACCATATAAGTCGCATTAGGTACGTTAACCCCTACTTCGATCACCGTTGTGGATACCAGTATTTGAATAGCATTGTTTTTAAAGGCTTCCATGACTTGGTCTTTTTCGTCCGCACTCATTTGTCCGTGCAATAAACCAACTGAAAACTGACTGCCAAATTGAGTAGCATAAGTTTCGTATATATGCTCAGCATTTTGTGCTTCTAAGGCTTCTGATTCACCGATTAAAGGACAAATAATATAAGCTTGCCGGCCTTTTCGCACTTCTCGCCAAATTTGTTCATCTACTTGAGCTTGTCGGTTATGACGAACCCAAGACGTTTCAATTGGAATACGACCCGAAGGCATTTCCTTTAACTTAGAAACGTCCATATCCCCCATCAAGGTAATCTCCAATGTACGAGGGATCGGGGTCGCGGTCATATAGAGAACATTAGGTGCTTTGAATTCCCCTTTTGCCACTAATTTAGACCGTTGATTAACCCCAAACCGGTGCTGCTCATCAATCACCACCATCCCTAAGTCAGCGAATTTTACATCATCTTGAATTAAGGCATGCGTCCCAATTAAGAGGTCAATGTCCCCGTTTACCAAGTCGGCTAACATTTCCCGTCGTGCCTTAGTTTTTGTTGAACCAGTCAGTAAAGCCACTTTGTAATCCGTTTTTTCAAAAAAGCCTGCAATGGAGGCATAATGTTGGTCAGCTAAAATTTCAGTAGGTACCATCATGGCGCCTTGAAAACCAGCATCAATCGTTGCCACTAAGCAAATCATAGCTACTACCGTCTTCCCTGATCCAACATCTCCTTGAAGCAGGCGGTTCATCTGAAAGGGTTGCCGTAAATCTGCACAAATTTCATTCACTACAGCCTTTTGGCCAGCTGTCAATTCAAAGGGAATCGTCTGGATAAAGTCACGCAGGTGGTCGTTATCATAAAGTACTTGGGCACCATTGGCAATGCGGCGTTGTTGCAATTTGCGCCATTGTAATTTCAAGGCGTACAAGAAAAGTTCCTGGTATTTCAATTGCCGCCTAGCTTGCCGGTTATTTTCTTCACTATCTGGAAAATGGATTTGCTGGATGGCGAACTTATGCGGCATGAGTTGGTATTTTTCCCGCAAAGCTTCGGGCAATAATTCCACCACTAGGTCTCCATATAAATCAATCGCTTGTTTGATTAAGTCCGTTAACGATTTAGTCGACAAGCCTTGAGTTAAATGGTAAATCGCTTCAAAATCATTATCACCATTCTCATCTTCTTGGTGGTTGGAAAAGAGTTTAATCCCTACAATTTGCTGTTTAGCCGCTTCAAATTTCCCATAAACAACAATTTCTTGGTTGACTTGAATATGCTTTTTTAAATAAGGCTGATTAAAGAAGATAACCTGCAACACCTCATGGTCCATAGCTAAGCGAAAGGTCAAACGGTTACGGTTGCGCCCAAAGTATTGGACAACGGGTTCCGTCACTACCACGCCTTTTACCGAAGCTTTGGTATTATCCATCAATTCACCAGCCGATTTTACAGACACATCTTCGTAACGGAAAGGAAAATGGTAAAGTAACTCTTCAACCGTTGAAATCCCAACCTTTTCTAATAATGCCGCTTTTTTTGCGCCAACACCTTTCAAAACCGTCACTGAATCGGATAAAGCTCGTGCCATCACAATCCCCCCTTTCCTTAAAATAACTAGCTATAATGAAAGAAACCCGGACAAACCAGGCTTCTTTTATTAAATTCACCTTATTACTAAAATCAATGATATCGTTAAATATTTACTTGACTCAATATTTCAATCAAAGCGCGTCGATTCGCAAATCCCGATAATTGGTTGGCAACCAAGAAGCCATCTGCTTTGGTTTCTTCTTTCAAACGGCGTAACTGCATTTCTACTTGTTTAGGTGTGCCATACACTTTTCTTGAAGCATGTCTATCTTCTGCATCCGGATCAATCGTTGTCACAAAGTCCCTTGCTTCAGATACTTCCATCAATTCTAGATACGCCCGTTTGTCATCTTCTAGTGCATCTATCCAATCATTTAAGGCATAGTTTAATACTTCCTTCATATTGCGCTTTGTAGACGTCACTGCATAAAGGGCGATCAATACTGAAGGTTTTGGCATTCCTTTTGAAGGTTTAAAGTTTTCCCGGTAGATTTTAATCGTCTCAATACATTCAGCCAAATCGCCTGAGAAGAATAAACCGAATACCATGCCTAAACCTTTCTCCGCAATAAACTTTGCATTACGGCGTGAACCCAACATGGTATAAAGTGGCGTTACCCCATCGAAATAAGTAGGCATTACACGTAGTCCATGCATCTCATCTTCAGTTGCAAGATCATCATAAAGTAAACCTGCAATTTGTGAAATCGTCTTTTCATAGTCCAGTCCACGATTAATCTGCATGCCTAATGTTTCCTGACGGGTGACTTCTTTTGGCATAGAATGGCCAACACCTGCTTCAATACGCCCAGGATACATGGCTTCAAGCACCATATAGTTTTCTGCAATTTGATAAGCAGTGGAATTATTCATAATCACCGCACCCGTACCCAATTTAATCTGCTTTGTTGCTGCACCGTAACGGGCCAATAATAACTGTGGAGTTGATGATAAGACAGCTGGCGTTGAATGGTGTTCTGTTAACCAGTACCGGTCCAAGCCCTTTTCATCCGCCAATTTAGCTAATTCTATTGACTGCTCAAAGGACTCTAATACCGATGTATTTTTATCCCGAGGTATAAAATCTAAAATACCTATCCCTAAAGTCATTTTGTCACTCCTCTTACTGATTTCAATAACTCTATTTTACCATATGTAGAAAAAGAATAAACTGCCCATTTGTATGTGTAGAAAATGAAATATACATCAATCACTGTCAACAATGATCGAATTCCAGTAACCCCACACAAGCATATTGTGTCTTTATTCCTAACAATCTATGATAAGTTTAAGTGAATGAATAAAACACCTTTGGGAGGTAGAAAAATGAAAAGATTCTTACAATATATTGGGTTAGCACTGGTTGCCTTGGTGCTTGCAGCTTGCGGACAAAGTACCAGTGACACACAAACCATCAAAGTGGCCACCTCACCTGGCCCGTATTCTATTTTATTTATGGAAGAAGTGGCCCCACGATTAGAAGAACAAGGCTACACCGTTGAAGAAATTCAGTTTTCCGAATATCGCCAAGCAATGATTGCCGTTGATGAGGGTGAAGCGGATATCAATGTAGATGGTAACCGTTTGAGCACTGAAAGTTACAATGATACTCTGGGTGCTAGTTTTGAGCAAATTGTCCGTGTCCCAACTGTACCTGCTGCCATTTATCCAGGACAAAAAGACAGTCTTGATGATGTTGAAGCAGGTGATACCATCGCTATCGGTACTGGAACGGTTTCCATGATGCGTGGTTTATTACTCATGGAAGATCTTGGGTGGATCACTTTAAACCCGGATGTTGAAGCAGCCAAAGTGACTGCTGACGATATCGAAGAAAATCATGTAGGCATTGAAATTGTCGAAATGCAAAGTGCTGCTATCCCACCTGCAATCCAAGACGTTTCTTATGCCTTAGTTGCTGGATCAATCGCTTATGATGCAGGTATGGACTTAGATTCTCGTTTGGTCACAGAACAACCAATCGAAGGCCTACTACTTGAAGCCATTACCACTGCGGATAAAATGGACCAGCCTTGGGTTGAAGATATCAAAGCTATCTATCAATCAGATGATTTTAATCAGGCAGTCCTTGACCGCAACGAAGAAATTGGTACTGAATTTTGGCTTATCCCTGAAGAAAATCAATAGATTATAGACTTATACAAAAGACAAAAAGCCATCGAAGAAAGTATTATGTAGAGGCCCACAAAAGTTAGACCAAAAATCTAACTTTTGGGGGTTTATTTTTATAGCAAAATATTCACTAGAATTTAAATTGGAAATTATAAAACATTATCTGGGGAAAGACGGTGGTTACCTAGCGGTAGCAAGAAATATAATATTCAAGATTCTATTGTAATAAGATGGGTTGATAGCTATCAACAATTTGGATATGTCTAGAAAAGAGAATTGTTATGACAATTCACCAATGGCATCATTTTTCGGCCATAGGAAGGATGTAGTATTATCCGAAAGAAGAGAAACACTACAAGACCTTTGCTATGCTGTCGAAGTGTATATTGAATTTTACAACAATCATCGTTATCAGAAAAAATTAAAAAAGATGACCCCAACTGCTTATCGGGACCATCTTCTGTGGGCAGTATAGTGTTCTTTTTTTATTCGTTCAGGTTATTGGTAGGGGTTCAAACCCTGTAACTGGCTATCTATTTACTTGATAACCAGAACACACTGAATGGTTAATCAATTATGGGGTGGTATCAGCGCATGACCATGAATTGATTGAACAGTTTAAACTAAAGGTGTATGGTAGCATTAAAAGATTACTTATTTCAAAAGGAGAATTGGATGATAAATATTATACAAGCAGTTGGTTCAATCGGCACATTTATTATGGCACTGTTATATCTCATTTCGGTAATGGTACAAATCAAACAAATTAAAATTTCTTTCATCCCATTCTTGACTTTCGATCAAATTATTATAGAACAAGAAGGAAAAAATTTAAAGTTAAGAAATATAACTGAAACGGATTCTGACTATGTAAATACTGCTTTTAAACTACAAAATTTAGGTGGGGGAACTGCTAAAAATATAGATATAAAAGTCTATTTAAATGAAAACGAAGTTATACAAGAAAAACACCTTAATGTTTTACCTAGTGATAAATATTATTTAATGCCCATTGGCAAAAATGCGCTTGAAGAATTTCAAGATACAGTTAAAAATAATGGTTATAAAACCCATATGCTTATTAATATAAGCTACTATAATCAACTCTCTAAAAAGCAAAATAATATTATGTACCGAGTCAATATTGAGAAATTCCTTAATTTGGATGATAAAAATTTATATGAACTGACATTTGATACTATCGATAGCTATTAGTCCAAATATGCGAATCCAAAAAATATATTCTCCTATTTTATTCATTGCGCCTCCTTTATTTTTCGTCATAAAATTTCACATAAATAAAAACCCCCATGATATCAAATTCATGGGGGTCTTTCGCAAACACCATAGTCATTACCTAACGTATGGTGTCTAAGTGCGCCCTTTGCTTTAATCAACTTCTATTTCTGCTAAAAAGGGAATAGGATTTTCCCAAAAGCATTAATTTTATATTTTGTCATGACAATGATTGTACTTGCTGCTGTTACAAAGAATTAACTTAACGCGTACACTGGCATACTTTATCATCAGCAATTTGGAAGCCGACTACAGCTTCCACCATATTTTTAGCCACTAAGTCTAGATTAGACAAGTAATAATTACGGTCAGTTGCATCTGCTAAGAAGAATAATTCTAATAAGCGGTAATTGATTCCCCAACGGCGGGCATTGTTACAATTCAACAAGTCCCCTCTTTTTGATAAGCCTAAACCATTTCTAGTGACTAAGCCAAAATGCTTTTGAATCATCGCAATCAAGTTATCATCTATGGCATCTGTCACATAGTCCGAATGAATAATCACATGCCCCCCATTTTGCGGTTTAGCCGCCGCGTCCATATGTACTTCAACTACCACCCAATCCGCATAGGTCTTCATATCTGTTGCATGTTGGTAAAGATTGTCCATATAGAAAGCCACTTTGATGCCAGCTGCTTTAGCCCATTTTTCAATATAGGGTTTTAACTTCCGCACCATTTCTACCTCAGTAAATTGCCCAGAAACAGCACCTGGGTCCCCATTTCCATGTCCAAATGCAATTAATAGGCCTTTATATTCTTTAAATGTTGTTGATTTCATCTTGTCTCCTAACCCACCAATAAATGGCGAATAGATTGTAGTTTATCCATCAAATTGCGTTTCTTATTGTAAATCGCTTGGCGAGAAATCGGGTAAATTTCAAGCAATAACTTGGTCTTACCCTGACAAGCAATCACCTGATAGAGAAAATCCAAATCACGGTAGCGCAATATCTTCGCCGCTTCAGCTAAGAAATGCTGAATATCAGCCGTTATTTCAATCGTATGCCCAGCACCCAAACCAGCCTCAAATACCCAGTCATCCGCTGTCGAAAACTCCTGACCACCCAAACGTGTATGCTTACGTAATTCATCCAACACCCGCCAAGCCATCACCCGCTTCACATACGCTACAAACCGGTAACGATCAGCCTCATTCAGCGGATCCCCATCAAACTCCTCCGCGGCCTGATATAAAGCAATCTGAGCTAACTGATAAACATCATCGTAATAAGCCTTATACACATCCACACGATACCGCTTTAAGACATGCACAATCACGCCATGATACTGGTCCAACAACTCCGGATACCGATACTGATCAAACATAAACGCAAATTCCTCCCCTAAACGAGCCTAAAGTATCTTGTCATCACCTGCAGGTACCTTAAAATACGTTTAATACTCGGAAAAAGGCAAGCCCGCGCTAGGCTGATTACCTGGTATTTTTGACTGCAATTATCACCTAAAAGATAAAAACATTAAATCAAAACGGCTAATTTCCGTCAAATCATCACTTATTCAATATAAAACAATCTATTTTCAAGTCCTAGCAATTATTTGGTTTCATAATAATAAATACAATGTTATAAATAAGATAACAAAAAGTATAAAGGTGGTAGAACATGCGCATAGATAACAGGAATCTTGAAACAGTCCCAGAAAAATTCAATTGGCAAGACCATCTCAACACCATCATCGAAAAAGCCATCACTGGAAATCCCCGTCACTTCAATCAACTGCTTCAAAACATGTCCCTCCTCTATAATGTGTCAGCATTTAAACTCCCTTTTAAGACAATTATTCTTTTCACCGACCAAACCTTTGGCATTAGTCACCTAGACACCATGTCACTCTTGAAAGCTTGGCATGACCAATACGCCTTCCCGGGGACTTATTTCAATCAAACACATACGGATATTTTGGATAGTAATAAACGGTTACCGATTACCCTTGGAAATTTTGCCTTCCAACGGTTCGATGACAAAAAGGAGATGAATCACATCCTGGCCTTACACAATATCCAAGTCTACTATGCAGACGCCCAGTGCAAGAGGGCTACCTGGATTGAAGTAGACAACCACTTCAAATATAAAATCAATCTAAAAAATCAATATTTAAGAGAAAAAATGGGTTTTTATGCCACCTTCCGCCAACAACACTTACGATTCTTTAATCAAATGGCTTTTTATAGTCAGTTCAACCACTTCACTCATCATCCACCATTAAGCAATCATGCTGATGAGCATCTTTTTGACAATCAACAATTTATGGTCAGCGAATCTGCCTATCAACCCATTAAAGCCTATATAGACTTTGGCCAGCTAGATAGTATGTACCAACTTTTCGCCAATATTCTCTACTATGTTTTTGGCCCAGAAAAATTAAAGAAAATCGCTGGTAAAAACGCACAAAAGAAGATACGCAAAATTCAAAAAGGCATTAAAGAATAGGATCAAATGCCGGACAAGGATAAGTGTACATTAAAAAAGCTGAGCTATTATTAGCCCAGCCTCATGATTGATTATCTTCTTTAACTAGATATCAATTTCTAACAAAATTGGTGTATGGTCTTGACGCAGACCAGAGTCAAGCATTTCAGATTTTTGCACCTTGTCTGCAATCCGATCACTCACCAACCAATAATCAATTCTCCATCCGGAATTATTGATTTTACTTGTTTTCACCCGTTGAGCCCACCAAGTATAAACACCTTCAACGTCGCCATGAATATGACGGAAAGTATCTGTGAAACCGCGGTTTAACAAGTTAGTAAAACCAGCACGTTCTTCATCAGTGAAACCAGCAGAAAAATGATTATTTTTAGGGTGTGCCAAGTCAATTTCCGTATGGGCGACATTAAAGTCACCACAAGCTATCACTGGCTTCTTAGTATCTAGGTCCGCTAAATAATCTGCATACTGCACATCCCAAGCTTGGCGGTCTTCTAAACGTGCCAAAGCAGATCCCGCATTCGGTGTATAAACATTGGTCACATAGAAATCAGGAAATTCTAAAGTAATCATCCGTCCTTCATGGTCCATCGTCGTTGGTGCCCCAATTTGTGGGAAAGTCACTTCTGGCGTATAGTCTTTCTTATATAAGAACATGGTTCCAGCGTAACCTTTACGGGCAGGCTCCACACTAGACACCCACTGAATCTCATAATCTGGCACATTCGCTTCTAATATCTCAAGGTGCTTTTTCGTAGGACCCTTTGCCGATAGTTTCGTTTCTTGAATCGCAATCACATCTGGTTGATGTTCACGAATCATCTTTAAAACCTCACGTGATAATTCTGCACGCGGAGATGCCCCAGTTAAGGCCGCATTTAAAGAATCAATATTCCATGAAATTAACTTCATTATTAAACCCCTTTACTCATTTTATGACTATATTTTAGCATAATCACAAACATAACCGAAATGAGATAAATGGTTGTAGATTAATTCAATTCTTTTAAATACTGCGCAAATAAAGATTCTAATAACTTTGTAGCTTCCACATTGGGCTGTACCACTGTATATTTTCCTTTAGATAACACATCATGCACTAAATGTATTGTCCCCATAGTTTCAGCATTTTCAATTTGTGGAATATATAAATCCTTATTCAAAACATCGGCAATTAACTGTGTTAAACCAGTCATTTTTGTAACGCCACCAACTAAACCAAGTTTATCGAAGAATACCAAGTCTCCTAAATTAGTTACATTCACCTTTATATTGAATAACATTCCTAATATAATGGCATATAAAATGGATTCTCGGCTAGCATTTCTAGTCAAATTCAACAAGCTACCTCTAGCTGAATCTTGCCAAATAGGCGCTCGTTCCCCGTTAATATAGGGGACAAATACTACTTGGTCAACAGATCTATCGAGACAGATCTGATTTAATTCATCAAAACTCGTCTTGAAAATATCACATGCCCAAGCTAAAATATCCGCCCCATTATTACTCGCTAACCCAATAAGATAGTGATTAGCATCTATAGCATAGGAAAAATTATTTAAGCTAGTATCGGTCGATGGTGAATCAGCCACTACACGAACTGCGTGGCTAGTACCTATGGAAAGTACAGCATGATGGTCTAAGTCGTTAAAAATATAGTTAGACGAAACACCATCAGATGTACCTATAACAACTTTGATAGGAATCTGTAATGATTGATGAAAAGTCATCACTGCATAATTGACTGGTCGAATCTTTGGTAAATCTTCCACACTTAATCTTAACTGTGTTAATATTTCCTGATCCCAATCTAATCTAGCCAAATTCAGTAAGCCTGAACTTGAAGCGTTACTTAAATCAATAGACCATTCGCCTGTTAGCCGGTAGAATAATAAATCTTTTATGGAAGCAATTTTCATATTCGATTTATGAATAGATAATAACTTGACATAAGGATTCATCGAATGTATCGGTGTCCCTGTTCGTTGATAGACCCTTTCCTTTTCTGATTTGGATAATTGCGGTAACAACTCACACCCTCTTCTATCCGCCCAGGTAATCGTCTGTCCAAATAAATTAAAGTCTTGATCCAACAATTGCACGCTATGCATAGCTGTTGTTAGGATGATTTCCAATTCTTCTATTTCATATTGGTTGATTAAAAATCTTAATCCATCTTTTACAATTTGCCAAATTTCTTCAAAATCCATTTCATGTAAATCGTTCTGGTTATTTATTTTCTGATAACCAGCTTTAAAAGTATCGATTAATTGGTAATTATGGTTAAATAGATTGATTTTAGTATTTGTTGTGCCAACATCAATACTCACGATGTAAGTAATCAATATTCTTTATGCCCCCCAAATCGATAACGCATAGCTGATATCACTTGATTTGAAAAGGAAACTTCGTGTAGACTCGCATTCCGGTTCATCAATGATAAGGCGATGACAGGTGTTGGGACTTCCTCACTCAAAGCTTCATTAACCATCCACTTCGCTTCACCGGAAGCAGCAACTTTATGTTGGAAATTGCCTAATAAGGCATCTTGATTCAATTCATCATAAATATTGTCTAATAAGGCTGATTCAATAATAGATCCCCTAGACCAATTACCAACTACATCATCCAATTTAAAGGCAAAATGACTTTGCGCATTTAGTAAATGAAGACCTTCAGCAATTGCCTGCATCATCCCATATTCAATCCCATTATGAACCATTTTTAAATAGTGTCCACTTCCCGGCTCAGGGTAAAAACGGTAACCACCTGGCACACAAAGGGATTCCAGTATATTATTCACTTGCTTATCCAAAGGTCCAAGTCCACCTACCATCATGCAAGCACCAGATAATGCGCCTTCAACACCTCCTGAAATTCCGCAATCATAATATAGAATACCCTGCTCTTTAAACAAAGCATAGTTATCCAAAGAATCCTTATAAAAAGAATTTGAGAAATCAATAACAATATCATTCGGGTGTAGGATATCTTTTAAATTTTGCATAGTAGATTTGGTTGGTTCACCAGAAGGCAGCAAAGAAAACACTACATTCTTATCTGCATTATCCGCTAAGACAGCTAAATCAGGTAATAGCTGACATTTATCTGTATCTAATTGGTCAACAATTAACGGATTCAAGTCGAATCCGTTAATATGCTGTCCTTGTTTCATTAGTTGCTTAGCTAAAGCTAAACCCATTTTGCCTAATCCAATTACAGTTATCTTCATAAATGACTCCTATTTTAATTCTGGCCAAAATTCGCCATTTGCTTCAATTAAGTCATCTAACACTTCTCGCGCTTTAGTCGCTGTCGGAATGGTTCTAGATAATGTATAGGCTTGCCATACTTTTTGGTAGCTACCTTCAATAAAGCCTTCCACTAACAACTTCTCAGATGTTAATTGTTGGAACATTAAGGCTTGTTCAAATTGTGGAATTTTACCTTGTGTGATTGCCTCAGGCCCTTTACTACCAATAATACATGGTACTTCAACCATTGCATCATCAGGGAAGTTGGCAATTGCCCCATTATTTTCAACAATCATAATCATTCTTTCATGCGTATTAAAAGCAATTGCACGTGCTAAATCAACAATAAATGATGCATGACTATCAATATGGAAATTATTTTCTTTAGCTGTACCATTTTTAATAATATTTCTTGCCGTATCAAATACTTCTTTCTCACGGCCATCCATTACCTCATTAGCGCGGGTATAGTCTTTATCAGCGTGTGCTACCATATCCTCTGGGAATAAGTAATATTGTAAATAGGTATTTGGTAAAAAGCGTGGTTCAACTGCAAATAAGTCTTTCGCTTTTTTATGGGTTTCTTGCCAAGATGGATCTGTATGCTGGGTATCAATCTCCACTTGATTAAGGTAACCATTTTCCTTTACATACGCTTTTACTTTTTCGGTGTAGTCAGTACCATCCTTACCTCGAATAGAAGTCCACCAACCAAAGTGGTTTAAACCAAAGTAATCGACTTCAAGGTCATCTGGTGTCATCCCTAAGATTTGTGACATCCGGCGTAATGTACCAACGGGCATGTCACAGATATTCAATACTTTAGACGTCGGACGTAATACTCTACAAGCCTCAGCAACGATTGATGCAGGATTTGAATAGTTCAACATCCAACAATCAGGTGCATATTCTTCCATCAAATCAATCAAGTCCATCATGCCACCAATAGAGCGCATACCATAAGCCATACCACCAGGTCCACAAGTTTCTTGACCCACTAAATCATGTTTTAATGGGATTTTCTCATCTAATTCACGCATGGCATATTTCCCAACACGGATGTGGGCCATACAGAAATCCATACCAGTAAAGGCAAGCTTTGGATCATCTGTGTAAGCAAATTCAATTTCTGGTGCTTCTTCTTTTAGCATGATCTCAATCGCTTCACCAAGAATTGCTTGACGCTCTTGATCATTGTCATATAAGTAAAGTCTTTCTAATGGAAATCGGTCAAGATTATCCACCAACATTCTCACGATACCTGGTGTAAATGTGCTTCCGCCACCTGCAATAACAACTGAAAATTTTTTCATTTTAATTCGCTCCTCGTTTATGTCTTTCATTATTTTATTTAATCTTCTGATTCGAATCCTAGTACTTGGTCAACTGCTTTTCTGATAGAGCCCACTTGAACCCCGTAAACTACCTGCACATTATTGCCCTTCTTGACCACGCCACTAGCCTGGGTTTCATTTTTCAAACCAACTTCATCCACTAAATCTGGATCTTTTAAAATCGTTCTTAATCTTGAATAACAATTCGTAACAGATTCAATATTGTCCTTACCACCTAATAATTCAACGACAGTCAACCCTATACCAGCGCGTTCACTAGTTGTTTCACTTACCATTTGTGTTTGTCCGGTAGATTTTTTCTCCATATAGTCTTGCTTAGAATAGAGTTTGGTTTCATTCCCGTCCTCTTCTCGACCAATTGTTTTTAGATTCATTAATTGAATTAATACTCTAAAGACAACAAAGTAAATAACAAAGAATACTAACCCCACCAAGATATACATTGGCCAACCAGTCTTCTCAATTCCTAATGGTACATTCATTAATAAGAAGTCTATAAAACCATTTGGACCAATTGAGCGTACGTTTAACACATTTAAAACGACCATACTTAAGCCACTTAAAGCTGCATGTACAACATATAAAATTGGTGCAATAAACATAAATGAGAATTCAATCGGCTCTGTCACACCGGCTACAAATGATGTAAAAGCTGCTGGGATTAGAATAGCTTTCGCTTGTTGTTTCTTTTCTGGTGTCGCTGTGACATACATCGCCAAACATGCACCAATTAAACCAAACATTTTAGAAATACCACGCGCATCCCAAATCACACTTTGTGATAACTGTTGGATAGCTGGATCGACCATTTCTGCATAGTAAATGTTTCTTGATCCTTCATAGACCACATCACCAATAGTTTCAATCCCACCTAGTGATGTATATAGGAATGGCGTGTACACTAAATGGTGTAAACCTGTTGGGATTAATAAACGTTCTAATGCACCATAAACGAAAATCCCAAAATTACCTGCTTGCTGAATCCATCCCCCTAAAGAATTAATGCCTGCTTGGAAGAATGGCCAGATAAAGGTCATACCGATCGCAAAGATCACAACTACAGGAATCAAGACAATAAAGGCAAACCGCGTACCACCATAAATATTAAAGGCATTATTAAATTCAATCTCAGCATATTTATTGAAAATAAGCGCAATGATTAAACCTAGCATAATCCCAGCAAATACACCCATGTCTAACACTTGTACGCCTAACACCATTGTTTGTCCGCTACCTTGTAAGGCTTCAGGATCTACCAACATACCGCGCAAGTCCATAAAACGGTTCATCGCATTAATAAAAACAAGAAAAGCTAGCATAGCAGTAAAACCAGCTTCACCTTTTTTCTTGTTAGCTAAACCAACTGAAATACCCACACAAAATATCAATCCTAAGTTTTGTAGAATCGTTACCAGTGATCCTGTTAGGATACTACCAAAACTAGTTAAAACTGGATTATCTAAAAATGGCATAGCGGCTAATAGATTAGGATTTACCAGTATATTACCAATCGCAATTAATAAACCCGCAATCGGGAGAATTAAAACTGGAATAAACATCGCCTTGGAAAATCGCTGCATAACATCCATTAAATTTTGACTCTTGTTCATATTCGAACCTCCTTTGAATAAAACCACTTTACCATTAAAACGCTTACAAATGTTTATTCTCAATATTTTTGAACATTTTCCCTTTAATATGAAACATTTTCCGCAAAAAAGCGTAACTACCAACAATTACAGTAGCTACGCTTAAATCGTTATTTAAATGACTGTTCAATGACGTATTCTAAATAAAGCAACAATAATGAATAAAAGTGAGTTGAATAGATATTATTGCGGTCTAAAAACTGGTTATCATCTACTATAAAAGCAATGTCTGACTGCTTAGCCAACGTATTATCATAGGAATGCGTGAAAGAAATCACACCTTTACCATGTTCTTTGGCAATCATCGCCTTATTATTGACCATTTCTGTTTCACCACTTTTAGAGATACAGATAATGTGTGAAATACGATGGAGATTGTTTAAAAATAATGTATTTGAATCAGCACCATTAGAATAATAAACGAGTTCACCTTTCCCAAGCACCTTTTTATAAAAGTATTCTCCCAAAATACCTGAATAACCCGTTCCAATCACATACAAGGCATTTTCATTATCGTTAATAATTTGACCAAATTGGGTAAGTGCTTTTTCATTTTGCACGAAAATCTTTCTGACATCTTCAGAGATACCATTTATATAAGTATCAAGGTTACTATTTTCTACATTCACTTCTTGCTTACTCAAGTGGTAAATCATATCTGTAAACCCGTCAAAGCCTAGCTTCTTACTTAAACGAAAAATAGTCGACTTTGACGTGTAAGTCTCATCAGCTAATTTTTGAATAGTTAGTTGCTTAAGATTACTTTTATGTAACTTTAAATATTCTAAAACTAAATTTTCCATTTCTGAAAAAGATTTATCCGATGTATAAAATTCTTTTACCATATATACCCCTTTAACTACTTAGAAAATTTCTTCCTATCCTCATCCCCTTTATTATACCTTGAAGTAAGCGCTTGACCAAAATTTTGAAAAAAGAATCCCCAGCTTCAACTAGAGATTCTTTCAACAATTGCCTTACCTAAACTGTCCAATCCATGTCGTCATCTTCAACTTGATTACCTTCATTCTTAGCTTGTTCAATCTCTGCTTGTTTTATCGCCACGCGCTCAGAGATCTTAAGGAATGGGATGTAGAATAAAGTTGTCACAGCTAAAATAATAATTTGTAGTAAGACCACCTTCAAGTCACCACCACTCGCTAGGAATCCTGAAATTAATGGTGGCGTTGTCCAAGGAACCAGCACAATTAATGGTTCTACAAAACCAACCACAGTCGCTAGATAACCAATTAAAGCCCCAATTACTGGAGATAGTACGAATGGAATCATCATCGGTATATTGAAAATGATTGGTAAACCAAAAATCATCGGTTCATTAATTTCAAATAAACCAGGCGCAATGGAAAGTTTCGAAACTTCCCGATAAGGTTGGTACTTACTTACTAAAAATACCGCAATGATTAAAGCTAATGTGCCGCCCGTACCACCCATTTGTGCGTAAACCGCTTGGAATGAAGTATTGATGATATTTATTGGTTCCTGTCCATTGGCTACAGCATTCATATTCTCGTTCATATTCACAAGAAGTAATGGTTCTGTTAATACCCCATTAATTACTGTTTGATGAATACCTAATGTAAATAAGAAATTACCGGTTGAATAAATCAACAAATAGCCGAATATAGAAGAATTGACCGCACGTAATGGTTCTTGGATAAGTGTTGAAATTAAGGTCACCAGGTCTGTATGAAAAACAACACTTAATAGTGCAGAAATAATCGCAAAGAATGATAAGGTCACAATTGTTGGAATCATTGTTGAAAAACCTTGACCAACTGCTGGTGGTACCTGATCACCTAAGTTAATGCTTAATTTTTTATTGTTAGCTAGTTTCATGAAAACTTCTGTAGCTAATAACCCCATGATAATCCCAGCAAACATCCCTTGAGTACCTAATTCATTAAAAGATACTACCCCCGAAACCTCTACCGGATCGCTACCATCAATCGGTGTTGCCAATCTAGAAATAGACATCATAATAAATAAAGAAGCAGTCGCAACAGAAGTCGCTGAAATTGGACTTGAAAAGTTTTTATTGGTAGCCAATGAAAAAGCAATCATTGGTGCAATCAAAAGACCAGCGATATTCAAAGTACCATTTGTGATTACATTCCCAAAATTTTGAAAATTGGCCAGTGTTTCACCACTCAAAAATATCGGGAAAATCACATTATTCACCAAGACGGCAAGCCCAGCTAGAATAAACATAGGCATAATATTCGCAAAAGCGTCTCGCAAACTTCGCAGATGAACTTGATTTCCAATCTTAACAGAGAAATTCGTAAATTTTTCAATAAAAACATTGTTCTGAACTTTATTTTGAGCCATCTCTTTTGCCCCTCTCTATTCTTTATTCAAACCATATTTTTCATTGTATTCCTGAATAGTTTCCTTAAACCATTGGTAGGATTTCTTCGGTACCCGTTTCATATCTCTCAAATCATGATTGGTACGGTTGACATATACTAGACCGTAACGTTTTCGCATGTCACCTTGAGAGGATAAAATATCAATTAATCCCCAACCTAGGTAACCCATGATTTCCACTCCGTCTTCATGAATGGCATCAAACATCGCTTCCATATGTGCTTCATGATAAGCAATACGATAATCGTCTTGAATTGGATTTTCTCCGTCCCATTCTTCCTGTACACCAATACCATTTTCAATTGGGAAGACTGGCAGCTGATATCTTTGATACATTTTATTCATTACATCGCGGAAACCTAGGGGATCAATTTGCCAATTCCACTCAGTTGTCTCAAGATGCGGATTATCCACTTTACCTTCAACTAAGTACCAGTTAGGTTCAGTATCTACCGGAATTTTTTCTGCCGAAATGGTTGTTGAAGCGTAATATGAAAAACTCAAATAATCATTATAGTGATTTGCAATTGCAGCAAGTTCTTCATCTGTTGCTTGCCAGTCAATTTGTTTATTTTTAATATAGGTCAACACTTCATTTGAGTATTGTCCTTTTGCATATGCATCTAATAAATTATAATTAATGAATTCATCCCATTTACGAGCAGCCAAGATATCTTCAGGTTTTGACGTAGCTGGATACACCTCACTATAAGCCAACATACCACCCATCTTCGCATCAGAATTTTCATGCAAATAGTTGGTGATTTCTGCATGACTAGCCATCACATTATGCATGATTTGATATAACTCATGGACATCTTTCTTGCCATTTTCGGCCCCAGCAATCAAATAACTAATATTCGGTTCAGAATATAGATTTTGCTCATTAAAGATAATCCAATACTTCACCTTATTTGAAAACTCATCTACCATCTTTTGACCATAACGAACAAATGCTTCTTTCACATGTTTTGAAGTAAAGCCATTATATTGTTCAGCAAGGTGAAGTGGAATATCAAAGTGGTATAAACAAATCATCGGTTCAATACCACGTGCAATTAATGCGTCTACAATACGATGATAATAGTCGATACCTTCTTGATTAAAATCACCGTCGCCATCCTTTACTACACGTGACCAGGAAATTTGGAACCGATACATATTCATCCCTAAATCTTGAATATAATCAAAATCTTCCTCAAAGTGATGGTAATTATCATTCGCAAAATGCCAGTCACTCGCAAACTCACTTGCCTCTCTGACATCATATACTGATAAAGACTTGCCGCCTTCATTCCAGCCACCTTCAGTTTGCATACTTGAAACAGAATTGCCCCAAAAGAATTTCATAATACTCCTCCTTAAAACATAGTAAGCGTTTACATTTATAAATATATATTAAAACAAATTTCCAATGAGAGAAAGACTTCTCACAATCTTTGTAAATGTATCAGTTTACAAAGATGTAAGCGAATTCTATAATTTATTTGAGGTGATTCATTTGTCAAAATATACAAGCATAGCTGATGATTTACGCGATCAAATACTCATAGGAAAATATAAAGATTCAGATAAATTACCCAAGCAAGCAGACCTGGCTGACTTATACCATACAAGTAGAGTAACAATTTCTCGCGCCATTGGTATTTTGCAGCTGGAAGGCTTAGTATCTACTGAATTTGGTGGCGGTACAAAGATTAATCGAATCAATACAGAGAATCAGTTCTTTGACCATATGATTAATACCCCATCTGGCGCTAGTTATAACTACGGCGGCAAGGGTCAGCTAACTTCTACCATAGTCTCCTTCGAACAACGATTACCTGTAGACTTTGAGCAGCAAAAACTACATATCAAAAAAACGGATGAAGTGTATGATATCATCCGCGTGAGAAACTTAAATGGTCAGCCATTTATTATCGAATATACGATAATGCCAGTAAAAGTGATCCCTAATATTACAATGGAGATATTAAGTGATTCTATCTATACCTATATCCAACACACTTTAAATCTTGATTTAGGCAAATCTTTTCGTATCATATCAGCAGATGAAGCAGATGCATTTGATAGCCAATATTTACAAACGGAAATAGGAAAACCAATCCTAGAAATCGAACAAGTCGCTTTTCTAAAAAATGATATACCCTTTGAATATTCCCAAACTCGTCACTTATATAACAAAGGGCGTATTATTTATGTAGAATTATATCGATAGAAAAAAGCCACCCTAGCTGGATGACTTTTGACTAGCTTATCAGTCTTCATCTACCCAATGGTAAAGGAAGAACATGTAGCCCCAAAACTTCTTAATTTCACGGAAACCGCCAGCTTTTAAATAACTAGGCCCCTCATTCCATTGCACGTTTTTACCATCAATTTCACGATATGAAGCCACATAGGTTAAGTCAAAACCGTAATGACGGTTTTGTCGTTCATAAATCATTTTGGTACGTAACATATGATAATCAGATGATGTAATAATTGCTGAGTCGTAGCCTAAATCTGCCATCATTTGTATGGTAGGAAAACCACATCCACATCATACTCAGTGTTCATGTATTTAACAAACTGTTTATAAGCATCTATTTCCTCTTGGATAACCTCTATTGGCTGATAGGTTTCAATTAAAATGTACCGGTCTAAATCTAACTGAATCGTAGGTGATAGTTCTCGCAATTCAGGTTGAATGAATAACAAATCATCCGGAATAAAGGTCACTTCATGATGGGTAGCCAATTGATCAAACCAAATTTTTGAATACATTTGGTCACGAGCAGCCACTTCCTCAAGTTGTGTGACATCAATAGTTTGAAGTGCTTTGGTAGCAACTTTTCCAATATTAGGTAAAGCGTGTGACATAATACCCTCTCCTTCATTTTCTTCACTTTATATTACTATCTTAATATATATATAAGTCCATACTAAAAGGAGAAAATGCTTGATTTCAAAGACAAGCGTGAATAAGCTTACCTCAACAAGTGGAAGAATTAGTTTATATTCTTCCAGTTAAGCGCCTCAGCTGGAACAATTAGTTTTTATTCTTCTAGTTAAGCGCCTCAGCTGGAACAATTTATTTTTATTCTTCCAGTTAATCACCTCAGCTGGAACAATTGGTATTTATTCTTCAAGTTAATCACCTCAGCTGGAACAATTGGTTTTTATTCTTCCGATTAATCGCCTCAGCTGGAACAATTGGTTTTTATTCTTCCAGTTAATCACCTCAGCTAGAACAATTTATTTTTATTCTTCTAGCTAGGTACAACTCAAAACCAAAAAACGTATATGCCTTACTTGCGCAAGTAAGGCATATACGTGTATAAAAGGGGATCAAATTTAGGTATTACTTGATGCGTCGGATACTATTAATTGTAGTTTGCTTGTCTTTCTTTATATCCATAATATGCATCTTCAAGGATTTCTTGCATTTCATTTACTAAAGCTAAGCGTGGATTCACTGGTGTACATTGGTCCTCAAAGGCTAAGTAGGCGATATCTTCTGTTTTATCCATGAAGGCAGATTCATCAACGCCCTGGTCTTTTAGACTCATTTGAATTCCAACACGTTCTCCAAGTTCGAACACAGCTTGTGCTAAGTTTTTTACTCCTTCTTCTGGAGTTTTTGCATCAAGTCCGATTAATTTAGCGATGTCTTGGTATTTTACATCTGCTTTGTAGTAATTGTATTTTGGCCAGTTCGCCTGTTTCGCTGGTCGGGTTCCGTTATAGCGAATAACGAATGGAAGTAAAATCGCATTTGTTCGACCGTGAACTGTATGGAAAACTCCACCAATCTTATGAGCCATTGAGTGGTTAATTCCTAAGAAGGCATTACCAAATGCCATACCCGCCATAGTTGAAGCGTTATGCATTCTTTCACGTGCTTCTGGATCATTATATTTTACTGAAGCTTCTAAGTTTTCGAATACAATCTTAATTGCTTGTAAAGCCAGTCCATCAGTAAAGTCGTTAGCCATCACTGATACATACGCTTCGATCGCGTGTGTTAACACGTCCATCCCTGTATCAGCTGTAACAAAATCTGGTACAGTCTCAACTAAAGCAGGATCTACAATTGCGACTGTTGGTAGTAATGAATAGTCCGCTAATGGGTATTTCATATTATTTTTCTTATCAGAGATAACCGCAAATGGTGTCACTTCAGATCCTGTTCCTGATGTCGTTGGAATACCTACATACTTCGCTTTAGACCCAAGTTCTGGGAACTTAACCGCTCTTTTACGGATGTCTAGGAATTTTTGAACTAAATCTCTAAAGTCTACTTCTGGTTGTTCGTAGAATAACCACATGACTTTAGCTGCATCCATAACAGATCCCCCACCTAGTGCGATAATTGTATCGGGTTGGAATTGAGCCATGGCTTCAGCACCACTTCTAACGGTTGTTATATCTGGATCTGGTTCAACGTTATGGAAGATTTGGTAATTTACTTTATTTTGACGTGCCTCAAGCTGGTCGATAATTCTTTGCGTAAAGCCGAGTTTCATCATAGATTCATCCGTAACAATCATGACGCGTTCAACATCAGCCATTGTTTTTAAATATTTGATTGAGTCACGTTCGAAATAAATTTTTGAAGGTACTTTAAACCATTGCATGTTATTGCGTCGTCTCCCTACTGTTTTAATGTTAAGTAAATTCAATGCTCCGACGTTTCCACCAACTGAGTTGCGTCCGTATGATCCACAACCTAGAGTTAATGAAGGGATGAAGGCATTGTATACATCTCCGATTCCCCCGAATGTTGAAGGAGAGTTCCAAATAACTCGAATGGCTTTAACTTGACGGCCGAATTCATTCGCTAATTCTTGATTATGTGTATGAATCGCAGCTGAGTGACCTAATCCAAAGAACTCAACCATTTGTGCAGCTTTTTGAATTCCATCTTCAGTTGTTTCTGACTTCAATAAGGCTAAGACTGGAGATAGTTTTTCGCGTGTTAATGGTTCGTTTGGTCCAACTTCTGACACCTCTGCTACTAGAATATTTGTTTCTTCCGGAACGGTGAAACCTGCTTGTTCTGCAATCCATGTCGCTGGTTTCCCAACAATTTCACTATTTAATTTTGCGCCAGCACAGTTTTCACTGAATGCTTTAGAACCGAAACAAAATTCCTCTAATAGTGCTTTCTCTTTTGAATTTACGATATAAGCATGATAGCTTACTAATTCATCTTTAAATTCTTTATAGATTTCTTTATCAACAATTGCGGCTTGTTCAGAAGCACATACCATTCCGTTATCGAATGATTTACTTAATACGATGTCATAAGCTGCTTGCTTAACGTTTGCTGTCTTTTCAACGTAAGCTGGCACATTTCCTGCCCCAACTCCTAACGCTGGCTTACCACATGAGTAAGCTGATTTAACCATGGCATTTCCACCAGTGGCTAAGATTGTCGCAACCCCATCGTGATTCATTAATGCATTCGTTGCATCTAACGATGGTTCTGTAATCCACTGTACACAGTTTTCTGGTGCACCTGCTTCAATCGCTGCATCTCGAACGATTTGAGCAGCGTGAGCCGATGACTCAAGTGCTGCCGGGTGAAATGAAAAAATGATTGGGTTACGAGTTTTTAATGCGATGAGCGCTTTGAAAATAGTTGTCGACGTCGGATTCGTTGTCGGAGTGATGGCGCAAATAACTCCAACAGGTTCAGCAATTTCTGTGATCCCCGTCACTTCATCATCACTGATAACACCAACTGTCTTCATATCTCGCATGTAATTTACAACGTGCTCACAAGCAAATAAGTTCTTTGTCGCCTTGTCTTCAAATACACCACGGCCAGTTTCTTCAACCGCATGTCTTGCTAAAGTACCATGTTGATCTAAAGCTGCAACTGAAGCTTTCGCTACAATGTGATCAATTTGCTCTTGATTAAAATAATCGAATTCCTCTAAAGCAACCAAACCTTTTTCTACTAAACCATTAATCATGTAATTAACATTTCCGATAACATCTTTTTCAATTAATTCCGTCATTGTTATGCTCCCCTTTTCTTTATCTTTGATTACATGTTACTCTTTTCACAAACGAAAGTAAAGAAGTTTTTTGTTAAAAATGTTAATATAATAGATTTTTATCAGGTGTTGTAACAGTTATCTATGCTGTTTCATTCAATGGTAAATCAATTTATGTGATTAAATGAACATACTTAAGATTCTGTTATATAACAATATTGATATTGTTTTATTGATATTGATACTGATATTTCCATTCTTTAACTGCTAATATTTGCTAGAAATACATAAAAAAGCGCAACACTGTTTTAAAGTGTTACGCTTTAATTATGTCGCTTTATTTAATCATCTAAATATCCTTTGTAGCGTTCTGTTCTCAACAATCTTTTAGCATTCTCGACCCGTTCTGCAGTCGGTGGTTCGACTCCTTCCAAACGGTATTTAATTCCAAGTGCCTCATATTTGTAGACACCTAGTTTATGATATGGAAGCACCTCGAACTTGCGAACATTTGATAAAGTTTCAACATAATCGCCTAATCGAATCAGATACTCATCGTAATCCGTACGCGTTGGAACAAGTACGTGACGAATCCAAACAGGTATATTCAACTCTGAAAGTAATTCAGCCATCTGCATGATATTCTCATTGCGCACGCCTGTTAATTTTACATGACCTTTTGGATCAATATGCTTAATATCAAATAAGAACAGATCAGTATACTTCATCAGTTCTTCAAATTGTGAGCGGAATGGTTCCTCTAAAGTAAAGGGCGCGCCACACGTATCAATCGTTGTGTGGACACCATGTGCTTTACAAATTTTGAAATATTCAATCAGAAATTCGATTTGAAGTAAAGGTTCTCCCCCACTTACAGTTACTCCGCCGCTATTACCCCAAAAAGATCGGTATTGTATGGCTTCATCGAATAATTCTTGCGGAGTATAAGGTGTTCCCCCACGCCTATTCCAAGTATCCGGATTATGACAAAACTGACAGCGTAGACGACATCCTTGCATAAAAGAGATGAATCGTATCCCTGGTCCGTCAACTGATCCGAAACTTTCAGTCGAGTGGACGTTCCCAATAATTGGTGTTTTAACTTCTGACAAGATATATCCCCCTTTCAACAAGATATCTAAAACTTAAGTGATTACATTGAACTGTGCATTGTACGGTTAATAACATCCATTTGTTGCTCTCTAGTTAATTTGATGAAGTTTACAGCATAACCAGATACACGGATAGTTAATTGTGGATATTCTTCTGGGTGATCCATCGCATCTAATAACGTTTCACGGTTAAACACGTTAACGTTTAAGTGGTGTCCACCTTCTTTAATATATCCGTCTAACATATTCACTAAGTTATCTTTTTGAATTTCTTCATCTTTACCTAATGCTTTTGGAATGATTGAGAATGTATTTGAAATTCCATCTAAAGCATATTCGTAAGGCATCTTAGCAACTGAAAGTAAACTTGCTAACGCCCCATGAGTATCACGTCCGTGCATCGGGTTCGCTCCAGGAGCAAATGGCTCTCCTTCACGACGACCGTCTGGCGTGTTACCAGTTTTCTTACCGTAAACAACGTTTGATGTAATAGTTAAGATTGATGTTGTATGGATAGCATCACGGTATGTTGGATGTTTCTTAACTTTAGTCATGAATGCTTTAAGTAAATCAACACCGATCTCATCGGCACGTTTATCGTTATTACCGTATTGTGGGAATTCACCTTCGATTTCATAATCGACAACTAGACCATTTTCATCACGGATTGTTTTAACTTTTGCATATTTGATTGCTGATAAAGCATCAATTGCAACTGAGAATCCAGCAATACCTGTAGCCATCGTACGTTTTACATTTGTATCATGTAAAGCCATTTCAATACTTTCATAGCTGTATTTATCGTGCATGTAGTGGATAACGTTTAATGAATTGATATACAATCCTGCTAACCATTCTAACATGTCATCATAACGTTCCATCACTTCATCATATTCTAAGTATTCTGAAGTAATTGCTCGATAGCTTGGTCCAACTTGTGCTTTCGACATTTCGTCGACACCACCGTTGATTGCATATAATAATGCTTTTGCTAAGTTCGCGCGCGCACCGAAGAATTGCATTTGTTTACCAACTTCCATCGCTGACACACAACATGCGATGGCATAGTCATCACCGTAAACTGGACGCATAATGTCGTCATTTTCATATTGAATGGCTGATGTGTCAATAGACATCTTCGCAACAAATCGTTTGAAATGAGTTGGTAAGCTTGGTGACCATAACACAGTTAAGTTTGGTTCTGGTGCTGGTCCTAAGTTTGATAATGTATGTAAGAATCTAAATGAGTTTTTAGTTACTAGTGGACGTCCATCTATCCCAACACCACCGATTGCTTCAGTGACCCAAGTTGGATCTCCTGAGAATAATTGGTTGTAATCAGGTGTACGTGAGAATTTAACTAGACGTAATTTCATAACGAAATGGTCAACTAATTCTTGCGCATCTTTTTCTGAAAGCACACCTGTAGCAAGATCACGTTCAATATAGATATCTAGGAATGTAGATGTACGACCTAATGACATTGCTGCCCCATTTTGATCTTTAATTGCCGCTAAGTATCCTAAGTATAACCATTGGAATGCTTCTTGCGCTGTTTCAGCTGGACGAGTTAAATCAAAGCCGTAAATATTACCTAATTCAATTAAATCTTGTAAGGCACGGTATTGTTCACTAACTTCTTCACGTAGACGCATAACTTCTTCGTTCATTTGTCCGTTACCAATATTTGCGAAGTCTTTTTGTTTCTCTTCCATTAAACGGTTTACTCCGTATAATGCAACACGACGGTAATCTCCGATAATACGTCCACGACCGTAAGCATCTGGAAGTCCTGTAATTACTCCTGAACGACGAGCAGCACGCATCTCAGGTGTGTATACATCAAATACACCTTGGTTATGAGTTTTGCGGTACTCTGTAAAGATATGTTCAATTTCTGGATCAATCTTGTAGCCATATGCTTCTGCAGATAGAACAGACATGCGGATTCCACCGAATGGTTGTAAACTACGTTTGAAAGGTTTGTCAGTTTGAACACCCACAACTTTTTCAACGTCTTTGTTCAGGTAACCCGCATCATGTGACGTAATTGTTGATACAACTTTAGTATCCATATCTAGAATGCCACCAGCATCACGTTCTGCTTTTGTTAGTTCCATTACTTGATCCCATAATTGGAAAGTTTCAATCGTTGCACCTTCTAAGAATGAATCATCACCTTCGTATAAAGTATAATTCTCTTGAATAAAATCTCTAACATCAATTGACTCTTGCCATTTAGTCCCTGTAAAACCTTCCCAAGGATTAACATTCATTTTTTCGTTTTTTAATTTTTCCATGGTATCCCCCCCATATAAATTCGAAGCAAACATCTAAACTTGTGATTAATTACACATATGATAAACTATTTTTATACCTAAAGCAATAGGATATAACAATAAGCAATAGGATATAACAATTATTTATGTGAATTTTAGAACATTGTACAAAAATAGCCCCATCGTTAGACAGGACTTTTAAATATTAATTTAATTCGGAATAAAATCACTCGGAATACCTAAAGCAATACGAGCAAAGCTTGAGATGCGAGATAAATCCCAATGCGGTTTAAAGACAACTTTTATATCGATTTCAGTAATTTTATCAAAGTTAGCTAATTGATATCTCACGTCACTATCAATGAAGTCTGCTAAGGGACAACCGGCAGTTGTTAAAGTCATTATGACTTCAACCTTCCCTGCTTCATCCATATCTACTTCATATATTAGGCCTAAGTTCGCAATATCTATGCCTAACTCTGGATCGATGACTCCTGTTAATTGCTCTAGTAACTCTTCTTCGTACTTTAATGCTTCGTTTTTGAATAGAATACCAAATTCTTCATTCATAAAAGATGTTCCTTTCGTTTAAATAATATATTTATTTTATGAATATTGCTTATGAAGTTTTTGTTCGCTAGTATTATGTAATATAGTACGTTTAGTTTATACATAAATAGATTTAATATCAATCGAATTTTATAAGGGGTAAGAAAATGGAAAATCAAGTAGACCTTAATAGACCTGTGAAACAAGTCCTTGATTCACACCCTGAACTTCTCGACATTCTTGTCGATTTAGGCTTTAAACCTTTAGCTAATCCAGCCATGAGACAATCGGTTGGAAAAGTTGTCACACTAAAACAAGGCTGCAAATTAATCAACCTTCCTTTGGAACAATTAGTGAATGAACTACAATGGAACGGCTATACTGTCATCGGAGGTGACGTGAATGAGTAATAATACAGACAATCGCATAGATATATTAGAAGGTATTCTTCTTAAACTGCATCATGGAGCAAATCCTGAATCAGTTCAGGATGAATTTAATGAGCATTTCACGGGTGTGAGTGCCATTGAAATCTCCATGATGGAGCATCAATTAATGTATGGGGATAGTGTGATTACGTTTCAAGATGTTCTTAAGCTATGTAATGTTCACGCGAATCTGTTCAAAGGTACGATTGAAGATGGTAAAGCCCCCGATGCTGATCACCCCGGACACCCCGTAACAGTATTCAAAGAAGAGAATATGGCGTTACGATCTGCCCTGCTACGGATTAACAATATTCTGGATACCTTTGAAGAAATGCCGGTTGAAGAATTGTCTGATGGAATGATTAAAGGACTTAAACGTCAATATGATATCATCGGGCAATTTGATAACCATTACAACCGGAAAGAACATTTATTCTTCCCGGTTATGGAAAGTTACGGCCACGACGCTCCACCAAAAGTTATGTGGGCAAAAGATGATGAGATCCGTGACTTATTCAAACGCGCCTATAAAGCCATGGAAAAATTTCCCGATATTAAATTTTCAAAAGTAAGAGATACGTATGAAGCTTTCCAATTTGAATTCAATGAAATGATTTTTAAAGAAGAAGCTATATTAATTAATATCTTACTTGAAAGTTTCAATCAATTGGATTGGTACAACATCGCCCTGCAAAGCGATAATTACGGCTATGCAATTATTCCTCCTCGCGAAACTTGGGAACCAGAAAACCTGGCAGACTTACTCGAAGAAGATACGAAAAAAGCTGAAGAATTAACAATTCAAGAAGTACCTACACCAACTAAGTCAGTTCAAAAAACAATGAATACAGTGGAAAGTAAAACAATCGAAACACGAAAAATTACCGTTAATGGCGGTCAATTTACCGTTCTTTGGGAACCAGATGAGACGCTTGACTCAAGCAGTAACCAAATCATGAACCCAACAGTGCCTCTTTCGATTGGTGATGGTTACTTGAGCTTAGAACAAATCAAAGTCATCTTTGATTACATCCCAGTGAAAGTTACTTTTGTTGATCAAAATGATATCGTACAATACTTCAATCACAAGAAGGAGTCATCAATATTACCACGACACGCTGAAAACATCGGTGCTAGGGTAGAAGATGTCTATCCAGAAGCAGTCTGGGATACATTAGAACCCATTGTTCAAGCTTTCAAAGATAACACATTAACTGAAGAAAGCTTTTGGTTTGAACATGAATCAGAATTTTTATATATTTCGTATAAAGCACTCTTTAATGAATCCGGGCTATATCAAGGGTTCGTTGAAATAATACAAAACATCCAACCTATCTTAGATATTCAAACGGATAAATGGCGTAATTTACTCCCTCAAAGTAAGGTTGATTTAACACTTAAGGATCCAGCTAATTTAACTCAGGTTAATCACAAACATCAGTTTCAAGCAGAATCACAAGTACTTCAATTTGGTAAAGGACAGTTGGAATTCAACTGGTCTGTAAGCAATGAGACAGTAGTCAATGATCCAAAGGATTTTTCTAGTGAGCAATTGATTAGTATCGGCGAAGGATATTTAAGTTTAAAGCAAGTGAGACTCATTTTGGATTCAATGCCCTTTGAGATTACTTACGTTGACGGCGATCATAAGTTTAAATACTTTAATAATATCGGTCCTTATGACGAGATGTTCTTCCAAAGATCACCTTTAGAAATTGGACGTGACTTAGAATATTGTCACCCAGCTAGAGTTTGGCCAAAGGTTAAACGCTTATCTGAAGACCTTCAAGCACAACGTCGTTTTATTGAACCTATGTGGTTCTCACCTGGGAATAAACTTATTTATATCTTGTATATTGGTGCGCAAGATCAAAATGATAATTATCATGGTATTGTGGAGACCGTTCAGGATGCTTCAATGTATGTTGAATTGGACGGAACAGAGAAACGATTGTATTAAAAAAATCGGTTATTACAAAAAATGTAATAACCGATTTTTTCTATTCAAACTCAGCCGACGTTTGTTTTTTATCAACTGTTCTACTTCATCGTAATACACATTGTTTGTTGTATTCTAAAAGTGGTCCATTATTCAGCAAGTTGCCGTTGAAAATGGGGCCACTTATTTTTATGCTTACCATACATGATTAAATGGATGGAGGCAGAAGGAGTGATTAGGAGAATGAAACAATTTGATGTTATCTCAAGATATCGCCAAGGTGAGTCCTATCGGCATATCGCAAGAGAGTTAGGAATCTATCGCAAGACGGTGAAGGCCATTTGTGATCGATATAAGAAAGGCATTAACGCTTTGAATTCCAGTAAGAGTGAACAAGAAGTGGAAGAAGCAACCGAACAGCTTGTTTTAACTCGGTCGTATGACAAGTTCCAAGCGAAGAGCACGGGCGTATACTCCTGCAGTAGAAGCACGGATGAAAGAATTATATCAACAAGAATTGAAAAAGAATAAACGGTTAGGCCCGCATAAACAAGCATTAACCGCGATCGCTGTGCATGAGCTTCTCGCTGAAGAAGGTCATCCCATTGGTTACCGTACCGTCCGCCCTTTGAATTAGCCGAAATGGTTCAATGCCGCGTCAATAAATATAGTATTATCCAGTATGAAACCAATGCTTATTCGGTCCCCGATTATTTGGTGGGGCATACCGTGCAATTAAAAGTGTATCCGGAGTATTTTGTGGTTTTCTGCCAACCACGAGGAAGTCTGTCGGCATAAAAAAATAGAGGGTTCTCATCAGTATCAGCTTGACATATACCACTACCTCAAGACGCTGATGAAAAAACCGGGAGCGTTAAAACACTCCTTGGTGCTCAAACACTCGCCCGATTTGAAAGCCCACTATGCCTTATATTATAAAGAAAATCCTCGTGAATTCCTAGATAAATTAGACCAGTACCAAGCCTTGCCCAAGGAGCAATTAATGGAACAGCTTTCCCAGAATGTCCCGGATCGAAAGTCGGCTTCCCTTTCTCAAGAAGCCGAAGCCATTACAGAGGCCATTGAAGCGGATTGGAGCGTGTGAAGTAATGACGATTGAAGAAGCAGCTAGAGAATTAAAATTGGCCTATATTTGTGAACATTCCCAAAGTTACCTAAAAGAAGCCAACCAGCAAAGATTAAACTTAGATGAAGCCTTAAAAGAATTATTGTGGGAAGAGGTCACGCAACGACGTGAGCGGAGTCATCAACGCCGAATCAACCAGGCGAAGTTTTATCAGAAGAAGTATCTAGCAGATTTTGATGACAGCGTATTTGAAGAACAGCCGCGCAAGCAGCTACGTGAGTTAACCTCACTGGAATTTATTAAACGGAAAGAAAATGCGATCTTAATTGGGAATCAAGGCACCGGCAAGACGCATTTTAGTATTGGGATTGGTATAGAAGCCTGTTTACAAGGTATGAGTGTTCAGTTCGTTAATGCGCCTAACTTAGTGATTCAATTGAAAGAAGCGGTCAACCAGAGTCAGTTTGTCCGTTTTAAACGCCGTTTTGAAAGTGTTGATTTGGTTATTATCGATTAATTAGGCTACTTGTCTTTTGATGAAGCGGGACGCTTAGCTCTTATTCAATTTACTATCGAACCGGAACGATGAAGGATCGATTATGATCACCACTAACTTAGCCTTTGATCGATGGCCGGAATGTTTTAAAGATGCCACTTTAACCGACGCTCTCGTGGACCGATTAGCCTATCAAGCGAATGTCATTAATATGAGAGGAGAAAGTTACCGCATTAAACAAACGAGCTCATGGATTGATTCCATGACTCAAGGATAAATTGCCGTAGAGTGGTCCATTTTTGAATAGCAAGGTGGACCATTTTTCAGTTGACATTTACAGATTCACCACCTCTCTAATTTTGTCTCTTGAATGCCCCGTACTGGAAGAGATTGTTCGTTGAGAAATCCCTTGTAGATGCATTTCAAGAATCTTATGATAATTGATCATAAAAATAACCTCCTGTAACTTATTTGGGTTCTTTTACAAATAGTGTTGGTAAATAATTTCAAATATCAAAAAAGCCACCCTAGCCGGATGACTTGCTATTCGGGCTCTTCATCTACCCAGTGATATAGGAAGAACATGTAGCCCCAAAATTTTTTAATTTCTTTAAATCCAGCTTGACGATTGGCTTGCCACCAAGTCACTTCCTCGCCGCCAACATCATGATAGGTAGCGACGTATGTTAAGTCGAATCCGTAATGGCGATTTTGCCGTTCGTAAATCATTTTTGTCCGTAACATATGGTAGTCAGATGAAGTAACAATGGCTGAATCATAACCCATTTCTTGCATCATCTTCAAGGTGTTTCGTGCGTTGGTATAGGTGGACGTTGCATTTGCTTCGTTAATTAAAGCATCACTTGGTGCGCCCGCCCCCACGTAAAAAGTAAAGTTTGACTGGGTTAGTGGACTTACGATAATTTTTCCTGACCGTGAATAGCCAGCTTCAAGCAAATCAACTGCTTCACCAGCTCGCTCACTAGCACCTTCTGGTACAACAATAATATCCGATACTTTCGGTTCCTCATCAACAATGAGGTTACTGATGGTAATCACACACACTAAACCTACAGCGATACCCATGCCGGCAAAAAAGCTTGCAAGTCGAACAAGATTATTTCCTTTCATCTACATTCCCCATTTTGATAAGCATTTTCCTTTTGTCTTATCTTACCATATGGAAATCATCGAATGAAAAGAAAGGCGTCATTTTCAAAAATCAAATATAATCGTATTTTTATGTTTCCTAGCTAGAGAGGTAATATCCCTTTGAATGATTTCAGTAAATTGGTCCTCAAATTTAAACATATCGATTGGCTGTTGATTCAGGTCAGCGTCTTCAATATATGCTTTTAGCCGTTTTTGTACTTGCTTCATTTCAAAATCGATTTCATCAGGATGCTCAGCACTCGCAACTGCATAGCAAAATTCATCAATTGGCAGGTCTTCACAGATATCAATAATGTTTAATAACCGTTCTTCATAATTGAGAAGTTTTGGTATATCACAAATTTTTGTAATCACCGGTAATATCACAATTCGCGCTTGTTCCAAGATATCTTCAACAATCACCGTATCCCCCGGTTGAATAAAAATATATTCCACACCGGGTAAGTTTGGAACTTCAACATCTTCATAATGTGCAGCGAGAACTTCATAGCCCGCCATAGAAAATTGTTCTACCGCCTGACGGCCAATCTCGTTCGTTGCACCGATAATCGCTACTTTATCCATTTTCTCCACCAAAATTTCCTTATAAAAATAAATGTCACTCACCAACTGTTACTGATCTTCATATCAATAAATCTACAATCATGTTCTGTATTTCAATAAATATTAAAACAACATCCCATAGAATGTATCCTGACTAAAAATACAAAATAACAATAACATACCTTTTGCGCTTTTTCTCTTCATAACCGTGAATGTAAGACAGATATTTGAAAAAAGTTATTCACACAAACATTGGCAAAACGAGATTACATATTTTATTTGGAAATCCTCCCTCAGTTTAGAATATAAAGATACAAATTTGCTAGCAATTATATATTATATTGTGTTTCTTGATCAATTTATATTGCTAAATAAACTTTGTATCCCCTTTCATTATATACGTAGATAAGACTAAAAAGGTAAGATTTTTCATATTCATCAAAGATTAGTTGTCAATGTGGGGTTAATATAATCTATACATAATTTATTCAATACAATTATGTTTTTTGGAAATCTTGTGATGTATAGTAATTTGGTGTTCGGAAACTAAGTAGATAAAATTTTCTTTCACTAATACAAAAGTATCTGTGAAGGTTCTTATCGTTAATCGGGTCTGATCCCTTTTTAACCTCTTAAAAACTTGTTGAATGAGCCCCCCATTTTTATTGTAATAGTATCTTATGCCTCCCATTCCATCCTTCATCACGGAAAGGATTTGCACTTTATTCGTAATAGATAACACCAGTGCATGATACCTTGATGTAACCACTATTTCCGCATGGAGCATTATATGAAGTACATCTTTACTGACAATCAAAATTATTTAAATAAATATGTAAAAATTCACTATAATCTATACAGTCTTATTTATGTCTATCTTATATCACCTATTTAATCTTAAAAATTTAATTGTATCAATATATGACATTATTTCATAGTAAGCACAAATAAAAGACAAAGCTTTTTGTTGCTTTGTCTTTTATTTTACATTCATATATTTCTTAATCCTTAGTTACTAATTCAACGGTGAATCAATTTTCTCAGGAATTTCTTGCCCTGCATAGAAGTCATAGGCTGCTTGTAATGCTAATCGCCCCATTTCATCCGGCTGTTGCGCAATTGTAGCTGCTAATTAACCATCTTCAACTGCTTTAATACCACCTTCAGTCCCATCAAAACTGACAACTGTAATTTGATTTTATAATCCAGCACCTTGGATCGCTTCAATTGCCCCTAATGCCATCTCATCATTCTGTGCAAATAGAGCTTGGACATCGCTATTTCCTTGTAGCATATTTTCCATTACAGTTAACCCTTCAGCTCGGTCAAAATTAGCCGTTTGACTATCTAATACATTCAAACTGGTTTCAGCAACATTCATAAACCCTTCACCACGTTCATTCGTAGCTGAAGCGCCAGGCACACCTTCTAATTGCAATGTACTTGCATTCTCGCCAACCTGGTCTACGATGTATTGTGCTGCTATCTCGCCACTAGCAACGTCATCTGAAGCTACTAAAGTCACATACTCACCTGCGTCAGTTGCCCGGTCGACCATAATAACTGGAATGCCCACACTATTAGCAGCTTCAACAGCTGGCGTAATAGCAGCAGAATCTACTGGGTTGATTAATAACACATCAAAACCCTGTTGGATTAAATCATCCACACCATTGGATTGTTTAGCGGAACAATCTTGCGCATCAACTGAGATGACCTGGGTCCCATTTTCAGTTGCCAGTGTATTTACCCCATCTTCCAATGACACGAAAAATGGGTTGGACAATGTTGAAACTGACAGTCCCACAGTAATTTCAGCTGGCTCCATATTTTCAACCACTGCCTCATCTGCACCACCCGGCGCTTCTAGTGAAAAAGCTGGCGCACAACCTACCAGTAGTAGTATTTATAAAATTAATGTTAAAACTACTTTCTTCATTGATTTCGACTCCTTTATTTACGACGGTCAATTAACACAGCGATGATAATAACAATACCTTTCACAATTTGTTGGTAGAAAGTTGAAAGCCCCAAAAGGTTTAGACCATTCTTTAATGTCCCAATAATTAAAGCACCAATCAAGGTCCCAAAAATTCGTCCCTTACCACCAGACATACTACTACCACCTGAAACAACAGAAGCAATAGCATCCATCTCGTAAGATTCACCCGCAGTAGGTTGTGCTGAATTTAATCGCGAGGTTAAATTAATCCCTGCAAGTGAAGCTAAGACAACTGAAATACTATAAACAAAGATTCTAATTTTATTGCTCTTCACACTGGCAATAAATGATGCTTTCTCATTACCACCAATCGCAACCGTTTTACGTCCAAAGCTCATTTTATGCAGTAACACAAATAAAAGCGCAAACACGACTAAGGTAATCACAATTGGGAATGGAATACCGAAGAAGTACCTTCTACCCATAAATTAGAAAATAAAAGTCTCATCTAACCCGATAATCGGTTTACCATCGGTCAGCACTAAAGTGGCCCCCCGGGAAATAGTCATCGTTGCTAGGGTTATATAATAAATAGTGTTGGTGAGATTCAATTGAGTCTCATCGGCACTATTTTTGTGTACGACGAATTTACAATTTAAGTGCAATAACAATAATAAAATAAAAAAAGATCCATAGTTTTCCTATAAAATAGATGTACCAACCAACTATTAGAAGGAGAAAGCTATGAATCCATACACACATCTTACCATGAATGAGCTAGAAACAATCTTCCTAATGTATGAACAAGACGAAACTATCGTGCATATATCCGAGACCCTGGACCGTTCTAAATCGACTATCTCAAGAGAATTACCTCGTAATTCAAACATGGATGGCAGTTATTCACCGTCAACTACTCAAGGAGAGTATAACCGTAGAAAACAACTATGTGGCAGACATCGTACGCTAGATAAAGACTCTATTTTCCAGTTGGTCAAAAGACTATTTATCAACGAACAATGGTCTCCAGAGCAAATTTCTGGTCGTTTGAACCTTGAAAATTCCAAAAATAAAATCAGTTATAATACTATCTATCGTGCAATTTATCGTGGCGACTTCGATGAGCCTAGTTTATCAACCGGTAATCGAGGCGCTATCCGTAAATTAAGATACAGAGGTAAAACACGCCCTTCTAAAAATCACGTAGAGAGAAGAGGAAAGATCCCTATCTCCAATACGACTCATGAACGACCAGATAGCGCTAATGAACGAACTGAGATTGGTCATTGGGAAGCAGATACAGTTGCAGGTCAAACTGGTAAAGCGTGCTTAGTAACGCTAGTTGATAGAAAATCTAGGTTATTACTAATCGGTAAATCTGAGAAGAAAGCTTCTAAGCCGGTAGTTGACCAAATAATTAAATTACTACAAGGTATTGATTCTAATTTTTGTAAAACCAATACACCTTACCGTGGTAAAGAATTCAGTCAACACGCCCGATTGACTGAGGGATTAAATAATACGCAAATTTATTTTCCAGATCCTCATGCCCCTTGCCTAGAGGATCTAAAGAGAATACAAATGGACTCCTTAGAGAGTACTCACCGAAAGGTGTTGATTTGACAGATGCAACTGATGAAGAGATACAAGGTTGGGCAACGAAATTAAATACACGTCCCAAAAAATGTTTGAATTGGAAAACCCCTTATGAAATCTTTTATAAAACTGTGTTGCACTTAATTTGACAATTTAAGCTATAAAAAAAACAAAAGTAAGAATTATTTTGATTTAATTCAAAATAATTCTAATAAAATTCTTCCTTAACACTTTATTTTTGAATATTTTTCCACTTTTGATCTTTCTCAGATAAATTTAATAGGGTGCCGTCTAACATTTTATACTTAGAAGCATTAGCATCACCAGGATAATTACCAACTACTTCAGGCCATTCAACTCCAATAGTTGGATCATTCCAAGCCAACCCGCCTTCATCGCCAGGATGATAAAAGTCAGTAACTTTATATTGAAATACAGCTTCATCACTTAACACCAAAAATCCATGTGCAAAGCCTTCGGAAATATAGAATTGTTTGAAGTTATCTTCCGTTAATTCAATACCAAACCATTTACCATACGTATCACTACCTGGTCTTAAATCAACCGCTACATCAAAAACCTTTCCTTTAGTAACACGTACAAGTTTACCTTGTGGAAATTCCTTTTGAAAATGAAGACCACGTAAAACTCCTTTGGAACTTTTAGATTGATTATCTTGGACAAATACCATATCTAACCCGGCTTCATGCATATCTTGTTGATTATAAGTTTCTACAAAATAACCTCTATCATCACCAAACACTGCTGGCTCAATTACATATAAACCTTTTATAGGACTTTCTGTTACTTTAATTTTTCCCATTACAATTCTCCTTCAACATGTTTTAAATCATTTAAATATCGTTTTAAAGCATCTTGCCAAACAGGTAAGGTGTTAAAATTATTTTCAGTTAATTTAGATGTATCTAAACGACTATTAAGTGGTCTAGCAGCTTTAGAAACACCATACTCTTCAGTCGTTACAGGAACAACCTCTACTGAAATATCAGCTATTTTATATATCTCTTTAGTAAATTCGTACCAAGAAATAAAATCTCCTTCATTTCTTGCATGATATGTACCATATTTTTCACTCTTAATCATATCTACAAGTAATTTTGCAAGATCAAAAGTATACGTTGGGGAACCAATTTGATCGTTAACAACTGTAACTTTTTTGTGATTTTTTCCTACCCTTAGCATTGTCTTAACGAAGTTAGAACCATTAATTCCAAAAACCCAAGATATACGAACAATGAAATATTTTTCAAGTGTTTCTCTTACTATTTTTTCACCTGCAAGCTTGCTAGCGCCATAAACGCTTGTCGGAGCATAACTTTTATTATCAGGATAATAAGGCTCTACTCCCATCCCATCAAATACATAATCAGTACTAATATATACAAATTTAGCATCTACAAATTTAGCCGCACTAGTTAGATTTTTAGTTCCTTTTTCATTTATTTTAAAAACCTCTTCTTTATTATCCTCAGCAGCATCCACAGCAGTCCATGCAGCACAATGTATAATAGCATCCGGTTTTAGTGCTTGCACTATTTTATTTACTTCATATTCGTCACTTATATCCATTGAGATATAAGGGGCATTGGTTACTTCTTCATCAACAATTAAACTTTCAAATTTAGTTCTACGTCCAGTTCCAATAGCTTCAAATCCTTGTTTAATCAAAGATTTCATCACATCAAATCCTAGTTGACCAGTTACACCTGTTACCAAAACCTTCATAAATTACCTCCGTATTAATGACTACTATACATTTCTTTATAATAGTTTTGATATTCGCCAGAAATTATTTCTTCCCACCAATCTTGGTTATCCAAATACCACTGTATTGTTTTTTGTATTCCTGTTTCAAAGTTAGTTTTAGGTAACCAACCTAGTTCATTATGGATTTTAGTTGGGTCAATAGCGTATCGCCTATCATGTCCTTTTCTATCATTAACATAAGTTATTAAGCTTTCAGGTTTGTCTAAAGTTTTACAAATTAATTTTACAATATCAATATTCGCCATTTCATTATGACCACCAACGTTGTAAACCTCACCAACTTCACCATTGTGAATAATTAAATCAATAGCTTCACAATGGTCTTCCACATACAACCAGTCACGGACATTTTGTCCATCACCATATACTGGTAGGGGTTTATCATTTAATGCGTTAATAATCATTAAAGGAATTAATTTTTCTGGAAAATGATAAGGGCCATAATTATTCGAACATCTACTAATTGTAACTGGCAACCCAAATGTTCGATTATAAGCATGCACAAATAGGTCTGCAGATGCTTTTGAACTACTATAAGGTGAACTAGTTTTCAGTGGGGTTTCCTCTGTAAAAAGTAATTCTGGTTGATCCAATGGTAAGTCGCCATATACTTCATCAGTCGATACTTGATGGTATCTTTTTACATTATATTTAATACTTGCATCCATCAAAACTAATGTTCCAGAAACATTAGTATCAACAAAAATTTCTGGATTTTCAATTGATCGATCGACGTGGCTTTCTGCTGCAAAATTCACTACAATATCCGGATGAATTTTTTCAAATAAAGCAAATACTGCCTTTCGGTCCGAAATATCTACTTTATGAAAAGAAAATTTATCATTTTTAAAAGCTTCTTCTAATGTACTTAAGTTACCAGCATAAGTTAAGTTATCTACGCAAACAATTTCATAATCTGGATATTTATTTAACATATGGTAAACAAAATTAGAACCAATAAACCCTGCTCCACCTGTAACAATAATTTTCATATTCAAACTCTCCTATTTCAATTCTTCTGCAATTCTTAATAAATATTGACCATAAGCATTTTTCTTTAATGGTTGAGCTAAAGAAATCAATTGTTCCTTATCAATATAACCCATTCTATATGAAATTTCTTCTAGACAAGCAACTTTTAAATTTTGACGTTTTTCAATTGTTTCAATAAATGTACTAGCTTCTAATAGAGACTCATGAGTTCCTGTATCTAACCATGCAAAACCTCGATCCATAATTTTAACTTCTAATGTTCCTAACTTCAAATATTCATTGTTTAAATCTGTAATTTCAAGTTCTCCTCTAGCTGAAGGTTTGATTTTTTTAGCAAGGTCAACAACTTTATTATCGTAAAAATAAAGGCCTGTAACTGCATAATTACTCTTCGGATGATCTGGTTTTTCTTCAATTGAAATTGCTTTCATACTTTCATTAAAATCTACAACTCCAAAACGTTCAGGGTCAGTAACATGGTATCCAAATACCGTGGCTCCATTTTCTTTGGAAGCCGCATCTTGAACCATCGCAGATAGACCGCTACCGTAAAAAATATTATCTCCTAGAACTAACGCTACAGAGTCATCACCAATAAAATCTTCGCCTATGATAAATGCTTCTGCTAAACCATTAGGTTCATCTTGAACTTTATATTCAAATCGAATACCTAGGTCACTACCATCCCCTAATAACTGTTCAAACCTTTGTGTGTCTTGAGGAGTTGAAATAATTAAAATTTCATTAATACCTGCCAACATAAGAAGTGATAATGGGTAGTAAATCATTGGTTTATCATATACAGGTAATAATTGTTTGGATACAGAACGTGTTAAAGGATACAAGCGAGTACCGCTTCCCCCTGCTAAAATAATTCCTTTCATACTGCTACAACTCCTCTATTATTTTATAAATTTCTTTAAAATTGGTTAAAACTTTGTTTTGTAAAATATCGGTATTATCACTTAACTCCTTCTCAGAAATTGAAAATGTTTTCTCAACTGCCTCTTCTATATTATCATAGTCCACTGCATATAATTGATCTGATACAGAGAAAGTTCTCAAAAAACTAGATAATTTATTTACCCTATTATCCAAACCAATAGTTCTAATACCATATGATAATGCAGTAATGTTTCCATGCAAACTTGTACCGATAAACATATCTGAATTTGAAATGATAAACATAATATCGTATATATTTCTGTCAATTATATTTTCAGTTTCAACTTTATTTTTTATCAAGTTATAAATTTTTTCTAATGCAACTAAATCATCATGTCCAGCGGCTATTCCTAATGGTAACAGTATAATTTTTTTATTGTATTTCTTACTAATTTGTATCAGTTGTTTAGCTATTATTTCTTCATTTCCTAGTGCAAAAAAATTACCAATTTGGAAACAGAAATATTCTTCATTCTTATAGCTATCGTGTTTAATTCTAAAATCATTTGATAGATAATGTTCAAAATTGTCAGAATTAAAATATTTTGACATAATAATAGCAGAATCTGGACTAAGCATTACATTTTTAACACCTATATCTTCAATATTCTTTTTCGTTGAATTATCTCTAACAGAAACGTAGTCCGCATTATTCAACATATCTGTAATATATTCCAAATCTTTTCTATCTTTATTTGTAAATGTGTTTCCTCCAACCGAATTATAAATAATTTTAGTGTTCTTCACCAAGTTTTTATCAATAATCCAAGGGAATTTACTTTTACCTTTTAGTTTTTTTCTAGAGTAGTTATTTCCAAATTTTCTTCCAAGAATTTTGTAGGCAAATCTATATATATATTGTTCTTTTTGTGAATCTATCAAATTTAAATGCATTGCAATCCAATCTGCATCTATTATTTCACCACCCACAACAATACTTGTGTCTAAATTTTTCTCGTACATTTCTCGAATTGAATGTGTTTCAAGGCCACCAATTCCTTTTAAATTTGCATTTATTAAAGAAAAATATGTATATTCAAAATTATTTGTAAAAGAGTTTAAAGCTTTTTCAACAATAATTGGAAATAAAATATCCCCATAGTTATCCCTATCAAATGCCCCAATGAGACCAATTTTTTTCATAAAATTTCTCCTTATCTTAAAAAACTTGTTGAGTATTTAACAATATTTATTAATAACCTTCTATTAATTACAACTATACAAAGAAAAATTAACGTTTGAACTATATATACATACATTGATTCTAAATAAAATAATGAAAATCCTTGAATTATAATTAAGACATTATTAAAAACAAATCTTTGAATGTTAATATCAATTTTCACTATTTTTCTTGTGTCAAACAAACGTAAGATTAACATTGCTCCAAACCCAAAAGCCGTACTAACCCCTGCGCCAATTGTTCCAAATATTGGTATAAATATTAAACTAGAAAACACTGAAAAAATTGCCCCATACACTGATGTAGTAAAAGCTCCTTTAGTTTGTTTAGAAGCAGTGTAGTTCATTCCAAGAAATGTAGACAAGCTTTGATAAATGACACCTACAAGTAGAGGCGGAATTATCATCCAACTTTCGTAATAGTTTTCCGCTACAAAAATATCCATTATTGGTTTAATAAAAATCAATAACAATGAAGAAGCAATAAACAAAATTGAAGAATATATTTCGAATATTTTTCCGTAAAATTTTTCTCTATCGTTTGAATTATATTCTTCAAATGACGATATTTGCCAAGCCTGAGAAAAAATTGTATTTATCAAAGAAATTATAGATGGGATTTTATTAGCTACTGCAAATAAGCCATTTCCTTCAGTACCTACAAAATACAAAATAAAATATCTTGTTGAACTATTGATAAGCCACCACATTGAGCTATTTGGTATTAGTGGTATAGAAAAATGAATCATTTCTTTTAATTGGGCTTTACTACCTTTTAAATTATTTACATTTATAAATTCTTTTGCAGAAATTAGTAGGTAAATATTAGAAATTACTAATGAAAGAATCATCGATAAAAGATATCCTGCAACTTCTAATCCCCCGAATACAAGAAATATTATATTCAAAATAACTGTTACAAATGTCGTAATAACACCATTAAATGCAAATTGTTTTACACGCCCGATTCCTCTGACAAACTGTGAAAACAGTGAATTTAAAATTGAGTTATACAACAATAAAGAAAAATAGAAAGAATAATTTATTTTTACATTCAAAACCTTTAAAGAAATAACAGCAAAAACAATAAATAACAAAAGTCCTAACGAAAATAGAATCATGTTATTAAATATTTTTTTCCTGTTTCTAAAATCCGTGTTTTCTATGCTATATCGAATAATTGCCTGGCCTATTTCCATACTCAACAACGGAACCAACAGACTAACCGTGGTAGTTATCAAGTCAACTGATCCGTATTGATTTGGATTAAGATAATTAGTATATAACGGTACCATCAGGAAAGTAATTATCTTGCTACCAAAATTTGCGATAGTGAAAATAAAGGAATTGCTTAATAGTTTTTTGTATCTATCCATATTGCAACTCCAATCTATATTGCATTAAATAATATATCGAACATTAGTAAGATTTTTTTTGAAATGTTCTTGGGGTAAATAGTTTTTGTGGATAGTAATTTGAGTTTTGATCTAAAATTGTGTTTATAACTAATATACCATTCTAGAATTTCATTATCCTCTTTAGTTAAATAATTTGAATACCCTTCTTTTAACTCCTGAGCTTGAAGGTTTTTCTTGTCATCTTTATTGACCAATTTAAGAAACCGGTATTGAATTTTATCCAATAAATTAATTTTAACCCCTACAACATTCTGAGTATGCTGCCTATATAAAATGTAAGGATCATTATCGCTATATATCCTAGCATTTGTACCCAATGCTATTTGATACACCCATGAATCGTGCATATATAATTCTCTAGGGAAGAACTTGTTCACAAGTGCCAATAATTCTTGATTAAATACCATGGTAGCACCCTGAGCATTATTTCTAAATAATGCTGCTCCAAATGTCAATATATCACCCACTGTATTTTCCCCAATTTTTTTTAATTCATCATTTACCAAGGTTGCTGATCCAATATATAGAGACGGTTTAGAATTTCCTTTTAATTTACTTACAGCGGTCTTTAATTTATTTGGTAGCCAAAAATCATCTTGATCACAAAAAGCGTAATATTTAAAATTTAATGATTTTGCTTCTGAAAGTAAATTTATGAAACTTTTTGCAGGTTTTAAATTTTCACCACTATATATTTTGATATCTAGCTTATTTCTCCATGACTTCAATATTTCTACAGTTCTGTCTGTTGATCCATCGTCTCTGACTAATAATGAAGCTGTAACATCATTTTGATTATAAAGGCTATTTAATAATGTTTCTAAATCCTTCTCTCCATTGTAAGTAGACATTAAAATTAATATTTTTTCCATCTGTTCCCTATCTTTCTTTTAAGTTTAAATCACAGGCTATTACAACAATAATCCATGGCCAAATACTTAACATCATTGGATTTGAGGAAGATGCTAGTAAATAAGATAAAAAACCTAATCCAACACTCATATAAGAAACTTCCATTTTATAATTGGTAGTTTTCATTATATTAATAAATATGTTCTTAAAAATATTTATTATATATATACCGTAGAATGTAAAACCTACAATACCTGTTTGATATAAGAATGCATAGTAGAAATTTTCATACGACCACTTAGTTGTATGAGATCTTAAATAATAAGGTACGAATGCTTGCAATCCTTTTCCAAAAATAGGAGCACTTTTCCATTCTTTTAATAACACTTCTGTTTGTGTATCCCGGACACCTTTTCCTACAGAACCCGAATCAAAAGCATCTGAAATTGTTTTAAATACCACTGAAAAAATATTGTCGTAACCTAAAATTGAATTTAGAAGATATATAGCCCCAAAAAGTCCCCCTAAAATGCCGAGTACTTTTAATATAGATGTTAAAAAACTTTTGATTGTTGTTTTTTTTATTAGAATTGCATAGGTTAAGCTAATTAATAAGGCCAGGATGTATATTATTTGTAAGGCCCTTCTTCCTGACAATAGTATTACTAAAAAACCAATAATATTGTTAAAAGTTGTTTGCTTACCGTGATTATCGAAATTTAATAAAGTAAATATTTCCATTGGTAAAAGAAACATTAACGAGTTCATGTTTCCTAACCTCACACTTAGGAAGTTTTCATCAACAATTGCTAATCCTTCTTCCCAAAAAATAAGTTGAGGAATTACACCAATATTTCCTAACATGAATAGTAAATCATAAATCAAAATAATAGTTGTAATATTTTGTATACCTGTAAAAAAGTACTTGAATCCTTCAGTATCTGTAATGAAAGTACTAATCAAATAAATAACTATTGGTTGTAATAGATAAACCCTGAGTATCGCTCCATCTAAAGAGAAGCCATTAGTTAATCCAAGTAAAAAATATAACGTCGAAATGATCAAAAAAGCAATTACACCCAAAAATAATTTTGATCGATAAAGATATTTAGTATTTACTATATTAACTAAACCCATAAAAGATAGTACAAAACTTAAGAATAATTTTAAAGCAGAAAAATTTGAGGGAAACATCATATAAATTAACATAAAGAATAAAAGTAAATTTATGCTAAATTTTTTATCATACTTAAATTTAATACTATTAGTTCTTAATTCACTCAAGAATACCACCAACTTTCATTAATATTCCGTCGAAAAAACCCTTATTCATTGCTTTGAATTTACTTATTTTTTGTTGTTCAAATAACAAGACAATCAAATATTGTTTTACAATTCTCAATAATACTTTAATAATAGATTGATGGTGATGTTTTTTCCAAAAATAGATGGCATTTCGAATGATATAATACTTACGGAAAGCTGAATGATTTAAAACTGATACTGTCCAGAAGAAAAACTGCCTTTCTTCCATATTACCTAATTCATGAGCTAATACAATATTATTAACTTGAATAATTTTGAATCCATTTACTTTTATTCTATAACAATATTCAAAATCGACTGAATCAATAAATAGATTATCGTCAAAACGACCTATCTTGTTCCAAATATTCGTATTATACAATGCGCCTGAAGTAATAACTTGGTCTACCAATTGGACCTCCCCCTGACCGTGGGAGAGAAATTCATTAGAATTTTTATCCTGAACCGAGGGACTAATAATTCCCACGTCGTTTATATCTGAATATTTAGACAATTTACTAACAAGATTCAAGGGGCTAACTGAATCTTGATCTAATAATAAACACCAATCATAATTATTGTCGTTTGCTTCATGCATAATTTGGTTTAATGCAAATGCTATCCCCTTATTTTTCGAATTAGATATAACTACACACTGTTTTTTATAATGATTTAATATAAGATTTTCAACCTCATTAAAATTATCTGAATTATTATCAATCAGAATAATTTTGTTAACCTGATTGTAAATCCCCTCGATATTATTTTTTAATTTATCCAAATTGGGATTAAAAAGTACTATACCAGCAATTACATTATCCACATTTTTACCTCTCTAATATATACCCGTCAAAATTAACCACTTGTTTATTAAATTAAGTTTCCAATCTCCCGTATCAATTTTTCTGCTAAATAATAGTTGTACGCGATTAAAATATGTATTCTTATATGTAGCGATTTTTATTAATACTTCTTTAATATCTACAGGAATTTGTTCATTATAATTTTCTAATAACAATTGGGCATTTACCAATTTAGAATTTTTATTCTTCCAATTCATTTTATATTCCACTTTTAATTTCTTTAAAAAATTTGCTTTATAATTTGATGTATTACTAGAATGTCTTCTGAAAAGAATATACGAATTATCATCGTAATAAACAACAGCTCCAACAGAAAATGCCACATTGGCTAACCAGGAATCATGCCCAATTTTTACCAGTTGATAATTTTTGATGACCGACTCACCCAATTCCTTATTAAATACAGAAGTACATCCTGATACAAAAGTTCTTGAGATTGAACTTCCTAAGCTTTTTTTTCTATTTTTAAATGATTTATAACCTATTTGAATCAAATTTTCATTAACTGCTTTCAAATCAGAATGATACAGGCTTGGTTTATTTTTAGGCAATTTGGATAATCTCTCATATGCCTTAATCAGTTTATTTTCCTGCCAAATGTCATCTTGATCGCAAAAAGCAAAGTATTCCGCATCATTAATATGATCATTTAATAATTTTAAAAAACTTTGAATGTACCCTAAATTTTCACCATATTCAACTACTATATTGGAATTAGAGCTATACGATTTTAAAATATCCTTAGTTTTATCTGTCGATCCATCATCACGTATATACAGCTTCCACTCAACATCCCTTTGTTTAGTTATACTTTCAATTTGCTCTTTTAAATATTCTTCACCATTATATGTCGATAATAATACTGCAATCATATTTTCCCCTTTTAAAAATCTTTATTAAAAATTTTTTCAAATACAGCACTAAATTCATTAATTGAGTTTGATAATGAAAATTCTTCGGATTTTTTAATTCCATTAGCTGACAACATCTGCGTATATTGAGAGTTAAAAAGAATTTTATTTATACCTATTTTGATTGACTCTATATCGGAAGGATCAGCTGTATACGCCGTGATATCATGTATAGCATACTCTTTTATTCCATGTCTATCCGATGTTAATAATGGAACACCAGCAGCCATCGCTTCGATTCCAGCCATACCTAACCCCTCAGATAACGATGGAAAAGCAAACATATCACTGATTTTAAGCAGTTCTGAAATATCTTTTCTAAATCCAAGTAATGTTATTTTATTTTGTAAGTCCTTTGAATCAATATAATTTTGTAGTTTTTCTTGTAATGGACCTGTACCGCAGATTATATATCTTAATTTATCATTCTTAATTTCAGAAATAGCTTTGATTATAGCAATATGATTTTTTCTAACCGATAATTCACCAACTGATATAATTAGTTTATCTTCTGAATCTGATTTAAATTCATCTTTTAAATTTTTTACAATATCAGCGTTTGGATTTTTATACTTACTAGTATCTACACCAACACCATGAACTTTAAAAACAGATTTGTTAAATTTTTTAGCCCTTTCAAAATCCTCTTGATTAATTGTAATAATATGATTAGTGAATTTCCCAAGTATTGCTTCAATTGGATAAAATTTTATCCAGGAAGATAATGAAGATCCCTTACAAAAATTAAATCCATGGCAAATATAAATAGACTTCAAATTTTTTTTATATTTTATACCAGCAAGCCTAGTTATTGCAGAAGCTATAGCTGTATTAGTTATAAAATAATCATAGTTATTTGATTTGAATATTTTATTTACCTTTTTATAGGCATCATAATTACCTTTATTAAAAATCGTTCTTTGAAATGGAATATCATAAACATTGTCGATGAGTTCGACTAATTCAGAATCTAAGTTATCTGTAATATTACATGCTATATCAACTTTATGTCCTTGTTCGCGTATTTTTTTTATATGTGGAATTAAGAATGTGTTTATTGTTGTAGAAACTGTTGCAACAAGCAAAACTTTCATAGTGACCTTCCAATCTATTTAATTTTATTTACCGGAACTCCCACATATGTGCCTTGTTCTGGAATACTATTAATTACCACTCCACCAGCACCAATAATTGTATAAGGGGGTATGTTAATTGAGTTTACTAGATTTGCTCCAGTACCAATCCAACAATTATTCCCTATGTTAACAGTTCCAGCAATTGTTACGCCTGGCGAAACGTGAGTATAGTTTTTTATGATACAATCATGATCCACACTAGAATTTGTATTTATAATTACTCCAACTCCTAAAGTTGTACCTGAGTTAACTGAAACTCCTGCCATAATTGCAGTACCTTTTCCAATTTTAACATCTATTCCAATATTTGCTGATGGGTGAATTAAAGTGGCTAATTCTCCATTAGAATTACCAATCTCACTAGCAATGTGTTCTCTAACATGATTATTTCCAATTGAAATAAAAAAATCATAGTTGTCAACATATTGGTTAAGATTTTCCGGTATATCAATTATTTTTAAACCTAATATTTCCTTTTTGGGCATGTCCATATCTAAAAAGGAAATTTCTGTCCATTTTTTCATTTTCATTGCAATGTCTGCACAAACTTTTCCATGCCCACCAGCTCCAATTATTAAAAGCTTATCATGCATTAAATATTTCCAACTTTCTACTTGTTACCTTTAAATGACTCTTTAGTAGCCATGCCTTCTTCAGAAACACCTTCGCGCCTTAATACAGTAATAACAGTTCTAAAAAGAACCGCTATGTCAAATACGAAACTTACTTTTTCAACGTATTCAACATCGTAAGCAAATCTTTGTTTCCAAGTTTGTGCATTACGTCCATTTACTTGTGCGAATCCGGTTAACCCTGGTCTAACTAAATGTCTTTTGCTTTGTTCATCATTGTATAATGGGAGATATTTTACTAATAAAGGTCTAGGTCCAATAAGACTCATATCACCTTTTAGAATGTTAAACAATTCAGGCAACTCATCTAGACTTGTTGCTCGCAATTTTTTACCAAAAGTTGTTAAACGAACATCATCTGGTAGAAGATTTCCTTCCGCATCTGTTTCATCCGTCATTGAGCGAAATTTCATCATATCGAATACTTTTTCATTCATTCCTGGGCGTTGTTGTCTAAATAAAATCGGACTACCTAATTTTATTCTTACTAATATTGCTACAATTATTAATACTGGACTAAGTACAATGATAGCTACCAACGAAATCAAAATATCAAGAAATCGTTTTATATATCTAGTATAAACGCTGTTATAATTCATTTCAGTTAAACAATCCTTTAATCACTTCAATTATTCGGTGTTGTTGTTCATTAGTCATTTTTGTATCACTAGGCAAACATACTCCTTTATCGAATAACTCATTACTTACACCTGATCCAATAAAATCAGTACCTTCAAATACTGGTTGTAAATGCATTGGTTTCCAAACTGGACGAGATTCAATGTTTGCTTCATTCAATTTATCAATCATCATCTTTGGTGTTACAGTTTCTGATTCGATTAGTAATGGACTTAACCAATGGTTAGAGCGTTCATTTTCTGGATCATCGAGCATAACAATTTCTGGTATATCTTTGAAAGCTTCTTTATAAGTATTAAAAATAACATTTTTCTTTACCACACGGTCTTCTAATACTTTCAATTGACCACGACCAATTCCTGCAGAAATATTACTTAGACGGTAATTATAGCCTACTTCCTTATGTTCATAATGTAATACTGGCTCCCTAGATTGTGTAGCCCAAAATCGAGCTTTTAGAATACCTTCTTCATTGTTAGAAACTAACATTCCTCCACCAGAAGTAGTAATTATTTTATTCCCATTAAATGAATATACGCCATAGTCACCAAATGTACCTGTCCATTGACCGCTATAAATAGTCCCTAAACTTTCCGCTGCATCTTCAATCAATGGTACCTTGTGGGCTTCACAAATAGCTTTGATTTTATCAATTTGTGCTGAAACGCCGTATAAGTGAACAACTAATACAGCCTTAGGTGTGTACTTTTTAAATGCTTCTTCTAGTGCATCTGGATCCATATTCCAAGATTTTCTTTCTGAATCAATGAATACTGGTTGTGCTCCTTGATACATAATAGGATTGGCAGTTGCTGAGAAAGTTAAATCTTGACAGAATACAATATCATCATGTCCAACTCCTACTGCTTTCAAGGCTAAGTGAATAGCTGATGTTCCTGAATCCAAAGCCAATGCATGATCAATACCAACCATATTAGCTAGTGTGTTTTCAAATTCATTTACATTTTCACCAAGTGGTGCAATCCAGTTTTTGTCAAAGGCATCTTTTACATAATCACGTTCGTATCCTTCGTCACTCATATGAGGTGACGCTAGTAAAATTCTATCCATAATTCATTTCTCCTTTATAATGTGCAGCAACATAAAATTAATCTTTGATATTAGCAAATCGTTTCTGGACTTGCTCATAACTTTCTAGTGTTCCGATATCGTAGCGGTATTCATCAAATACGTAGCCATATACTGTACTGTGATCCAACAAGCACGGGATAAAGGTCCCGTTAGCATCCATATTGTATCCTTCTTTTCGATAATCATTGAAGAGTGTTAGACCCTCTTTCTGTATGATGTAGAAAGTTGGTACAGCGTATGGATAATTTACATTTGTTGGTTTTTCTTCAAATCCGATTATCTTGCAATTTTCATCAATATTGGCTGTGTCACCACGTATTAGTTGTTTAAGGTCATCTTTTTTGTAGATGGATATAGCATTACCTTCGTGCGCCTTGTAGAAGCTAACTAGGTCCACAAGCGAAAAACCAAATAGATTATCACCGGCTGCAATCATCAAATCATCTTCAACTTTTGCTTGTTCAATTACAAAGTGAATATCACCTAAAGCACCTAAACGATCTTCATTCGATAAAGTACCATCATTGATTACTGTTAACTTAATGCCATAAGTAGCTTCTTTTGCCCATTCTTCAAAGTGAGTATGAAACTTATCATTAGTAACGATAAATATTTCATCTAATTCCTTAACGGCAACTATTTTTTCCACAATGGAATCTAATATAGTCTGGTTACCAACTTTTAATAATGGCTTAGGTCGATTTTTAGTTAGTAGGTAAAGTTTGGTTGCATAACCAGCTGCTAGAATTATTGCTTTCATTAGCAGTGATCCTCCACATTCACAAATCTTGCACCATCATCTGTCTTACAGAAGTTGACTTCGTAAACATCTTTAATGGCTGGGAATTTATCTGGATAAACGACATCAATTTTTGCTTTGATGTCTTCTTTTTTACTTGGGTCAATTAAACCGATAACAGGCCCACGGAAACCTGCTCCTGATGGGTGGGCTCCGTTTACGCCATCTATTTCTTGTAAGATATCAAAAATCAATTTAATTTCTGGAATACCATTTTCTTGTTGGTAGAAAGAGGAATTGCCAGATTCAAACATCAATTGACCAAAGGTATCTATATCGCCATTTGCGTATGCTTCTGCACCTTTTAAGACACATTCTTGTTCTGTATAGAAATGTGCTGCACGTTTTCTAAAGCGGTTAGGTAATTGATATTTGTATTTGTTATATATATCGATTGGAATATTTCGTACTTTCCCATCTTCTAAAACTGGTAGTGGTTGACCTGCTAATTCAAGTAATAACCATCCGGCTACACGGACTTCTTCAACACGGTTGTTGAAGTCTGTACCCATAAGATTTTTAGAGATACCTGAGCAGACAACAATTACTTCAAAGTCTTTAAAATCTGCCCCCTTATCAATCATTACATATTTATTGGTTAAGCAGTCCATCCACATCAATTGATTGTTCATACTAAACACATTAGCTGATTGATCAAGAATACCATTTTTCAAACAAATAAATTTGGATTCAACCCAATGGCTATACATAATAATATCCATTTTTGAAACTTCAATATTGTTAACGTCACATAAGGCCATTAGATAAGCTGTTGTAACTGCTGATGATGATGATAAACCACCGATAGGCAATTTACCTGAGACAACAGCGTTCAAGCCCACTTTTAAGACGTGGTCTGCTTGCAAGACTTTGACTGCACCACGAATATATGAGCCCCAGAATCCAGGGATATACTCTAAATCATGGCCAAATGAAAATAATTCTGTATCCGAAAAATCTAAACTTTGAATTTCAACATAGCGATCTTCCCGCGGTGCATAAATCAAATCCACGCTGGCATCCAGGGCCATCCCCGTTACAGCCCCACCTTGGTAGTCTGAATGTGCCCCATCGGACAAATTCGAAGCGGTGATTTTACCAATTTTAAGTCATTTGAGTTGTCATATTCATCCATAAATCTTTTCATACAATTTGGTATAAATTCTCAACCTCCAATCTATTTTGGGTTATTCTTCATTATTATAGCAAAGAAATATCACTTTTTAGGCGTAACTATCATTTTTTGCTAAATAATTGTTAAATTATTCTAAAAAATTTATAATATAAATAAAAATAAGTCCAATTTAGTATATATATTGGTTAAATAAACGTTAAGAGATAAAACTATTAGAAATCTGTACGCGACATGAGGTATTAGAACATTGTGTACGTACCAATAATCCGAGAGACAATCATCATAAAAAGTATTCACTCACGAGATTGATTGTAAGTGAATTTCCTAGTGATTCAACTAAAGCTCTAACAATAATATCTTAGCCCAAAATCCGAACACTTTGAGTGGATTGTCAAATATACGAACCATAACATCTGTTTTCCCTAACGAAGCATAATCAATATACTAAAAAAGCATCAAAGCCATTCTTCAATTGGTTTTGATGCTTTTTAATTAACTTCTTTCAGATTCTCTTAGTACTGGCCCTATAAGATTTGTGGCAAGTAGATTCTCTGCTTGATCGCTTGGTATCAAGACGCGGTGGCTTGGAATTATAATAGCTATTGGATTGCTGTTAATTGCCCCAATTATCGCATTAGCTGTTCCAAGCCCTTTTGTTTGACGAGCTTTTATTCTTTCTACTAACTGGTCTAAAGTGATAGTTTGGCCGAAAGGAATTTTTTGTAGTTCCGCCCACACGTCCTGCTGGAAGGCTGTACCTTGGGGCATTAATTGGAAATCAATCGTTTCAATCGGTTGCTTAGAAAAATAGTTATCTAACCATTTAATTGCTTGACCAATAATGGTTGATTGATGAAGGTCTGTAAGCAATTGAACATTATCAAAATCAAACCGCCCGCCATAATTTTCTTGATTCTCATACCATGCGCCCAATAATCCATGGTCGTTTGCTAGTAATGTAATAATGCCTAATTCAGATGTATAAGGATATTTATATAACATGAAATGACTCCTTTTATATGATTCTTTACATTATAACAGAATCCTAGTTGCTGGCTAGAATATCCTTACTGGTATATATGCCAGGTTGATAGGTTTTATTATTTATTAATTTAGTCATTTCATTAAAAGTATAGTGATCTTCTAAAATCAAAATTTTGACATAGGATGCAATTAAATCATTAAATTCAGATAATGACATATTAAAATCTTCTCTACCATCAACGTCAGGAGAGTATAACCAGTATTTACCGAAGAAACCAACGAAATAGTTATCGACTTCTTTTTTATTTGTTGAAACAATCAGGTACCGGTCATCATTTAAGGTCATATGATTTCCTGTTATGCTAGTGATTTCACCTGCAACTGATGTTTGATAATTGACGTCGTTATATAACAACCCGCCTGATTCTGACATAATCAATAATGCTGACGAGAATAATAACAATACTGTCGCATATTGATAAAGTTTTCTCGTTTTGATTGTTTTATAAGATTTAAAGTCACGATACTCGATACGTTGTTCATATAAAGCATAGTCTATTTGTCTCGCAAGAAACATCCCCGCTAGTCCAAGTGCCATAATGACCATACTTGATGCATAGCGGTCAAAACCAGCAGGGTACAAGGCTTCTTCTGTTGGCATGGAGAATAGAAACATCACATATATACCAATGTAATAGATAATTGTAATGATATTAATTAGAGCCAATTGCTATAGGATAGGATTCTTCTTTCCAATTACCCAGTGAATGATGATATAAGCACCAATCATAATCACTTGTACAAGTAGCATCCCTTGGGTAGAAACAGTTGATAGGCTTGTAATCGTATCAATGAATTAATCAGTAATTTGGTGAATAATTGTCCCATCTTTTGCTTGGAATACCTCTTGATACGAGGTAACTGAAACTTCATGCTTCGTCACAGGGAAATTAGCCTTTACATGAATGTTCCAAAGCCAAATAGGCATAAAGGATAAAACACTTGTTGATAAGATTAGTAAGCTTGATTTGAATTTGCTCTTTTTCCCAGAAAGGTTTCTGAAGCTTTCATATAAATAGTAAATCAAGATGAGTGCTGCAAAGAAACTAGCATTTGATTTGACTAGAGTTAAGGCTGAAACAATCAGTAAGGTATAGATACTCATGCCTTTTAGATTATGGCGCATTTTATAAATTCCGGCAATTCCAGCTAATGCGAGTAAAGGCAATAAGAAATCAACTAGTAGGTTGTTCATACGAATTGCCTTATTAAAGTGGTTAAAAGCTGCAAATAAGTTAAATAACATGGCTAGAATAAGGATCCGACTAGTATCTCTGACTACTGAAAACATTGCGTAAATACAGGAGAGTATTAATGCAAATTGCCCTATCATTAAAACACTATCTGTATAACCTGCAAGATAAGTTGCAAAGTATACTAACAAAGATGACCCCATTGGATAAGAAGTATAGGAGATTATGGTATCCTGGACATCCGGTAGTCGGCCTTCGGTGTAAAGAAATTTAACGATGGTCGCCCAGTGAGAGTATTTATCATAGTGGTTTAAATGGATCTGCAAGAATATATTGTTATCAGAGTACGTAACAAAAATTAATCAAAAAATGGCCTCGGGCTAATAAGAAAGCAAAAAGAGTTAATTGACACATGATATCAATCAACTCTTTCATTTTTATTTCTTTATAGCCTTCAATACCTTTTGTGCCCGTTGTCGTGTCTTACGATTGGGACTTTTCATCCGGCGCCGTGCACTAGCTAGATCCATTTTTTCTGCCATCCTTCTGCCTCCTTGTTATTTTATTTGAATTTCTTAAATCGTAATAGTTACGATTTAAGATTATGCATTTATTTTACTTGTTGCCAATATGTCTGTCAACTAGGGTTAGAAAAGATTAAAAAAAGGAGAGCAAACACAAGGTGTTTGTCTCCTCTTCTAATAGATTCTTTAAGACAGCTAAAGATATGACCTAGTAAGAGAAAAACATAGATTAGGAAATGTTTTTTCCACTATTTGAACTATCCTCTTACACTCCATCTATCTAACCAGGCTTCCATCTCAAACCATCTGTGCATCCTTAGTCGTATCATTATTTTCTCTTAAGGTTAAGACCCCATCATTCATTTCATAGACTTTATCGCATTGGGCTATTAAACGAAGATCGTGTGTAACCATGATAGTTGTTTTATTTTGTTGTTTGGTCATTTTGGCCAAGACATCCACCACATCCATCGCACGTTTAGAGTCTAGGCTTGCTGTTGGTTCGTCGGCAAATATAATTGAAGGATTATTATATAAGGCGCGCGCAATTGCTACACGCTGCTTTTCCCCCCCAGATATTTGCTCTGGAAATTTATTTTTTAATTTTTCAATACCTAGTAGTTCCAGTAAATCTAGTTGGCTTTTCTCTTTTTTAGATAGTTTATCGACTAATTTTAATTGATCAGATACTTTTAGGAATGGAATAAGGTTTGAAGCTTGTAGGATAAATCCTACTTCTTCAAAACGAATGCGCGCCCGCTCTTTTTCTTTCTTTTCACTAAAGGGTTTATCATTAATCATGACCCTACCTTGTGTTGGCTCCTGTAAGCCGGCAGCAATACTTAAAAAAGTACTTTTTCCTGAACCGGATGGCCCGATAATAGCAATAAATTCACCTTTCTCTGCTGTAAATGACGTTTCTTCAAGGGCCACAATTTCCGTATCCCCATCTTTAAATTTTTTCTGTACATTTTCAATTGTTAATACACTCATATTGACCTCCTAGGCGATTGCTCTTGCTGGATCGACGTTCACTATTGTTTTCACTGAGAATAAGGCACCAATTAATGAACAAAGTAAAATCAAACCGCCAACTGCTATAAAGAATAGCCAATTGATTTGGGTTGGCACCTGAGCTGGTAGGAAATAAATGCTCAAAACGGTCACCGCAACGCCGAATACTAGACCTATTAATGTAAGGATAAAGGTTTGCACAACTACAGAACGACCAATTGTGCCTGTTGAAATACCTTGAGCTTTCATCACGCCGAATACATCAATTTTTTGAATGGTTAAGACGTAAATAAAGATACCAATCACCACTGCAGCAATGATAATTAAAAAGCCAATCATGAAGATAAATGTAAGTAGCTGGGCGCTATATCCTGGTAAATTATTGATAAAATCTGCCGTTGACCATACTTTCAGATCGTCAGGTAGGTTTGTTGCTTCACCATGTACAACAATCGCATTAATCATTTGATTAGTCGCTTCTTGCCCTGATTCAACTTCAGGCATTTGGCTATTATCTGATGTATTCGTTGTATTTAAAGAAGCATCTTGGATGTTTCTAAAAGCATTTTGTGTGATATGAACCATCGGCGCAATACTATATTTCGTATTTGTCGTTAATCCCACAACTTCAAAAGCTTGTCCTTCAATCGTTACAGTATCCCCTATTGTTAGGCCATATTGTTCAGTTAGACTATCATCAATTAAGGCTTCGTTATCAGCGTCTACCTGACGCCCTTCAGTGACTTTAGGCGCAATAAAGTCATCAAAATCAATACCAAATAGGGAAATAGATAGTTGTTCATCATTTTCGATATCATCTGAATGCATATTGGTTGGCGTCTGTAATATTGAAGCTTTACTATCTGCATCAACCGCATCATAATCTGCTTCATTTATATTAGAGCGACTAATTGTCCCATCTGCTTCTTCTGTCAAGATGATTTGGTCAGCCTGCCACTGGTCAATCCCAATTCTATTCTCCATCGCTAGACCAAAAGCCAAACTAATTAAGAAAAAAACTAAAAAGGCAATCAAAAACATGACACCAACAACCAAACTATACTTTTTCTTTGCATATAATATTTCTTTAATGGCTAAAAACATGCCTACTTGCTTCCTCTCTCTATCTGTTACATCTATTTATTCATCGTCAAAAATCCAGCTATTCTTGTAAGCCAGATGTGATGACTAGTGTCTATAAAACGCAGGCCTATTCTTGTTTTAGTCCTATTAATAAGTTTGCATGTTTGACACGCTAATCATCCAAAAAATAGGCTAAAATAAGGGCTCATCCGCGTTATTAAGGGGTTTTGCGACTAGATTTATGTGTCTTTTAACACCTTCTTCGCTTGGTAAATCAAGCGGGCCCGTTCAACGCTACTGGTATAATTTCTTTGAGTAAAGCAATTGTAATTCGCTTTCCTAACAGCATCACCAATGCCATGGTAGATATAAGCAGACGTTAGGATGGGTAGTTGTGCTGCTTGGCTAAAGTCTTTTAGAAAGGGTTCAATACTATAGTAGTACTGGTCAGCAATCTGAGCTAGATGCTCCCACAAATCAATCCATTTTTGCGGAATAGTGCCAGCCTCATATGACAACTGTTTGATCATTGCTTCATCTACATTGTAGGCATCAAGTAGCGTTTGAGGTAAATAGATGCGTTGTCTATCCCGATAGTCTTCCCCCACATCCCTTAAAATATTGGTTAATTGCATGCCAATACCTAAATCTATAGCTGCTTGACGCAGTGTTTCACTTATAGGCGTATCTTTATCAACTAATAAGGGTAGCAGCATTTCCCCAACTGATCCTGCAACATTAGATGAATAGGCCACCAAATCTGCCATATCCACTACTTTATGGCCTAAAATATCCATTCGTTGTCCTTGGATTTGTTTCAATAAAGCATCCGTAGACACTTGATAGGTGGATACCGTATCTTTGAAGGCCAACCACCAAGCAAATGGTTCCTCTTCACTCGTTTCTATATTTAGAATTTGTGCTTCTAAAACATCTAACTTTCCCAGAGCTTCTTCTTGTGTGAGGTCTCCGCTATCTGCAATATCATCTACATATCGATTGTAGGCGTATAAAGCTGCAACACCTTCAAATGCCTCTTTTGGTAGCAAACGAAAAGCTTGGTAAAAACTCTTTGATGCTTCTGCCATCGTATTTTCAGAAGCTTTATAAGATGCGCTAAGCAAACGATTTCTTGCCATAATCTCCCTTTCCTCTCTAACTCTAACCCTCGTCATCTAACATCAACTCATCGGCACAAATTTTGCCACTCTCGATGACTATAGGGACCCCTGCACCTGGATGTGTGGAGGAACCCGTGAAATATAAACCCGACACATTTTCAGCTTTTGCTTGCGGTCTGAAGTGGTTACTTTGCATTAAGGTTGGTTGCAAACCAAAAGTAGCCCCGCGATATGCATTATAGTGGGATTCAAAATCATTAGGCGTAAATACACGTTCTACTTCAATTTGACTTTCAAGGTCTTCTAATCCAGGTATACCTGCCAATGTTTCCAAGGCTTTCTCTTTATAAAATTGCACTGTGGATTGGTCATAAGCATACTGTGCTGTGCCTAATTCTGACACTGGCATCAGGAGATAGAAATTAGCTTTTCCTTCTGGTGCACGAGTTTCATCAACTTGGGAAGGTACGTGAAGGTATATTGATGGATTGTCAATCAAACGTCCGTCAAAAATCCGTGCCATATTATCGTCTAAATCCTCTGAGATGATAAAGTTATGGGTCTTCAAATCTTTAAACGTACCGTTCACTCCCCAGTAAAAGATTAAACAAGAGCAAGAGTAATCCATTTGGTCTATCTTCTTGGCTGTATATTTACCCCGGTTTACATCGCCATCGATTAAATGTTTCATCGTATATGGGAAATCAGCATTTGAAATCACTCTTTTACTAGGAATAAATTGTTCGCCAACTTGTAAACCATTTACTTGTTGTTCGTCAATTAAAATCTTATCCACTGGTGTGTTATAGTGAATGACGCCACCTAACTCTTCAAACAATTCAGCAAAGCCTTTAGCAACGGTGTGCATGCCACCTTTAACATAATGAATGCCGTATAGTAGTTCAATCATTGGAATCATATTATAAAGTGAAGGCCCATTTTTAGGGGAAACGCCTATATAAAGCGTTTGAAAAGCCATTAACTGCTGAATATCTTTATTTGGAATAAATTTCGCCATCATATGTTCTGCACTGTCAAATGTTTTTAATTTAAGCGCATTGATCAGCATAGAAGGATTGTAAATATCCGATTTATGTCTAAATGGGCGCCTAATAAAATGGTCCATAGCCACTTGATATCGTTGGTACATCTCTGCAAGATATTGAAGAAAACCAAGTGCAGTTTGAGGATCTTTAGATTCCATTAAAGCCATTAAATCAGTCAAGTCATTACTCACGCTATAGTGGCGGTAAGGGTCTCCTTTAAAATATACGTCATACATCGGGGTTAGCTTCTGCATAGGGATGTAATCTTCCGGGTCCCGACCAGTTAAGGTAAAAAGCTCTCTATATGCTTCTGGCCACATAACAATCGTTGGACCTACATCGAAGGTATAGCCATCCACTGCCATCTGGTTCATCTTACCGCCCGGCAACGATTCTTTCTCAAAAATTTCAACTTGGTAGCCTGCATGCTGCAAGCGGATAGCTGCAGACAAGCCACCTATCCCTGCCCCAATGATTGCGATTTTTTCTTTACTTGTCATGTTATTGGTCCCCTTTTATAGATCCATTTTATTATTTTATCAGTTGATAAGTTTTATTAATAACAGATTACCATTTACGGTATGACTTATCAAGTATATGGGATTTATGCATGGCTTTTTTTTGGAATCAAGCTATAATAATAAATAGAGAGGAGTTCATCTCATCATGTCCTTAAAAGATTCTTCAAGCAGAAGACGTATTATTGAAGTTGCACGGAATAAATTTATGTCTAGCGGTTATAAAGCTACCTCTACTAGAATGATTGCGAAAGAAGTTGGGATTACACAGCCAAACTTGTATTATCATTTTAAAAACAAGGAAAGTCTTTATCTTGGGGTTTTAGATGAAATAGGTGGGGAAGTGTACACTGACCTATTAGCCATTGTTGAAAATGACCAGCTTGACCTAGCTGGTAAACTTTTACAAATGTCTTATTATCTACAAGATAACCAAGATATGGATATCTATACTATGATGCAAGATATGCAAGCAGATATTTCCGTTGAAAGTAGACGTATCCTATATCAAATCTTTCAAGAAAATTATAAACGGCCGTTCATCTTATTATTTGATGATTACGAAAAGCAATTAAAACCTCAGCTCACTGGAGATAAAATCGCCACATATTTCTTTGTGACACTAGCCCCTTATATTTCTTCTAAACACACAATCACCAAAACGATTGCTTTGGAAGAAATGGTTGATTTATTTCTGCATGGAATTATCTAATTGAATAGGGTGTTTCATATGTAAATACCTCCCGACTATCGGGTCAAAAAAAAGAGTTGATTGAAATGTATCTCAATCAACTCTTTCACTTTTACTTGTTTATAGACTTTAATATCATTTTTGCACATTGCCGTATTTGACGGTTCGTTTTTTTCATCTGGCACCTGCACTAGCCGAATTCATATTTTCTGCCATATTTCTTTCTACTTGACTTTCTAATAGTAAGTAGCTAGAATCGTAATGATTACGATTAGTTTTTCGGAATGTTATATTCACTATTTTCAGAGCATTTCCCAACACAAGGTACAGAAAGGAATTATTTATGGCTAAGAAATCAAAGATTGAAAAAGCACAAAAACAACTAGCAACCGTAGAAAAATATAGAGAAAAACGTGACGCGTTAAAAGCAGCTGGTGACTATGAAGGTTTAAGCAAATTACCACGTAACGCCTCACCTACCCGTATACACAATCGAGACAGAATTGATGGTCGTCCACACGGTTATATGCGTAAATTTGGAGTTAGTCGTATCCGTTTTAGAGAATTAGCTCACCAAGGAAAAATCCCTGGTGTGAAAAAAGCATCTTTCTAAATTAATAAGTAAGATCAATACCCTAGTAGCCATTTTTGTTATCTAGGGTTCATTTATATTGCAATATTAAAAGGCTCTACAATATATAGGACTGATGACTTGAAAAAGTCATTGGTTCTATATTTTTTTACAAAAAAAGAGGAATCTCCATTATCATAAAGTTAACC